>NZ_BCNQ01000026.1 GCF_001515525.1 Piscicoccus intestinalis NBRC 104926 | reverse complement strand
CCGCCCTGGCGCCACCGGAGCCGCCGCACGAGCGCGAGCAGGCGGGGGAGCCGGAGACGACGCAGGCGCAGCACCGGCCGGGCCCTCCCCGGGCGCGTCCGCAGGTCGAGGTCGACGAGGTGCTGTGGGCCATCTGGTCGAGTCTGGGGCTGGAGCGGACGTGGCGCTCCCAAGCCCTGCGCGGGGGTCCGGCGGGGGCGCGGGCGGATCGCGACCTCGACGCGGTGTGCGCCCTGTTCGACGCCGCCGCACGGTACGTCGAGCGGCTGCCGGGAAGCCGCCCCGAAGGGTTCCTCGAGCACGTCGCGGAGCAGGAGATCGCGGCCGACAGCCTCGCGGCGCGCCGGGCGCGCGCCGGGGAGGTGACGTTGACCACCCCGGCCGGGGCGGTCGGTGGCGAGTGGCACACGGTGGTCCTCGCGGGCGTGCAGGACGGCGTGTGGCCCGATCTGCGGCCACGCGGCTCCGCGCTGCAGATCCCTCGACTGCTCGACGTCCTCGATGGCCGCGACACCGAGGCCGACGCCGACCGCGTTCGGCGGGTGCGTCACGACGAGGCGCGGCTCCTGTACGTCGCGGTGACGCGCGCCACCGAACGGCTCGTCGTGACCGCCGTCCGCGACGAGGAGACCCGGCCGTCGGCCTACCTCGACGTGATCGACCCCGTCGACGACCCCGACACCCGTCGCGCCACGGCCCCGGCTCAACGCCCCTTCTCCGAGAGCGGCGTGGTCGCCGATCTGCGCCGCCGGCTCCTCACCGAGACCGACGAGCGGGTGCGGGCCGCGCTGGCCGAGCGGCTCTCCCGGCTCGCGGAGGCGGGGGTGGCGGCCGCGGATCCCGATCGGTGGTGGGCGGGGCACGAGGTGACCGACGACCGCCCGGTGCGTCCGGCCGGCGAGCACGTGTCGGTCTCGCCGTCCCGGGTGGAGGCGTTCACGCGGTGCGGCCTGCGCTGGTTCCTCACCTCGTGCGGAGGCCAGTCGACCCACGAGTCGACGGCGGTCGCGGTGGGCAACCTCGTGCACGAGATCGCCGCCGAGGTCGACAACGGCGACGAGTCGGCGCTGCACACGGCGCTGGAAGCGCGGTGGGCCCGCCTCGGGCTCGGCGACGGGTGGCTCGTGCGGCGGCAGTACGACCTGGCGCGCTCGATGCTCAGCCGGCTCGCCCGCTACGACGCGCAGGCGCGCAACGACGGGTGGCAGGTCGTCGGGCGGGAACTGCCGACGGCGGTCGAGGTCGGGCGCGCCACCGTGCGCGGTCGGGTCGACCGGCTGGAGCGCGACTCCGAAGGCCGGCTGCGTGTCGTCGATCTGAAGACCGGAGCCGGCAAACCGACTCGCGCGGAGGTCCCGCGGTTGCCGCAGCTGGGCGCCTACCAGGTGGCCGTGAACCGGGGTGCGTTCGCGGCGCACGGCGCCGACTCCGCCGGTGCCGCGTTGCTCCAGCTGGGGCGTGCGGCGGGCGCCCAGGTGACCCTGCAGGTGCAGGACTCGCTGGACCGCGACCCCGAACCGGGGTGGGCGGAGAACCTGTTGGCACAGGTTGCCGAGGGCATGGCCGCGGATCGCTTCGAGGCCCGGCTCTCCGAGAGCTGTCGAACCTGCCCTGCGGCCGACTCCTGCCCGTTGCTGGCGACGAGGTGGATGCTGTGACCGGCGCCGGTGCGCACGCGATCGCGCGGGCGCTGGGGCAGCCGCCGCCGACCCCGGAACAGACCCGCATCATCGAGCACCCTCCCGCGTCGATGCTGGTCGTCGCCGGCGCGGGCTCGGGCAAGACCGAGACGATGGCGTCCCGGGTCGTGTGGCTGGTGGCCAACGGGCACGTCGCGCCGCGCTCGGTCCTCGGCTTGACGTTCACGCGTAAGGCAGCCGGGGAACTCGCTGAGCGCATCGAACGTCGGCTGCGACGCCTGCAGACCACCGGCCTGTGGACGCCTGCCGCCGAGGCGCCGGGGGCGGCCGTCGACGAGCGGCCGTCCGGGCCATCCGAGTTGCCCGGGTCGTCCGAGGCACCGGGCGCATCGGGGCTGACGACCGCGGAACCGCCGACGATCTCGACCTACCACGCCTACGCGGGGCGGCTGTTGCGCGACCACGGGTTGCGGCTCGGGGTCGAGAACGATGCGCGACTGTTGACCCAGGCCGCGGCCTGGCAGTTGGCTCACGAGGCGGTGACCACGTACGACGGCGATCTCGACGGCCTCGACGCCGCCGAGTCGACGATCACCCAGGCGGTGCTCGCGTTGAGCGCCGAACTGGCCGAGCATCTGCGTGCGCCGGCCGACGTCGAGGCCGTGCTGTCGGGCCTGGGGGAGCGGGTGGCCGGGCTGCCCCTCGGAGGTCGTCGTCGCGGGGTGCCGGCGCAGGTGGCGGCGCTGCTCGCGCACGCCCGTGGCCAGCGAGCGATCCTGCCGCTGCTGGAGCGGTATGCCGCGCTGAAGCGTCGCCGGGACTGCCTCGACTTCGCCGACCAGATGGCGCTCGCCGCGCGGCTCGTGCAGCGCTACCCGGACGTCGCCGCTGCCGAGCGCGCCCGGCACACGGTGGTGCTGCTCGATGAGTTCCAGGACACTAGCGAGGCCCAACTCCGGCTCCTGGAGTCGCTGTTCGCCGACCCGGCCGCGTCCGACCCGGTGCCGGTCATGGCGGTCGGAGACCCCAACCAGTCGATCTACGGGTGGCGCGGGGCGAGCGCGACCACCCTGTCGGCCTTCACCGAACGGTTCGGGGCCGGCCGCCGCGGGGTGCCGACGCTCCCGCTGTCGACGAGTTGGCGCAACGACGTGGCGATCCTCGACGCCGCCAACACGCTCGCGGAGCCGCTGCGTCGCGGGTCGCCCGTCGACGTGGCGCGACTCGTGCCGGCCCCGGCTGCGGGGCCGGGGCGGCTCTGGGCGTCGCGCGAACTGACGCACGTGGAGGAGGCACAGCGGGTGGCTGACTGGGTGGCCCAACGCTGGTGGGCCTCCGACGCCGACGGGCGCCGGTCGGGCGCGAGCGCCGCGGTGTTGTGCCGACGGCGGGCCCAGTTTCCGGCGGTCGTCGACGCCCTGCGCGATCGCGGGCTGCCGGTGGAGGTCGTCGGCGTCGGCGGTCTGCTGCTCACTCCGGAGGTCGGCGACCTGCACGCCCTGCTGGGGGTGGCGGCCGACCCCGCCCGCGGCGACATGCTGATGCGGCTGCTCACCGGTCCCGCGGTGCGCCTCGGCGCCGCCGACCTCGACGCACTCGCCGCCTGGACCCGACGCCTGCACCGCTCGCCGCGAACGCCCGCCGAGCCGGACGAGTCGGGCGAGAGGGGCAGGTCAGACACGGCGGAAGCGGCCCCTGATGCACCTGAGGCACGTGAGGCACGTGAGGCCATCGAGGTTCCGGTGGGGGAGGTGCACGACGCGCCGAGCATCATCGAGGCCGTGCACCGGCTCCCGCCGCCGGGGTGGACGGGGCCGGACGGGCAGTGGTTGTCGGCACCGGCTCGCAGCCGCCTACACGAGCTGGAGTCGGCGATCGCCGTGGTGCGGCGCGCCGCTGATCAGCCGTTGTCCGACATCGTGCGGGTCGCCGAGGAGGCCCTCGGCCTCGACGTGGAGGTCGCCGCCCGTCCGGGCGCCGACTGGGCGACGTCTCGAGTGCATCTGGACGCCTTCGCCGACGTCGCCCGCGATTTCGAGGCGGCCGCCGACCGGCCCGGGCTCGATGGTTTCCTTGCGTGGCTCGAGGTGGCTCGCAGCGAGGAACGAGGGTTGGAGACCCCGGCCTCACACGCCAGTGACGACTGCGTGCAGGTGCTGACCGTGCACGCGGCCAAAGGACTCGAGTGGGACGTGGTGGCGATCCCGGGGCTGCTCGAGGGTTCCTTCCCGTCGTACCGGTTCGGTCGGTCGACCCCCGAGGGAGATCGTTGGGTGCTCGGGCCGCCCAAGGACCGCGGGTGGGTCACCGGGCTCGACCGCATTCCGTACGAACTGCGAGGTGACGCCGCGGCGCTGCCCGTGCTCGGTTGGCGGTCCAGCGCCACGATGAACGATCTGGAGGCCGAGCTGGACGACTTCGCGCAAGAGGGCGGGCGCCACGCGCTGTCGGAGGAACGACGGCTCGCCTACGTCGCGCTGACGCGGGCCCGGCACGAAGTGCTCCTGTCGGCGTCCGTCTGGGCCGAAGCGGGCAGCCCCAGGGTGACCTCGCGTTTCTTGACCGAGCTGCTCGACACCGTCTCGACCGAGGTCGAGATGCTCGACTGGGTCGAGATGCCCGCGACCAACGATCCGTCGATCGCCAACCCACTGCAGGACAGCGCCCCCGTGGCGTTGTGGCCCGTCTCGAACGACGATGCCGGGCGGGCCGCAGTCCATGTCGCGGCGGCTGGCCTCGTTCGCCGACACCGCTCCGGCGACGCGCCGCCGCCGGCCGTGGGCGACGAGTTCGATGAGCAGACCGACGCTCTCCTGCGCGAGGCGGACCTGCTCATCGAACGGCGAGAGCTGGACCGGCGGGCACGCAGCCGCGAGACGGCTGGCGATCGTGGTGATCTCGGTGGACCCGGTGGACCCGGTGGACCCGGTGGACCCGGTGGACCCGGTGGACCCGGTGGACCCGGTGGACCCGGTGGACCCGGCGACCTCGGTGAGCCCGGCGAGCCCGGTGCCGTCGGTGAGCTCGACGACGAGGCGGCCCGACTCATGCCGGGGCACCTGTCCACGTCGCAGCTGGTGCGCTACGCGGAAGACCCCGACGGCTTCGTGGCCGACCTTCGCCGCCCTGTGCCGTCGAGGCCGTCTCGCGGGCGCCGGGCCGGCACCCAGCTGCACCGGTGGATCGAGCAGCATTACGGGAAGGCCTCCATCGTCGACCTCGACGACCTGCCCGGCTCGGCGGACGACGAACTCGGCCCCGACCTGGAGCAGGCGAAGGCACGGTTCCTCGCGAGCGAATGGGCGTCCCGGGAGCCGGTCGCCGTCGAGTTGCCTGTCGAGACCGTCATCGACGGGGTGCCGTTGCGGGGACGTATCGACGCGGTCTTCCCGGATCCTCGCAACGCCGGGGGCGTCGTCATCGTCGACTGGAAGTCGTCGCGACCGACCACTGCAGACCGGTTGCGGGCACGCACGCTGCAGCTGAGCGCCTACCGGCTCGCCTATGCCCGCTTGGCCGGACTGGCCCTCGACGACGTGGCGGCCGCATTCTACCACGCGGCGACCGGCCAGACGGTGTACCCGCCGCGCGCGCAGGACGCCGAGCACGATCTGCGACGGTACGTGGCTGCCCTGCGAACAGGGGGTGAGCCCGATGGCTAGGTGACCGTTCCGGCTGTCCGGACACTGCGCGGACTCCGGGCGTCTGCGGGCGTCGGTCGGCGTCGGTCAGCGCCTCGTCAGTGACCGTCAGCGCGCCCCGCGACTTCCGTCAGCGCCCCCGTCGTGGGGAGCGTGGCCGTTGCTGGAGGCGTCGATCGGACTGCCGTGGGTCGGCGGACATGCGCCGGCGGTTGGCTGCCCGCTGTTCGGCCAACTCGAGCCGGGTCAGCGGACGGGGCGGCTCGTCGTCATGGACGTCGTGGACGTCGTGCTGATCATCGGCTACGTGGTCCGGGTCGTCACGGGGCGCCGCCTCGGCGTGCTCCACGACGTCGATCTGTTCGACGTACTCAGCGTGCTCGACGTACCCGGCTTGATCGACGTACCCGGCTTGATCGACGCGGTCGGCTTGCTCGACGTACTCGGTTTGTTCGACCTGCTCGACCTGCTCGATGTGACCGATGTGCCCGCGGTCCTGGTGTCGTGGACTGGGCCCGGACGCGGCGGAGTCGGGCGACTCGGTCGACGCAGCTGTTGGGGCGTGCTCGCTGGTGAGATCCGTCGGCGCGGTGTCGGGCTCGTCGACCACCGGGACGATGTCGTCGTCCTCGTAGCCGATCTCGACGCCCGAATCCGCCGGTAGCACGACGTCGGCCTGGCGCGAGCGATACGCCTCTCGAACTCCATGCGTCTCGTGCCGCTCGTCGCGATCCGTCGGGCCAGGTGAGTCCCGGTCCGAGGAAGGCTCGACCGTCCCGTTGTCGTCGAGTAGTACCGGCGAGGGCTCGGCCGGCCCCGCCTCGCCGCGAGGACTCGATGTCGTTGTCACGGCGCGCTGGGTCGGGACGTCGGGCTCAGCCGTGGTGGTGGGTTCGGCCGTGTTGGTGGGTTCGGCCGTGGTGGTGGGTTCGGTCGAGAGGTCGGGTTCGGTGGGGACGTCGGGCTGTGCCGTCACGGTCGCTTCGAGTTCGACGCTCCCGTATCCATCGCGCTCGTCCGAGACGGCCGGGAACGGTGCTGTCCGGGCGCCGGTCTCGACCGTCTCGGGGCGGTCGATCGATTCGTCCTCGCGGTCCGCCGCGGAGATGTGCTCGCTCGCCTCGTCGCTCGCCTGGTCGCGCGCGATCGGCAGCGGAGCCGTCGGGGTAGGCCCATGCGGTCGTGACGTCTCCGCGCGGTCGGCCGCGCTCACGGGCAGCGGAGTTGTCGCCTCCCGGTCATTCCACTCGGAGTCGGACGGCGAATCCCCCGAATCCTCCCGAGACTCGGGCTCCCGCGCCGCCGTCGATGCTGCTTCCGGCGTGACCTCGCCACCCGGCACCTGCGGCTCGCCCGGCACCTGCGGCTCGCCCGGCACCTGCGGCTCGCCCGGCACCTGCGGCTCGCCCGGTGCAGCTGTCGCCTGCGACTGCTGACCGGCCCTGCCCGGCTTTTCGTGCACAACGCCGTGCTCGCCGAGGCGCCGGGTCGGGCCGCCCGCCTGATACAGCTCATCGGCGCCGGAGGGATCCGGCTCGAAATCCACCGGGAGCCGGTCCACGGCCGTGCCGCTGCGATTGCCGCCGTGCCCCATCGAGACCAGATCGTCGAGGCGGCGCAGGGCTTCGGTCGCCTGCGTCAGGTGCCGCCGGTCGCCGAGCCGCCGCGCCGTCAACAGCTCCGTGAGGTACTCCAGCTCGGCCAACAGCCTGGCCCGGTCGGCCAGGTGTGGGTCGGGGAGTTCGTGCCGCGCCCCGGCGTAGGCCTCGACGACCGTGTCCACCGCGTCCGACGGGCACAACGCGAGCAGCGCCGCCAGGTCCTGAGCCGGGTCCGCGATCTGCGCGTTCTCCCAACTCGTGATGCCGACCACCTGCGCGCTGGCCGTGTCCGCCGGGTCGCCGAAACGCAGCAACACGTGGTCGTCCTGCAGCCGTCCGTGCACCGGGGACGGCGCGAACCGCCACCACGACACGTCGTCGAGCATCCGCTCCCAGCGCGCCAACAAGCCCGTCGGCACCAATCCCGTCGCAGCACCACGGTCGACATCCGACTGCCGGCGCCGCCGCAGGTCGTCGGCCTCGTAAGCCGGCACCCCCGCCTCCTCGAACAAGCGCCGGTCCAGGTTGTGCACAGCGGCGATCGCGGCGGCGATGCCGGCCGTCAGCCCCGGTCCCGGGGGCAGCAACGTGAAGTCGACGCAGCGCCCGGTGATGAGCGGGTAGACGACGGCGCGCCGCCCGTCCCGCAGCGGCGCCACGCCGGTGATCTCCGGCACCGCGAACGGCAGTCGCCCGGTGAGCATCTCCGCCAGGGCGAACGACTCCTCCTGCTGCGCCGTGGCCACCGCGTCCGTCGGCACCCGCACCACCCAGCGACCGCCCTCGGCGCCCTCGATGAACCCCACCCGGAAGCGTTCCCCGACGCGGTCGACCAGCTCCTCGACGAGGTGCGGTCGCAATCCGGGCACGGCGGCATCCGCCAGCGCCGCGAGGGTCCAGGCCGAACGTGTCACCGCCCCACGGTATCCATGTCCCGCTCGCACGCACGCTCACCGCGCGGGCGGGGCGCCGACGTGGCCGGCCCGCGTCGTGTGGGAGTGTGACGCATATGGTTCCCCAGCCGTGGACGGCCTACCTCGACCGCTGTGCCGACGAACGGCTGCGCGAGGGCCTCATCGCCGACCTGCTCGCCGACCCCGCCACCCGCGTTGTCGACTGGTCCTCCGACGGGGCCCTCATCGACACCTCACTCGATGGAGCGGCTAGGAGCACGCGTCTCGCCCTGCGACCCGGCTCCGCCTATCCGCACCCCGGGCTCGCGTTCTTCCTCGGTCGTGACGACACCGGCTCCGCCTGGGTCGCCGTCGTCACCGATGAGCCGCGCGAACCCGGCGAGCCCGGCCACGTTGCGGGAGCGTCCGGCGCGCCCGGCGCCGCGGAACCCGTGCGGCTCGGGCTGCGCGACATCGGGCACCGCCTTCCCGGCGTAGAGCTCGAGGCATACCTGACCACTCAGGCGCTCGCCGGGTGGCATCGCAACCACCCGTGCTGCCCGCGCTGCGGCGCGCCCACCGTCGCCACGCACGCCGGGTGGGTGCGGCGCTGCGAGGCCGACGGCTCCGAGCACTATCCGCGCTGCGACCCGGCCGTCATCATGGCTGTCACCGATCCCGACGACCGCCTTCTGCTCGCCCGAGCACCCGCGTGGCCGCGGAACCGCCGCTCCGTGCTCGCGGGTTTCGTCGAGCCGGGAGAGCGACTCGAGATGGCCGTCGCCCGCGAGGTCGCCGAGGAGGTCGGCCTCGCCGTCGACGACATCGAGTATGTCGGCAGCCAGCCCTGGCCGTTTCCGGCCTCCCTCATGCTCGGCTTCACCGCCCGCGCCGGCACCGCGGACCTGCGCATCGACGACGGGGAGATCGCCGCCGCGGAGTGGTACACCCGCGAGCAGCTGCGCGCCGTCGTCGCCGACGGCACCTTGGGCCTGCCCGGGCGCCTGTCGATCGCGCGCCGCCTCATCGAGGGGTGGTTCGGGGAGCCGTTGACGCCGCAGCGCGAAGTGCCGTTCCACCGCCCCGACGCCTCGCACCTCGACGGCCCGCCGAGCAGCGGACGCTGAGGCGACCGTCCCAGCCGTTCCCATCCGTTCCCAGCCGTTCCCAGCCGTTCCATCGGAGGCAGTGACGCCCCCCGAGATCTGCTGCGCGGGTGCGGTCACCGCGCATCGGGTCGTCCGGCGGGCAAGCCGCGCCGTGCGCGCGTCGGCCCGGGCGCTCTGAGAGGATCGCCGGTGATGGCCCAGCGACCCGACTCCCGCCCGACCGGCAATCCAGCGCCCCTACGGGGCTCGCCGGTTACGCCCGTCGCGCCGGCGGTTCCGGTCGCCCCGGCTGGGCCCGGCATGCCGGTCGAACGGCTCACGACGAGCACCGCCGACCCCGACAGCCTGCTCGCCGCGCTCGACCCCGAGCAGCGGGCGGTCGCCGAGCAGCCGCTCGGCCCCATGTGCGTGCTGGCGGGCGCGGGAACCGGCAAGACGCGCGCGATCACCCACCGCATCGCGTACGGCGTCGCCGCGGGCATGCTCGTGCCGCAGCGCGTGCTCGCCGTGACGTTCACGGCCCGAGCGGCGGGGGAGATGCGCACGCGGCTGCGCGAACTCGGCGCCCGCGGCGTGCAGGCCCGCACCTTTCACGCCGCCGCCCTGCGGCAGTTGCACTACTTCTGGCCGCAGGCCGTCGGGGGAGCCGCCCCGGAGGTCGCCGCGCACAAGGCGGCCCTTGTGGCCGAGGCCGGCGGTCGTCTGCAGCTGCGGCTCGATCGCGCCGCGATCCGCGACCTGGCGGCCGAACTCGAGTGGTCCAAGGTCGGCATGCTCACCCACGAGACCTATCCGGAGGCGGCCCGCGCGGCCCGGCGCGAACCGCCGGGCATGGACGTCACCGCGATGGCCCGACTCATCGCCGAGTACGAGCAGGTGAAGGCCGAGCGCGGCGTCATCGACTTCGAAGACGTGCTGCTGCTGCTCGTCGGCATCCTGCGCGAGCGCGGCGACATCGCGGCCCGCATTCGCGAGCAGTACCGCCATTTCGTAGTCGACGAGTACCAGGACGTCAACGCCGTGCAGCAGCGTCTGCTCGACCTGTGGGTCGGAGACCGCACAGACGTGTGTGTCGTTGGTGACCCGGCGCAGACGATCTATTCCTTCACCGGCGCCTCTCCGCGCCACCTGCTCGACTTTCCGCGCCGCCACCCCGGCTCCAGCACCGTGCGACTCGTGCGCAACTACCGCTCCACCCCGCAGATCGTCGGCCTGGCCAACACGGTCATCGCGACCCGTCGGGGCGCCCACGCCGGCGTCGAGCTGACGGCCGTGAACGCGGCAGGTCCGCAGCCCGAGCTACGCCGCTACGACGACGACGACGCGGAGGCCGAGGGCACGGCCGCCGCCATCGGTGGCCTGATCTCCGCTGGTGTGCCGCCGGCGGAGATCGCCGTGCTCTACCGCACCAACAGTCAGTCGGAGGCGATCGAAGCGGCCCTCGCAGCCGCCGACATCCCCTATCTCGTGCGCGGCGGTGAGCGGTTCTTCGCCCGCCAGGAGGTGCGTCGCGGCGTCGTGCTGTTGCGGGGTGCGGCCCGCTCCGACGACGGGACGACGCCGCTGCCCCGGCTCGTCGGTGACGTGCTCACCGGCGCCGGTTGGACCCCGACGCCGCCCACCGGCCGGGGTGCGGTCCGCGAGCAGTGGGAGTCGCTCACCGCGCTCGTGCGGCTCGCCGAGGACCTGTGCCGCGTCAACCCGCAGGCCAGGCTCCGCGACTACATCGGCGAGATCGAGGAACGTGCCGCGGCCGCCCACGCCCCCCGCGTCGACGGCGTCACCCTCGCCAGCCTGCACGCCGCGAAGGGCCTGGAATGGGACGCGGTCTTCCTCGTCGGCGCGAGCGACGGCCTCCTGCCGATCTCGATGGCGCGGGGTGCCGCGCAGATCGAGGAGGAGCGCCGCCTGCTGTACGTCGGCCTCACCCGCGCCCGCAGACACCTCACCCTGTCGTGGGCGGCGGCCCGCGCGGCCGGGGGGCGACCCAATCGGGTGCCGTCCAGGTTTCTCGCCCCGGCCGTGGGCATCCTCGGGGAGTCGGTGCGCGGCCCAGAGCGAGCCGCGGCGCCCTCGGCCGGCGGCCAGAGTCGCCGAGGCCGGGCGGAACGCCCGAGGGTGCCGGCGCGCTGCCGCGGGTGCGGTGCCGAGCTGTCCGACGCCGCGGCACGCAAGATCGGCCGCTGCGCGGACTGCCCCCCGGCCTACGACGAACAGACCTTCGACCGGCTCCGGGCGTGGCGGCTCGAGGTCTCCCGCCGCGCCAAGGTGCCCGCCTTCGTCGTCTTCACCGACGCCACCCTCGTGGCCATCGCCGAGCGCGAACCCGCCGACCTCGCCGACCTCGCCCGCATCAGCGGCGTGAGCGGCACGAAGCTGGCCAAGCACGGCGAAGCGGTGCTGGCCGTGCTACGCGGCGAGGCCGTCGTCGGCGCCGTCCAGGCCGACGGCTGAGGAGGCGGTCCGGCCCCGCCCTCGCACGGGTGGCGCGGCTCCCGTCGGCTGGTCACGCGTCGATCAGGACGCGGCGCTCATCGAGCCGCCGGTGGGCGAGCGGGTCGTGGGCGGGCAGCAGCACGGTGGGCTCGGACCGGGCGAACGTGCTGATGGCGTCCATCGTGCGCAGCGACTCGCCGATGTCGGAGGCGGGCCCGTCGACGATGCGACGCCGCAACAGATCCTCGTCGTAGGTGGCGTCACCGGTGAGGAAGTACGTGACTTTCGGCGTGCGGACCACCAGCGACAGGTGCCCGGGCATGTGCCCCGGTGTCGGCACCGCGAACACCGTGCCGTCGTCGGTCAACGCCACGGACCCGTCGAACCCGGGCACCCCTGGCTCACGCATGTCGATCTGCTCCGGCTCGAACCACGCCGGCCAGCGCGAGGGTACCGCCCCGAGCAGTGCACCGCGCAGGCCGCGCGAGGCCGCGTAGTTCTGCCGGGACACCACGATCCGGGCGCCCTCGAAGTGCTCCATGCCGTCCGCGTGATCGTGGTGCAGGTGGGACAGGACCAGCGCCCGCAGGTCCCGGCCGGGGTCGATGCCCATCGCTCGCAGCTGCGGCCCGATCTCCTCGCCCGGCTCGATCGCGATGTCGCAGGCGAACCGGAAGAACGGGTGCCACCAGGGGAAGAAGCCGGCGCGCGAGGTCTCGCCGCAGTCCAGCAGGATCAAGCCCTCGCTGTGGTCGACGAGATACGTCTAGATCGGCAGCGGCTCCGTCCAGTCGCGGTCGGTGAGCATCGTCAGCCGCCGCCGCCACACCGGCAGGCCCATGTCGCCGGCACGGTGAGAGGGGCGGATACGGATGGTGCCCGTGCGGATCGGGACGATCGTCGTCACCGTCGCCTCCTGTCGAGTCTCGTTCGAGGAGCCCGCGCGAAGTCGCGGAATAAATACGTTGCACCGCCGCGACCGCCTCGCCTAGCCTAAGGTCCGTCCTGGTCACGGCCCTGCGTGCAGCGCCTGTGACGTTCATGATGCACCGAGAGGAGGAGCGACCGATGATCACGATTTCCCTGCCGACGCTGAACCGTCCGGCCCCCGTCGCTCCCGCCTCGCTCGATCGCGCACCGATGGCCGAAGGCCCCGCCGGGGCTACGGCGCGAAAGCGCGTCGACCGCACGCCGGCGCAGGCCATGCCGGCAGGTGCCGAGCGCACCGGGCTCGCCGAGATCGCTGCGTCCGCCGAGATCGCTGCGTCCGCCGAGCTCGCTGAGTCGGTGGCCACGGCGACCGCGGCCAGCTGGTCGCTCGGCGCCGGCAGCAGCGTTTTTGCCCACACCACGTACACGACCAAGGGTTTCGACCCGGCTCGCAGGAGATCGCGAGTGTCGAGCATCGTCTAGCTCGACCGTTCACCTCCAGGCCGCGGAACCCGCCAGGGTCCGCGGCCTTCGTCATCCGCGAGGCAGCGCACCCGCCCGAAAGAGCAGGTAATGACCAGCGCAGTCGCTCGCCCGAAGGTCCCGAACTCCGGGGCCTCGACGAGACCGCCCGCCAGGACGACCCGCCGCCACCGCGGCGAGAAGGAGGTGACGCCCGTGACAACGACCACCGTGACCCAGAGGGCACCGGAGCGCGGAGTCGACACGTTCGGCGTCGCCGACCTCGTCACCAGCGATCCACTCGCGGAGCTGCCGTGCCGCGAGCACGACGGCGAGTTGTGGTTCGCCGAGAGTCCCGAGGACGTCGAGCGGGCGAAGTCGCTGTGCGGCCACTGCCCGCTGCAGGAGCAGTGCCTCGACGGCGCGCTCGCGCGGCGGGAGCCGTGGGGCGTCTGGGGCGGACAGCTGTTCGTGCAGGGGAGCGTCGTGGCGCGCAAGCGCCCGCGCGGTCGACCCCGCAAGGACGGCACGCCCGCGCGCAGCCGCCTCGGTGACCCGAACGCCGCCTGACTCGAACGCGCCTGACTCGAACGCGCCTGACTCGAACGCGCCTGACTCGAACGCGCCTGACTCGAACGCGCCTGACCCGAACGCGCCTGACCCGAACGTGGCGTGACCCGAAAACATCCCCGGGCCGTCACGAGGTCGCCGGGATGTGGCCCGAGGCGGGTTCGTTGCGGCCTCCGACCGCGAGATACCTGACCACGATCCGAGACGACCACGTGGGTTGCTTGCGCCGAGGCTCGCTTCAGGCGGCCTTCAATACTGATGCACAGAACTCTGTGCGAACTTCTCCCTCTGGAGATCGACATGTTCACCCATCTCTGGGCCCGGTTCAGCCGGCCCGCGCCCGAACGCCCTCCCGAACCCCGGGCGAGCCGACCCGCCCGCGAGATCGCTATGCAGGACCGCCACCAGCAAGAACTCTGGCTTCGCGGGCCCTGGCAGCGGGGCTGAGGGTGCACATCGCAGCCAACGTGGATCGGGACGGGTCGAGCGCTTCGGCTCGACCCGTTCCGCGCGATGTCACACTGATGCGCTCTTGTTGGATACATCGCGAATCACATTGATACGACATGCATTGCGCCATAAATATGCCTCCGGATAACCTGTCATGCAGTACCGGGACATGGTTCTGAGTTTTCCGCGTGGTGTTCGGGGGCCGCGCGCCGGCACCGCGTCCGTAGGTACGCCGCCCTACGCCGCCACATTCAGTCATCGAGGGAACCCACGCGCATGCCTGCACCCGCCCGACCCAACACCGTTCTCACGCTCGATCGCCTCCGTCTCGCCGTGGCGCGCAACACGTCGACCGCGCGCCGCAGCGCCGACGTGACCTCCGTCGTCACTGCCGCCGACGCACAGGCTCAGGCGGTAGGGCCGCTGCGCTCGTTCGTCGCCATGCGGTCCGCGCGCGAGACCGTAGACCGCTCCCAGCGGTAGGCGGCAACGGCCGCCGGAAACCGAATCGCCGAGCGTGTTGACGCCGGCGGTCAACCAGGAGCCTGCGTCAGGCCGTCGATTCCGGAGCCGGAAAATCGGCTTCAGGCAGCCACTCGCCGAGGATCCGGCTGGCCGGTACCGCGCCCTCCAGCTGACACAGCACGCCGATGCCTCCGGCCCAGACCCGGTGGATGAGCAGGTATTCCGGCGGCAGGTTCATCCGGATGCCGGTGCGCCACTGCTCGCCGCGCGGGTCCTGCAGTGCGGTGGTGACCTCCCGCAGCCAGGCGCGGCGGAAGGTGTAGGTGGGCACGCGCAGCGCCTCGAGAAACGGCGTGACGAGACGCAGCACCCGGTCGGGGTCGAGTTCCTGGGACGGCAACACGAATCCCTCGGTGCGCAGCCCGTCCAGCAGCGGCTCCGCCTCCCCGCGCAGGGCCAGGCTCACGAGCCGGCCGATCGCCCCGGGTAGCCCCTGCGGCAGCGGCGCCACCGCCCCGAAGTCGAGCACCCCGAGACGACCGTCGTCCAGCAGCCGGAAATTGCCCGGGTGCGGGTCGGCGTGCAGGAGCCGGGCCTGTTGCGGCCCCGAGACGAGGAACTCCAGGTATCGGGTGGCGGCCTGCGAGCGCTCGGCGTCGCTGCCCTCGGCGATGATCCGAGACAGCGGCGTGCCGCCCATCCACTCGGTGATGATGACGGCGCCGCGCTGGTGCACGACCGCCGGCACGAAGACGTGAGCGTCGCAGTCGAAGGCCTCGCCGAACCGGCGCTGCCGGTCGGCCTCCAGCTCGTAGTCGAGTTCCTCCTGCACGCGGGCGACGAGTTCGGCGAGCACCGGGCCGAGGTCGAGGCCCGGGATCCACGACGCGAGCGCGCGGGTGGCCTGCGACAGTCGACGGAAGTCGCCGACGAGGGCGTCGCCGGCGCCGGGGTACTGGATCTTCACGGCGACCTCGCGACCGTCTTTCCAGATCGCGTGATGCACCTGGCCGACAGAGGCGGCGGCCGTGGGCTGGTCCTCGAAGAGCGCGAACTTCGTGCGCCAGCGGTTGCCGAGCTCGCGGGTCAACACCTCGTGGACGGTCGCGGTCGGCAGCGACGGGGCCGAATCCTGCAGCTTGGTGAGGGTCGCGCGGTACGGCCCGGCCAGTTCTTCGGGCATCGCGGCCTCGAGCACCGACAGCGCCTGGCCCACCTTCATCGCGCCGCCCTTGAGCTCGCCGAGAACCGTGAACAGCTGCTCGGCGGTGCGGGCCTGCAGTTCGGCGGCGACCGCCTCGGCCGGCTTGCCGCCCAGTCGCTTTCCGGCGCCCAGAGCGGCGCGACCCGCGACCCCCAGGGGCAGGGAGGCGAGCTTTGCGCTTCGGACGATCGCTCGTCGTGGCAGTTGGGTCACGACGCCATTGTCACCCGGGCCGCACAGTCACGACACCGAGGATGGGGGTGCCACACGTGATGCACCGCCTCCGGGGACGGGAGCCGGTACGTGACGGTGAGACCGGCCGGCCAGGGCTGCCCGTCGAGGCGGGCGTGCACGAACATCGCGGTGAGCCCGGCCGCGATCGAGCGCAGCGCGCTCTCGGCGTCGACCGCGGCCCGCGCCACCGGCGACCTCCCGTCGTCGAGTTGCGCCACGACTCGTGGCCATTGCGGGTCGCGGTCGGTGCGGTGCAGGTCGAGGCACAGCAGGCACGGCGCCGGCCCGTCGACGAGCGGACCGACCCGCAGCACCGGGCCGTCGACGACCACGGGGACGTGCGGCACGTCGCGGCGGCGCCACGGCTCCGCCCGCCGGTGGTCGACGGCGCCGTGACCCAGCAGCACGACGAGGTCGACGTCCGCCGCCGGGGTGTCCGAGGCCGCCGGGGTGTCCGAGGCCGCCGGGGTGTCCGGGGTGTCCGAGGCGTCCGGGATGTCGGGGGTGTCAGGGATGTTCGGGGAGCCGGACGAGCCGGACGAGCGGCTCCGCTCGCCGGACCCGAGGGAGCCGGGCGAACTGGGCGAACTGGGGGAGCTGGGGGATGTGAGGGAGCTGCCGGCGCCGCGGCGGGCGCGTCGCCGGTTGCGTTCTTCGCGTCGGCGCAGGGCCAACTCGGCGGCGTCGGCAGCGTCGGCGCCGACGTCGATGCGCCCGATGCCGCCGGCCCGCAGGCAGCGGGCGATCTCCGCGGCGAGACGGCCGTGCCCGTCGACGACGACGCGGCGTCGAGACCGCGCCAGGAGGAGCCGGTAACCGTCGTCGTCGGTGCCGTAGGCGCCGGTGCGGGCGGCGGCGTCGGGGCGAAAACCCCAGATCCGTCGCGGGGTCAGCGACCGCAGTCGTTCCGTCGGAGTCGGTCGCGCAACGAGCAACCGGCGCTCGCGGAGCAGCGCGACGACGTCGGCCACCCGCGTGGAGTCGAGCAAAGCGGCCGCCGGCACCCCGGGCCGCTCGGGGCCCTCGACGTCGTCGCCCTCGGAGGCGGGGCTAAGCCGCAGCAGCTGGTCGATCTCGTGTTCCTCGAGCCCGGTGACGACGACGCCGGAGTCGACGAGCCCGATCTGCAGGGCGCCGCCACCGCGGCGCAGGAGGCGGGCGTGGGGCTGCAGGACGAGACGGGACCGGCTCATGGGGGCAGTCTGCCGCGGCCCACCGACCGGTGGTCCCGGTTATCCACAGCCCCCGGGGACGCGACGGCGGGCGGGTGGAGCGTCCACCCGCCCGCCGTCGCGTGGCGTCGGCAGCCAGCCCCCCAGCCGGCCGCGAGCTGCCTCAGGCCTTGCCGAGGATGCGGTTGAGGTTGGTGCCGCAGGAGGGGCACTTGCCCTTGGCCATGCGGCGGCCGTTGGTCTCGACGACGTTGCCCTCCGCCTCGCGCTTCTCCTTGCACTTCACGCAGTAGAACTCGCCCTTGTAGGTCTCACCGGTGTCGGTCATGTCTGTGGATCTCCTTGTCGATTCGTGCCGCCCCAGGCGGCCCGGGACCAGGCCACAGTAGACCAGCGATTCCGTCGGAGCGCGCATGTCGGAGCCGGTGACCAGGGGTGTCGTGTCGCATCCGTCCGACCCGGTCGCCGGTGCGCGTGCCGTGTCGGCGGCGTCGGCAACGATCGGTATCCTGCGCCGGTGAACCCTGCGTGGCGCGAATCCGACCATGCCGAGCGGCGCAGCCAGCACCCCGGCGAGCACCCGAGCGGGCAGGCGAACGAGCCTGCGGTGGAGGTGCGCCGCAGCGCGCGGCGCCGCCGCACGGTCAGCGCGTACGAAGAAGACGGCCGGCTCGTCGTGCTCATCCCCGCCGGATTCACCCGCGCCCAAGAGCGGATGTGGGTGCAGCGGATGCGGGAACGGCTGGCGGCCCGCCGCGCCCGGCGCACCCCCGGCGACGACGAGCTGGCGGCCCGCGCACGCCGGCTGTCGACCCGCTACCTGCAGGGACGCGCCCGGCCCGCCTCCGTGGCCTGGGTCGGCAACCAGCGCCGCCGGTGGGGGTCGTGCACCCCCGCGACGCGCACGATCCGCATCTCCGAGCAGGTGCGCGGCATGCCCGGCTGGGTGCTCGACTACGTGCTGCTGCACGAGCTCGCGCACCTGCTGGTGCCCGGTCACGGACCGGACTTCTGGGCGTTGCTCGAGCCCTACCCGCGGCTGGAGCGGGCCCGCGGCTACCTCGAGGGCGTCGCGGCTGCCGCCCACCTCGACATCAGCGACGACGGCCCCGACGGCCACGACGTGTCCACCGATCGGGACGGGCGGGGCGAGCACGCGGTCTGAGCCGGCAGCTCAGCCCCAGACCCAGACGACGGCGAGCAGCGCCGCGCACACGGCGATCTCGCCGAGCCCGATGTACAGCGGCCGGATCGACCGCCCGGCCAGCGCCCAGGCCCGCGCGGTGAGCAGCGCGAAGATCGCCGCCAGCACGGCCAGCGGCCGGCGGTGCATGCCCGGCGGCAGCGCCGAGGCCACGGTGACGAGCGCGGTGAGGGCGAGGGTGACCGCGCCGTGGTAGGCCACGGACGCCACCTTCCAGCCGGCCCGGCCGCGCTCCCGGATCATCGTCTTGACGTACAGCGCGGTGCCGACGAAGTAGGCGAACAGGACGACGGTGATCGTGACCATCGCGCGCCACCCGGCGAGGATCGTGCCGCCGGGCTCGTATCCCGCCTGATACGTGACGAGCCCGAACACGCAGGCCGCGAAGATCGTCACGACGTCGTTGGTCAGCGCCCGCTCCCGGCGCCGCCACGAGAACAGCAGGCTCACCGCCAGACACACCCCGAAGACGGGCGCCCACCACAGCAGGTCGGGGCGCCAGAGCGCGAGCCCCACGCCGAGCGCGCCGGCCACCGCGCCGTACGTGAGCACCGGAGGCCGATAGCGCGCCTTGAACCCCGATTTCACCCACAGCGCGGCGGCGTTGAACGCGAAGTACCCGACGATCCAGAACGCCAGCATCGGCAGGTGGATCCACGCCCCGTTCGAGCGGATGGCGCCGACCAGGAACGGGACGAGCAGCATCGCCCACGCGCCGTGCTGCGACGGCATCCAGCCCGGACCGCGCCGGCTCCGGCGGGAGCGGACCTGTCGTGCGGCGCCCGGACCGGGGCCGGTCGCCCCGCGGGAGGCGGTCATCGCCGGCCGCCGCGGAGCCGGGCCACGCCGGCGGCGACGAGTCCGGCGACGTCGTCCTCGGGCAGGTCGTCGACGGGCCACCAACGCACGTCGAGCGATTCGGCGCTGACCCGGGGCGCGTCGGGAGTCGCAGTGGTCGCGAGGAAGCGCACGTCGAGGTGCTCGCGGCAGGTGCCGAATTCCGCCGGCAGGGGGTGCCGGTCGAGGTGCACCGGAGTCGGGTCGAGGCGCAGGCCGGGCAGGCCCGTCTCCTCGCGCGCCTCCCGCGCGGCGGCCGCCGCCAGGTCGGCGTCGTCGGCCTCGATGTGGCCGCCCGGCTGGAACCAGCGCCCGGCCTTGCCGTGCAGCACGAGGAGCGTGCGCGTGCCGGACTCGTCGAGCACGACGACACCGACCGTCAGGTGCGCGGGCGGACCGGTGCGCGCGCACGCCGCCTCGTGGTCGCGCAGGTGACGCAGGTACTGCCGGCGCAACGCCTCCTGGTCGGCGTCGGGCGCAGCCCAGGCGGTCAGCGTCGCGAGCGCCGACTCACGCAGCCGCGCGAACGCGCCGTCGGGATCGGGAGGGGGGATCGGCGAGCCGCTCACGACCGTGGGTCGTCGCCGCGGGTCTCTTCGTCCAGCAGGCGCTTGAGGGCTGCGTCCATGTCGTCCATGTCGGCGAAGTCGGAACCGCCCGCCGGCTCGCCCGAGCCCCCCGACGCGGCGGGCTTGGCCGACCCGGTCGACCCGGCCGAGCCGTCGTCGGCGTCCGAAGGCTGCTGCGAGCCCGGCTCCGCGGAGGTGGCCGGCGTCGGTTCCTGCGCCGAGCCGTCTCCCGTCGGCGCGCCGCCCTCGCCGCGGCCCTCCTCGAGCCCGGCCGCGGCAGCACCGCCAGAACCCGCAGCCCCGGCGGCACCTCGACCGGCGCCGCCGCGTCGGCCGGTGACGCGTTCGACGTAACCGAGGATGTCGTCGAGATCCTCGCTGGTGGGCGCGATGTCGGGGTGCCCCCAGGCCTTGTCGCGCGTGGCGGCGTCGCCGGCGTTCTCGAGCGCGGCGAACAGGTTCGCGGCGTCGCGCAGCCGGCGGGGGCGCAGCTGCAGCCCGACGAGCTGGTGGAAGAGGTGCTCGGCGGGGCCGCCGGTGGCGCGTCGGCGCCGCACGGCCTCCCCGAGCGCGGCCGACTGCGGCAGGTGCCGGGCCGTGGCCTGCGCGGTCACGACGTCGACCCAGCCCTCGACGAGCGCGAGCAGGGTCTCCAGGCGGGCCAGGGCCCGCTGCTGCGCGGGGCTCGGGTCGGGCGTGAACAGGCCGCCGGTCAACGCGTTCTGCATCGCCTGCGGGTCCATCGGGTCGATGCTCGACAGCTTGGCCTCGATGCCCTCGGTGTCGACGGAGATGTCGGCCGCGTAGGCCTGCACCGCCGCCACGAGCTGCGGGCCGAGCCACGGCACGTCGGCGAACAGCCGCGCGCGGGCCACCTCCCGCACCGCGAGGTACAGCAGCACCTGGGCGTCGTCGACCTCCAGGCCCTCGGCGAACGTCGCGACATTCGCGGGCAGCAGCGCCACCGTGCCGGCCGGCAGCAGCGGGAGGCCGACCTCGGTGCCGCTGACGACCTCGCCGGCGAGGTTGCCCACGGCCTGGCCGATCTGCGCGCCGAACATCGAGCTGCTCATCCGCGCCATCATCGGCTCGAACTGGTTCATCATCGCGCCCAGGTCCGGCATGCCGCCGCCCGGCATCCCCGGCATCCCCGGCATCCCGGGCATCCCCGGCAGCTCGGGCAGTTCGCCGCTCTCGGTCAGCTTGTCGAGCTGGGCGCGCATGGCCCCGGTGATGGCGTCGTTGACGGCGGTCGCGACCGGCCCGACGAGACGGCCCCACATCGGCATCGTCTGGTCGACCCACTCGGCGCGGCTCAGGGCCACGCCGGTGGCGCCGGGCAGGCTGAAGTCGGTGACCTCCTCCAGCCACAGGTCGGCCACGCCGACCGCATCGTGGACACCGCGCTGCAGGGTGGCGCTCACCACCGCGTCGCCGCCGGCGGCCACGGTCTTGCGCGCGACGTCGGTGCTGAGGTCGAGGTTGAGCCCGTCGGTGGGCTCCGCCGCGAACATCGCGGACAGCTGCCCGGCGAGCATCCGCATGGTCGGTTCGTCGATCTTGTCGAGGCCCATCGACTTCATGGCCTCGGCCATGGCCGGGTTGTCGGCGCTGCCGAGGAACTGCTCGAGCATGCGGCGCAGGTCGTCGGGGTCGGGGCCTGGCTGCTGACTGGACGACACGTCCGTCTCCTTGGGTTGTGAACTCGTGTCCGGGTTGCTGACAGGATGTGACTAGACGATATCCACGACGGGATAGCGCGCAGCACATCGATGGATGCACGGACGGGCGCAGTCGCGGACCTCGTGACGGTGGGGTCACGGGGCGAGACTCCGGCTCCGTGCACACGACGCTACGAGAACAACAACGGGAGGACGCCTGTGAGTTCCGGTGACGGGGCCGACACCGGCACCATCTCGCTGCGTGTGCTGAACGCCGAGCTGTCGGTGCGCGGGGTCGACGGGCGGATCGCGCGCGAGATCGTGCGGCTGGGCCGAGACCGGTTCGGCGTGGAGGCGGTGTCCACCCGGCTGCGTGCCCCGGGCCTCGGACCGTCCAACGGGGCGAAAGCGGCCAAGCACCCGGCGGGCTCGCACCCCGACTCCCCGGCCACGAGCCCCGTGGTGGTGCACGTCGCGTTGAGCACCGACCTGCACCGCGACCTCGCCGTCGCGACCGCGGTCCGGCGGGCCGCGCTCGTCGAGCTGCTGCGGGCCTCGGCCGACGCCACCGCCGAGGGCGGGCACCTCGTCGTCGTCAGCTCGGCCCGGGTGTACGGGGCCCGCGCCACCAATCCCGTGCCGATCCCGCCGGAGGCGCCGCTGCACGCCCGCGACGACGGGGGACTGACCGGTGACCTCCTCGTCGTCGAGGCCGAACTGGAGGCGGTCCGGCGGGCCCGCCCCGACCTGCGCGTCAGCGTGGTCCGGGCCGCAGCGGTCGTCGGCCCCGGCGTCGACACGACGATCAGCCGGCACTTCGAGTCGCCGCGGCTGCTCGTGCTCTCCGGCAGCTCGCCGCGGTGGCAGTTCGTGCACGTCGAAGACCTGGCCGCCGCGGTGATGTGCGTCGTCGGCCACGGCCCGGACGGCGGTCTCGGGCCGGTCGTCACCGTCGGTGCCCCGGGGTCGATCTCGCAGGCGCGGGTCGAACTCGTCAGCGGCAAGCGCCGCCTCGAGCTGCCGGCCGCGGTCGCGTTGGCCACCGCGCGGCGGCTGCACGCCGCGGGGGTGCTCAACACCTCCGGCGTCGACCTCGACTACGTGCGCTATCCGTGGCTCGTCTCGGCCGAGCCGCTGGAGGCGGTCGGCTGGCGCGCCGTCCACGACAACGAGACCTGCCTGCAGGTGATGCTCGACGGGATCCGCCGCGACCGGGGCCTGCTCGCCCTGCGCCGCGACGCGGCCGTCGGCACGGCCAGCGCCGCGGTGGCGGTGGTGGGCACCGCCGCGATCGTGCGGCGACGCAAGCGACGAGGGAGCCTGATCTGATGAACGCAGCGGACCGCCTCCACGGCCTCCACGGCGAGGAGCCCCGGGACGAGAACTCGCGACCCGGCCGCGTCTGTCTCGCCGAACTGCGCGAGACCCCGCTCAGCGTCGACGAGGTGACGGCCGCGGTGTCGGTGCCCGGGGTCGGCGGTGTCGTCACGTTCACCGGCGTCGTGCGCGACCACGACGGCGGGCGCGACGTGACCGCCCTGGAGTACTCGGCGCACCCCAGCGCGCCCGCCGTGCTGCGAGAGGTCGCGCAGGAGATCGCCGCGCACGAGGGGGTCGTCGCGGTCGCCGCCACCCACCGCGTCGGGGATCTGCGGGTGGGGGACCTGGCGGTCGTGCTGGCCGTCGGCACCGGGCACCGCGGCGAGGCCTTCACGGCGGGCCGCGAGTTCATCGACACGCTCAAGGCGCGGGTGCCGATCTGGAAGCACCAGATCTTCACCGACGGCGACGACGAGTGGGTGGGCACCCCGTGAGGCTGCCCCTGCGGGGCGAACGCGCCCGCGAGGGCGACGACCCCGGCTCCGGCTCAGCGGCACCGGGCCGCAGCGGCCACGGCGATCAGGGGGAGCCGGGTCAGTCGGTTGAGTCGGCTCCCGGGCACGCCACCGGCCGCGGCAGCCGGGTCTCCTGGAGCCTGTCGCGCCAGACCCGCACCAGCCTGATCGCGCTGCTGCTCGTGCTGCTCGTCCTCATCGCCGGCACCCTGTACCACCCGGCGTACGTCATCCTGCGGGCCGGCCCGGCGGTGGACACGCTCGGTGAGACCGGGGGCCACAGTCTGGTCTCGATCAGCGGGGTGCAGACCTATCCGACGACCGGCAGCCTCGACTTCACGACGGTCGCGCAGTACGGCGGCCCCGGCTACGACATCACGGTGTGGGACCTGCTCGTCGCGCGCCTCGACCCGCGGGCCCAGATCATCCCGCGTGATCAGCTCTACCCGCCGAGCGCGACCGCCGACCAGGTGCGCCAGCAGACCTCGGCCCAGATGCAGGGTTCCCAGAACGCGGCGGCGGCGGTGGCGCTGCGGGCCGTCGGCAAGCCGGAGGAGGCGGTCGTCGCGCAGGTCGCGCCGAACGGTCCCGCCGTCGGGCACCTGCAGGAGGGTGACGTCGTCACCGCGGTCGGCGGTACCCGGGTGCAGGCGGCCGCCGACGTGTCCCGGCTCGTGCAGGCCGGGGGCGACAGCGTGCGGATGACCGTGCGGCGGTCGGGCTCCGCCCTCGACGTCGACGTGCCGACCCGCGTCATCGACGGGCGCCGCATGGTCGGCGTCGGCCTGGAGGCGCGCTTCGACGACTCCATCAAGGTGACGATCGACGCCGGCAACGTCGGCGGGCCCTCGGCGGGCATGATGTTCGCCCTCGCCGTCTACGACAAGATCACCCCCGGGCCGCTGACCGGGGGGCAGAAGATCGCGGGTACCGGCACGATCGGGCTCGACGGCGCGGTCGGCCCGATCGGCGGCATCGAGCACAAGATGGTGGGCGCCCGCGACGCCGGGGCCGCGTGGTTCCTCGCGCCGGCCGCCGACTGCCCGGAGGTGGTCGGCAACGTGCCCGATGGCCTGCACGTCGCCCGCGTGGCGACCTTCGACGAGGCGCGAACGGCCGTCGAGGCCATCGGAGCCGGTCGCGGCCAGTCCCTGCCCACCTGCACCGGCTGAGCCGCAGCCGGAGTCGGCGCCGGGCGCCGCGACGTCAGTCGCGCAGGGTCTGGCGGAGGGCGTCGAGCAGGCCGGGGGCGATGTTCTCCCCGACGGCCACGTCGTCGTCGTTGTCGTGGTCGCGCTGGCGCAGCAGGCACGTCGCGGAACCGTCGCGCAGGGCCGCGACGAGCAGTCGCACATCCTGGCGCTGCGGATGCTTGGCGACCGCCTCCAGGGCAGCCTGCTCCTCTTCGGGCAGGTCTGCCTGCGCCTGCGGGGGCAGCACGATCCGCTCGACGGCGATCGCCGCCCCGTGCACCTGCGGGGGCCAGCCGATCTGGGCGAGCAGCTCCTCCAGCCCCGAGGAGGCGGGCAGGTCCTCCTGTTCGATGGCGCTCAAGGCGTCCGGGCCCTCGGCCTCCAGGTGGCTCAGCTGCGGCTGGTTCTCGCGCAGCTGCTCGGTGGTGACGAGGGCGAACAGGCGGGCGGGTTGATCCCACCCGGCGCCGGCGACGTAGCGTTCGATGTCTCGCGCGCAGGTGAGCAGGGGCGGCAGATGCACGGTCACCCGCCCCACTCTGCCGGACGCCCGGCCGCAGGCATGTCAGGGGCACGAGCCGAACGCTCTCGCGCGTGCGAGCATATTCGGCACGCCGTACTTTTCCCCAGGGTCTTGGGCATCCGGTGGGGGTAGGTACGTTGGGGGGTATCGGACAGTGACGAACCGGCACGCGAGTTCGGCGAACGGGACGGCGACGGAACGGCGGTTGGCGTGAGCGACGAGAAGGATCAGGGGCCCACCGGCCCGGACGACCCGCGGCGTGACCCGGGCGGGGGAGACGCCACGCCCCGGGGTGGCTCCGGCTCCGGCTCCTCCTCGGGCTCGGGATCGGGCTCCGGTTCGGGTTCAAGCTCGGGTTCGGGCTCCGGTTCGGGTTCGGGCTCGTCAGGGTTCGGCGGCGGCTTCCGGTTCCCCGGCGGTCTCGGCGGTTTCGGAGCCGGTATGGGCGCCGGCGGCGGCCGTGGACCGGGCGGGCCGGGCGGGCCTGGCGGCCCCGGCCGTCCGGGTGGACCGGGTGGACCGGGTGGACCGGGTCGTCCCGGTGGTCCAGGTGGACCCGGTGGACCCGGCAGCGGAGGACCGACGGGTCCGCGTCGCATGCCCCCGCCCGGGCAGCTGCGCACCCGGCGCCCCGGTCCGCTGGCGATCACCGTCACCGCGCTCGTCGTGCTGGCCGGGGTGCTCGCCGCGGCCTCGCAGTTCTGGACCGAGGTGCTCTGGTACGACAGCGTCGGCTACGCCCGGGTGCTGTGGACCCGCCTCGGCACGCAGGTCGCGCTGTTCCTCCTCGGCGGCAGCCTCGTCGCGCTCCTGGTCGCCTCGAGCCTCATCGTCGGGTACCGCACCCGACCGCTGTACGCCCCGAGCACCCCGCAGCAGGAGGCGCTGGACCGCTACCGCGAGCTCATCGAGCCGCTGCGCCGTCTCGCGCTGCTCGGCGCGCCACTCGTGCTCGGCGCGTTCGCCGGCGCGGCGGCCGCGAGCCAGTGGCGCCTGGTGCTGCTGTGGCTCAACCGGCAGCCGTTCGGCACCAACGACCCGACGTTCAACCTGGACGTGGGCTTCTTCGTCTTCACGATGCCCTGGGTGCTGTTCATCGTCTCGTTCCTGACGATGGCGCTCGTGCTCGCGCTCATGGCGGCCGCGTTGACGCACTACATCTACGGCGGCCTGCAGCTCGGCGGTCGCGGCCCGCACACGTCCCGCGCCGCGCGGGTGCACCTGTCGCTGCTCGGCGCCGCCCTCGTGCTCGTGCGCGGCGGCGGCTACTGGCTGGAGCGCTACCAGCTGAGCGTGCAGGATTCGGCGCGGATCACGGGGCTGACGTACACCGACCAGTTCGCGGTGCTGCCGACGAAGACGATCCTCGCGATCGCCGCGGTGCTGTGCGCGCTGCTGTTCATCGCGACCATCTGGACGTCGTCGTGGCGCCTGCCGATCATCGGCGTCTCGATGCTGCTCGTCATGTCGGTCGTCGTCGGGGGCCTGTACCCGATGGCGGTGCAGAGCCTGCGGGTGCGCCCGAACGAGGCCGCCCTGGAGGCGGAGTTCATCCAGAAGAACATCGACTCCACCCGCGCGGCCTACGGCCTGACGGACCTGACGAAGACGCAGTACCAGGCGCAGACCGACGCCACCCCGGGGCAGCTGCGTTCGGACGCGGCGACGATCCCCGGCATCCGCATCCTCGACCCGCTGATCGTCAGCCCGACGTTCACGCAGATGCAGGGTCTGCGGCAGTACTACCGGTTCCCCGACGTGCTCGACGTCGACCGCTACCGGATCCAGGAGAACGGCACCCCGCAGGACACCGTCGTCGCGGTCCGCGAACTCGACATCGACCAGGTGCCGCAGCGCAACTGGGTCAACGACCACACGGTGTACACGCACGGGTACGGCCTCGTCACGGCCTACGGCAACCGGCGCACCGCCGACGGCGAGCCCGACTTCTTCACCCGCGACATCCCGCCGCAGGGCCCGCTGACGCCGTTCGAGCCGCGCATCTACTTCGGTGAGCGCACGACGAACTACTCCGTGGTGGGCGCCCCCGAGGGCGCGCCGCCGCGCGAGATCGACTACCAGAGCGCCGAGGGTGAGCAGCGGTTCACGTACGTCAACGGCGGCGGCGTGCACATGGACAACATCTTCAAGCGGGCCGCGTACGCCATGAAGTACCGCGCGTATCAGCTGCTGCTCTCGGAGCAGGTGGGCGACCACTCGACGATGCTCGACTACCGCCAGCCGCGCGAGCGGGTGGAGCGGGTGGCGCCGTGGCTGACGCTCGACGGCAACGCCTACCCCTCGGTCGTCGACGGGCGCGTCGTGTGGATCCTCGACGGGTACACGACGTCGTCGACGTACCCGTACAGCAAGTTGCAGAGCCTCGACACGGCCACCTCCGACGCCCTCACCGCCCGCACCCAGAGCGTGCAGCAGGTGCGGGCCGGTCAGGTCAACTACATCCGCAACTCCGTCAAGGCCACCGTCGACGCGTACGACGGCTCGGTGCGGCTGTACACGTGGGACGACCAGGACCCGGTGCTCAAGGCGTGGTCGCAGGCGTTCAGCAACACGCTGCTGCCGATGAGCGACATCAGCGGCGACCTCATGAGCCACCTGCGCTACCCCGAAGACCTGTTCAAGGTGCAGCGCGAGCTGCTGACCCGCTACCACGTCACCGAAGCGGGCGCCTTCTTCGGAGGCGGTGAGTACTGGCGCGTGCCGGTCGACCCGACTCAGGCCGAGCAGGGGACCAACGAGGGGCAGCCGCCGTACTACCTGTCGATCCGCATGCCGGACCAGGACGCGCCGGCGTTCTCGCTGACGACGTCGTTCTCACCCGCCGGTGACGATCGACCGTTCCTCACCGGCTTCCTCGCCGTCGACTCCGACGCGGGTGATCAGGCGGGTCAACGGCGCGCCGACTACGGCAAGATGCGCCTGCTCGACCTCCCGAGCGCCACGAACGTGCCCGGCCCGAGTCAGGTGCAGAACCAGATCAACTCGAGCAACAACAACTCCGTCGACTTCCCGATGACGTTGAACAACTTCCTCAACATCTCCCAGACGGGATCTCGGGTGCAGCGCGGCAATCTGCTGACGCTGCCTGTCGGCGGCGGGTTGCTGTACGTCCAACCGATCTACGTCTCCGGGCGCGACGCCGGCTACCCGCTGCTGCAGGCGGTCGTCGTCAGCTTCGGTAACACGATCGCGTGGGGCCGCACGCTCGATTCGGCGCTCGACCAGCTCTTCGGAGGCAGCTCCGGAGCCACCGCCGGTGACGCCGGGGTGCCCACCGACGGCGAGCAGGGCCAGCAGCAACCCGGTCAGTCGCCCTCGCCGACGCCGTCACCGTCTCCGGCGCAGCTCAACGCCGCCCTCGCCGAGGTCGACCGGCAGTTCAAGGCCGGCCAGGACGCGATGCGCAAGGGTGACTGGGACGCCTACGGCAAGGCGCAGCAGGCGCTGAGCCGGGCCATCGCCCAGGCGATGGCGCTGCAGCCCGAGGGCGGCTCGGTCACCCCCGGCGGCACCGCGAGCCCCAGCCCCACCGGTACCGGCACCGCGACCGCGAGCCCGACCGCCTCGCCCACGGCGACCCCCACCCCCACCGGCACCGGCGGCTGACGCCCCTCCCCGGAGGGTGGCGCCACCTCCCTGAGAGCTCGACGCCATCTCGCTGAGAGCTCGACGCCATCTCGCTGAGAACTGCGTGTCATGGTCGGGACTGCGGTTCGTGCCGCAGTCCTCACCGCGACACGCAGTTCTCAGCGACGTCGGGGAGGGCCCTGGCAGGGCCTGGCGAGGGCCGGCGAGGTGTCGGCGACGTCCGGAGCGGTTGCGTCGAGGGCCTTGTCGCAGCGGGAGAGGAGGGCTTCATGACCGCGCCCGAGCTGGTCTACGGCGACGACCTGCCGTTGGGGGAGGTGCTGGACCTCGGGACCCACACCGTGCAGGACGGCGAGATCGTCGACTTCGCGAGCCGGTGGGATCCGCTGGCGATCCACACCGACGCCGAGATCGCCGCCGGTGGCCCGTTCGGGGGCCTCATCGCGAGCGGCATCCACACCGCGGCCATCCTGCAGCGGCTGGCGGTGAGCTCGCACTACTCCCGCTGGGCGATCGTGGCCGGCCGCGAGATCCGGTCGATGCGGATGCTGCGACCCGTGCGCACGGGCGACACTCTCGCCGGGAGCCTGATTCCGGTCTCGCGAACCGCCGCTGCGCGCGGTCGGGTCGACGTGCTCTTCGAGGCCCGCCTGACCAACCAGGACGGCAAGGACGTGCTGGCCCTGGAGATCGAGATCGTCATGCTCGCGCGGCCTGCGCAGGACCAGCTCTAGCACGGCGAGATGCCGGCCCGGCGCGGGCGTGACGGACCTGCAGGGATGGTGGCGCGAGCATGCCGATGAGTGACTCCGACGCACGCGTCATCGTCATGACCGGCGCGACCTTCCGGCATCGGCGGGCAGGCGCTGGAGCTGCTGGCCCGCGAGCCGGGGACTCACGTCCTCGTCGGCGCCCGCGGCACCAACCGCGTCGCAGCGCGGCGATGGTCGGCCGGTAGGCGCGAGCAGCGGCGGGTCGCCGTCGGTCGGGTGCGCCATGCCTATCGTGGCCTGATGGTGACGGCAGGTGCGGCGGCGAGCAGTCTGGGCGTGCTCGCGCTCAACGTCGCCGCGCCGACCAAGGAGACGGCCCGCGGCCTCCTCGAATACCTCTGGGCCGCGGACGAACCCCTCGTCGTGCTCAGCGAGATCACGCGCGGCGAGGGTTCGCGGCTGATCCTCGACGTCTGCCGCGCGGCCGGCTACAACGTCCTGACGCCTGCGCTGAGCGGCCGCGACCGCGGCGTGGCCCTCGTCGTGCGGGACACGAGGCTGTCGGTGGGGGAGCCGACATTTCCCGCCGGTCCGCGGGTGGTCCGGGCCCGGATCGGGCAGGCCACGGTGCTCGGGGTGTACGGCGCGGCCAGCGACCCGGTGCGATACGCCTCCCACGCGCAGCGGGACCGCAAGCGCGCGTGGCTGCGCGAGTTCGCCGACCTCGTCGACGCCGAGTGCCGCGCCGACGCGAGCCCGCTCCTGCTGGCCGGTGACCTCAACATCGTCGACCCGGCCGACCGCCCGGGGCTGCCGTACGTGCTGGCGGAGGAGCGGGACGCCTACGATCACCTGCTCGACCTCGGGTTGCTCGACGCCTACCGGTACGCGACCGGCGGCTCGACGCCGACCTGGATCGACCACACCGGGGTCGGGTGCCGCTACGACCACGTGTTCGTGCGCGGCCTCCGCGTGGTGTCCGCCCGCGTCGACGACACGCCCCGCCATCGCGGCCTCAGCGACCACAGCGCCGTCCTCGCGAGCCTGACGTGAGAGCCGCCACCGGACGGAGTGGCCCGGGCGCGCTGGGCTAGCGGTAGAGCACCCGGTTGAGCCGCAGGGCCCAGTCGAAGTCGGGCATCGTCGTGAAGTCGTCGGTCCGCTCGACGACGGCTGCCCAGGCGAGGTCGCGGCGCTTCGGCACGCGCCCCCGATCGGCCCGGGCAAGGCCCTCCACCACCTCCGCACGGGTGAGGTCGGTGCAGTACACAGGTGCGCCGGGCTGCTGACGCCACGACTCCGCGAGCCGGCCGGCATCGACGGCGTCGAAACCGGTCTGTTCGACGAGGTCCATGGCCGCCCGGCGATCCTCGTCCCGATCCGCGGCGACGGGCAGGGCGATGCGCCCCTGCGCGCCCGGCTCCGTGCCCTTGTCGGCCAGGGAAGGGGCCCCGATCGAGTTCCAGGCTTTGACGAGCGGGCGGCCGATGGTCTGCGCGACCCAGACGCTTTCGACCTGACCCGCGTCCACCGCGTCATGCCGACCGTCCCGCCCGGGGTAGTAGTTGCCGGTGTCGATGAGAGGCACGTTCTCCGGAATCTGCGACAACAGGCCCGCCACGTCCGGGATCCTGGCGAAGGGCACCGACACGATGACGACCTCGGCGCCGGCGGCGGCGTCGGCCGCCTCGACCGCGCGGACTCCCTCGGTGAGGATGCCCGGGTCGATCGTCTCGGGTCCGCGGGAGTTGGCGATGGCCACGTCGTGGCCGGCCGCGCCGAGCTTCGTCGCGAGCAGCGCGCCGATGTTGCCGGCTCCGATGATGCCGATCTTCATGGTGATCTCCTTGGGGTGCGATGAGGGTCGTGCGGGGGGACGCCGCGTGGGCCGTCCGCACGCTGATGTCCACGTCACGGTCCGCATCTCCTCGCATGGGCTACGATGCGAAAGGGCGGAGAGCGTCTCCGTTTGTGACGATATGGAGACGGTCTCCGGTTGTCAACGTCGGCGGGGGGCGAGGGAGGGGAGCACATGGCGAGTCCGTCCGGGCGCGCGGATGCGGTGCGCAACAGGCAGAAGATCGTGACCGCGGCCAGGGAGAGTTTTGCGGCCCACGGCCTGGAGGTGTCCCTCGATGCCATCGCCAAACGCGCCGGAGTCGGTGCGGGCACCCTGTACCGGCACTTTCCCGACCGGCACGCCTTGATGGCCGAAGTGCTCGCCGGCGAGCTCGGCGACCTCGCCGAGTCCTACGCCGCGCTCCAGCGGGCCGAGCTGAGCGCCGATGAGCGGCTGGAGCGCTGGTCGGAGGCGTTGCTGCGCTACATGACCAGCTACGAGGGGTTGCCCCAGCCGCTGCGGGCAGCGCTGGATCGGGAGAGTTCGCCGCTGTCCCTGCGCTGTGACGTGGTGATCGGGTGGACCGACGCCCTCGTCGAAGCCGCCAAGGCGCAGGGCGTGGTCAAGGATTTCGTCACTGGGCGCGACTTCTATCGGGCCGTACTCGGCGCGGCCTGGGTCGCTGCCGCCTCCGGCCCGGTGGGTACCGCCTCGGTCGAGTCGATACGACGGATCAACCGCGAGGGCTGGCGGGTTGGTGCGGCGCAGTAGGCCGCCGCCGAACTCGTCGAAAGGATCAGCATCATGACCACGCTCGTCAGCGGAGCCGGCGGCAACCTCGGCCGCATGATCATCGCCCACCTGTTGGACCGCGGCGTTCCCGCGGCCGACATCGTCGCCGGGGCGCACTCGCCCCGCAAGGCCTCCGATCTGGCGCAGCGTGGCGTCCGGGTCGTCCGTTTCGACTACGACGACCTGGCGACGCTGCGCGAGGGGCTGCAGGGCATCGACCGTTTCGTCCTGGTGTCGGTCTCGATGCCCTTTACCCCGGTCGACCAGCACGACCTGGTGATCCAGGCGGCGGCGGAGGCCGACCTGGCCGCCCTGGCCTACACCAGCGTGTACCGGGCCGACACCACCGCGCTGCCCCTGGCCCCCATCCACCTGGCCGCCGAGCGCGCCATCACCGACTCCGGGGTGCGCAGCGTCATCCTGCGCAACAACTCGTATTTGGAACTGCTCAGCGGCAGCGTCATCCAGGGCGCCCAGACCGGCGTCATCGCAGCGGCGGCCGGCGACGGGCGGGTCGCCGGGGCCACCAGGACGGACTACGCCGAGGCCGCCGCGGTGGCGATCCTCGACGACAACCGGCTCGGGCAGACCCTCGAGCTGTCCGGTGACACGGCGTACTCCCATGACGATCTCGCCGCCGTCGCGCAGCGCCTGTCGGGGCGTCCGGTCCGCTACGAGCGGGTGATGGCCGAGCAGCGGACCTCCTCGTTGCGCGCCGCCGGGCTGGATCCCCGCATGGTCGAGGTGCTCATCGCGATCGATACGGCCACCGCCCGCGGAGACCTGGATGCCTCCGACCGCACCCTGTCGGACATGATCGGGCACCCCACTGTCGGTCTTGACGAGATGCTGGGCGCGCGCCGGTAGGCGCGGCGAGCGTGGTCCAGGATGGGCGCGCGTGAGCTTGCAAGAACGGAGTAGGTCTCCATATTCTGCCTAAACGGATGACGTCTCCACTTGTTGCTCGGTCGTTGACCTCGACCGGCCCGAGCGTCTCCAACCCCGCCACCGAGAGGACAGCCCATGCCCGTCTCCGTTCCCCTGTCCCTGCTGGACCTCGCGCGCACGCAGCCCGGAGACCGTGGTCCCGCCGACGCGATCGCTCGCTCGGTGGAGCAGGCCCAATTGGCGGACACGCTCGGGTATCACCGCGTCTGGTTCGCCGAGCACCACAACACGCGCACGATCATCTCCTCGGCCACGGCGCTGATGATCCAGCATGTCGCCGCGCAGACGTCGCGCATCCGCGTCGGTGCCGGCGGGATCATGCTGCCCAACCATTCACCGCTGGTCGTGGCCGAGAACTTCGGCATGCTCGAGACGCTGTTCCCGGGCCGCATCGACCTGGGCCTGGGGCGCGCTCCGGGTACCGATATGCCCACGGTGCGCGCGCTGCGGCTCGACGGTCGGGAGGCCGAGCGCTTCCCGACCGACGTCGTGGAGCTGCACGGACTCCTCAGCGACACTTCGCCGATCCCGGGCGTCGAGGCGTACCCGGGGGCGGGCACGAACGTGCCTCTGTACATCCTGGGGTCGTCGATGTTCGGCGCCCGGTTGGCCGCGCAGCTGGGACTGCCGTACGCGTTCGCCTCCCACTTCGCCCCGGCGATGCTGCGGGAGGCCACCTACGCCTACCGCGACCAGTTCGACCCCTCCGGTCCGTTGGCGGGGACGGACGCGGCGCCGCACCTCATGGTCGCGGCCAACGTCATCGCCGCCGACGATCACGACACCGCCGTCGAGCAGCGACGCCTGGCCGAGGACGAATGGCTGCAGGGCTTCCTCGGCCGGCAGCGACGGCTGGGTGCCGACGAGCTCGCCGCGGTCCGCAGCCACCCGCAGGCGCAGCAGATCCTCGGGATGCTCGACCGCACCGTCGCCGGCTCCGGGCCGGAGGTGATCGCCGGGCTGGAGGACCTGATCGCCGAGGTCGGTGCCGACGAACTCATCCTCGTCAACCTCGCCCCCGACGCCGCGCAGCGCCGCCGCACCCTCGAACTGCTCGCCCCGTAGCGAGCGTGGATTTGGACGCGCGACGCGGATTGGTTAAGGTGGAATCACCGACGCGGGGTGGAGCAGCTCGGTAGCTCGCCGGGCTCATAACCCGGAGGTCGCAGGTTCAAATCCTGCCCCCGCTACAAAGTCCGGCCCCTGACCTGCGAAAAACGCAAGGTCAGGGGCCGGAGTCATGTCTTGCCCGCTGTCCAGCAGCGTCGCGACATCTGGACCCAGCCCCGAGTGGACTGACCGCGGCCGGCCCCGGCGAGCCCGCCACCGAAGCATTGCGCCCCGACCTCTGGAGCTTCTGACTCCTGTCCGTGCGATGTATTGCGTTTGCTTCGAATATTGCGAATAATGGTTGGCTCCTGAGAGGAGCCATGATGACCAGCCTGGCGCTCGCCCCTATCCAGCCCGACGAGTCCGACATCAACACCGCCGCCGAGGCGCTGCCGCACGTCAAGGACTACCTCGCCACCCACACCGACAGCGTCATCCGGCTCGTGGTCGCTGACGACCCCGAAGGGACGCTCATCGTTCCCCGCGGCGCTGTCGAACTGCTGACGCGCGTGCTCGCGCACATGGCCGCCGGGCACGGCGTGTCGGTCGTGCCCGCCCACGCCGAACTCACCACGCAACAGGCAGCCGAGCTCCTCAAGGTGAGCCGGCCCTTCCTGATCGGCCTGCTCGATCAGGGTGACATCGAGTACCGCAAGGTCGGCAAGCACCGCCGGATCAGGGCCCAGTCGCTGATGGCCTATCTGGCCTGCGACGACCAGGAGCGCCGCCAGGCCGCCGATGAGCTCACCCGACTCAACCAAGACATGGGCCTGCTCTGAGGTGGCCTTCGTCGTCCTCTACGACGCCAAAGTGCTCTACCCGAGCACGCTCCGAGACCTGCTGATCCGCATCGCCCAAGCCGGACTCGTCCAAGCGAAGTGGACCGACCAGATCCTTGACGAAGTCTTCCGCAACATCGGTGAGAATCGGCCCGACCTCGACCCGCACAAGCTCGCCCGCACCCGCGACCTAATGAACAAAGCTGTTCGCGACTGCCTGGTCACCGGCTACCAGCCGCTCATCGACGCCCTCGAATTGCCCGACCTCGACGACCGGCACGTGCTCGCCGCTGCGATCAAGGTCCGAGCCCAGGTCATCGTCACCAACAACCTCAAAGACTTCCCAGCCGCCGCTCTCGAGCCGTGGGACATGGAGGCCAAGTCGCCCGACGATTTCGTCCTCGATCAGATCGCCCGCAGCAGTGCAGCGGTGTACGGCGCCGTCCAGCGGATCGCAGACTCGCGTAGGAGTCCGCCAGCAACGTTCGTCGACGTGCTCGCCATGCTCGAACGCGACGGCCTCGTCGAGTCGTCAGCTGCGCTCCGCCCCTGAGGCGGGCGCCCGCGCGTGACGCGCGGTGGCAAGCGAATCGTCTCGGCGCCCCACCCCGATGGGCGTTCGCGTGCCGTGGCGTTTACATTCGCCACATGCCCTCGCGCGCTCCCGTGGCGTGCGCGTGCACGTCCCGTTCCCGGCCCAGGAGTTGATCTTGTCCAAGACCTCGCGCCACCACGTCGTCGTCATCGGATCCGGTTTCGGCGGGCTGTTCGCGACCAAGGCCTTCGCCGGCGACCGCGACGTCGCCGTCTCCCTCATCGCCAAGACCGGTCACCACCTCTTCCAGCCGCTGCTGTACCAGGTGGCCACCGGCATCCTGTCCGAGGGCGAGATCGCCCCGCCGACCCGCGAGATCCTGCGCCGCCAGCGCAACGCTCGCGTGCTGCAGGGCCTGGTCGCCGACATCGACCTCGAGAACAAGACGGTGACCGCGCGCTTCCACGACAAGCAGTACGTCGTCTCCTACGACTCCCTCATCGTCGCCGCCGGCGCCGGTCAGTCCTACTTCGGCAACGACCAGTTCGCCACCTTCGCCCCCGGCATGAAGTCGATCGACGACGCCCTCGAGCTGCGTTCGCGCATCTTTGGCGCGTTCGAGCTGGCCGAGCTCGAGGAGGACCTCGAGAACCGCCGTCGGCTGCTGACCTTCGTCGTCGTCGGAGCCGGTCCCACCGGCGTCGAGATGGCCGGCCAGATCCGCGAGCTGGCCAACACGACCCTGTCGAACGAGTTCCGGCGCATCGACTCCCGCGACGCCCGGGTCATCCTCCTCGACGCCGCCCCGGTCGTGCTCGGCGCGTTCGGTGACCGGCTCGGCGGCAAGGCCAAGAGGGAGCTCGAGCGGATGGGCGTCGAGGTGCGACTCGACGCCATGGTCACCGACGTCGACGACACCGGCCTGGTCGTCAAGCTCAAGGACGGCACCACCCAGCGCATCGAGTCGGCGTGCAAGGTGTGGGCCGCCGGGGTGCAGGCCAACGAGCTGGGCGCCGTCATCGCGAACGCGACCGGCGCCGAACTCGACCGCGCCGGCCGCGTCAAGGTACAGCCGGACCTCACGGTGCCCGGCCACCCCGACGTGTTCGTCGTCGGCGACCTCGCCTTCGTCGACGGCGTGCCCGGCATGGCGCAGGGCGCCATCCAGGGCGGCGAGCACGCGGCCGCGACGATCATGGCGCGAGTGCGCGGCGAGGAGACGCCCGGCGCGTTCCGGTACCAGGACAAGGGCAGCATGGCCACGATCAGCAAGTTCAAGGCCATCGCGAGCGTCGGTCGGCTGCGTCTGACCGGATTCCCGGCCTGGGTGCTGTGGCTCGTCGTGCACCTCGTGGCCATGGTCGGCTTCAAGGCCCGCCTGACGACGCTGCTGCGGTGGTTCATCACGTTCGTCGGCAACGGCCGCAGTGAGCGCGTGACCACCAACCAGCAGCTCATCGGGCGCTTGGCCCTCAAGGAACTCGGGCAGGGCATCACCGGCCCGCTGCTGCGCGGAGCCCACATCGAGCCGGACAGCGTCACGCCGCGCAAGTACGACTGAGCACGCGCCCGGGGCGCCAGGCGCGCGCCCCGCGGCCCGTTGCCGTGTCGCCCGCATCACGAGGTTGTGCGTCTCCTAACCTGGGGTGATGCCCCTTGCCTACGACATCGCCGAGCACACCCTCGGCAACGGACTGCGGGTCGTCGTCAACGAGGACCACAGCGTGCCCGTCGTCGCCGTCAACCTGTGGGTGGGGGTGGGTTCGCGCCACGAGCACGCCGGCCGCACCGGCTTCGCGCACCTCTTCGAGCACCTCATGTTCCAGGGGTCGGCCAACGTCGCCTCAGGGGAGCACTTCGCGGTGCTCATGGGGCACGGCGCCCGGCTCAACGCGACGACGTGGTTCGACCGCACGAACTACTTCGAGACGCTTCCGGCGGGCGCGTACGAGCTGGCCCTGTGGATGGAGGCCGACCGGCACGCCAACCTCCTGGCCGCGGTGACCCAGGAGAACCTCGACAACCAGCGCGACGTCGTCAAGGAGGAGAAGCGCCAGCGCTACGACAACGTGCCGTACGGCCAGGCGCTGACCCGCATGTACGAGGCGGTGTTTCCGCCGGGCCACCCGTACCGGCATCCGACGATCGGCTCGATGGCCGACCTCGACGCCGCCACCCTGGACGATGTGCACGAGTTCTTCGCCACGTGGTACCGGCCGAGCAACACGGTGCTCACGCTCACCGGAGACCTCACGCCCCGCGAAGGGTTCGCCGCGGCGCAGAAGTACTTCGGGCACATCGCCGACGCGCCGGTGCCGCAGCCGCCGCTCAGCGCGCCGCTCGAGCCGCTGACCGAGCCCGTGCGGGTCGACGTCGTCGACGAGGTGCCGGTGCCCCGGCTCTACCTCGGCTTCCGGCTCCCCGTCGACGACACCCCGGACTTCTTCGCGGCGTCCGCGGCGATGGACGCGCTCGCCGGTCTGACGATCGCCCGCATGGAGCGTCGTCTCGTGCGTGAGCTCGAGTTGTGCACCGACGTCTCGGCCGCGTCCATGGGGCTGGCCGACAACGTCTCGCTCGGCTTCTTCGTCGCCGAGGCCGCGCCCGGCGTCGAGCTGGACCGCATCGAAGACGAACTGTGCACCCAACTCGAGGAGTTCGCCGCGCAGGGCCCGCGCACCGCGGAGATGGAAGCGGTCGTCGCGCAGAACGAGCGGGCCTGGCTCAGCTCGTTGGCGGCGCTCGACGAGCGCGCCGACCACATCAGTCGCTCGACGCTGCTGTTCGACGACCCGCGCGCGATCAACACGCTGCTGGACCGCACGGCAGCGGTCAGCGCCGATCAGGTGGGGGAGGCCGCCGCGCGCTGGCTGCTGCCGCAGTCGCGCGCGACGGTCAGTTACACACCGGGCGCACCCGCCTCCGACGAGTCCGAGGCCGCCCTCGGGATGGGCGCCGACGCGGCGACCGGGGGTGCGCGATGAGCCGGTCCAAGCCCGCGAAGCGGCCGGCGGTGCGCTCGGCGCGCGCCTGGTCGTTCCCGGAGCCCGTTCGCGGTGAGCTCGACAACGGCCTGACGACCTTGGCCTACCACCTGCCCGGTCAGCACGTCGTCTCTGTGCGGCTCGCGGTGCCGCTGCCGCTGACGCGCGAGCCGCACCGCATCGAGGGCGTCGGCACGCTCATGGCCCGCACCCTCGATGAGGGCACCACCCGCTGGTCGGCCGAGCAGATGGCCGAGCTGCTCGAACGCCGTGGCGTCGCGCTCGGGGCCGGAGTCGGTGAGCGGGGCTTCGTCGTCGAGCTCGACGTCGCGCGGCGCCGGCTGCCGGACGCCCTCGACCTGCTGCGACAGGCCCTCTCGGAGCCGGCCTTCGGCGAGGCGGAGGTGCGCCGCAACGTGCGGGCCCGCCTCTCGGACATCGAACAGGAGCTGGCCTCGCCCGGTCAGCGGGCCGCGATCGAGTTCATCCGCCGGTACTACCCGGCGACCTCGCGGCTGTCGCGCCCGACGGGCGGTACCGCGGCGTCGGTCTCCGACATCACCTCGGCCGACCTCGCCGACTACCACCGGGCCACGCTCGGGCCGGTCGGCGGCACCGTCGTCGTCGCCGGTGACCTCTCGGAGGTCGACGTCGAGCGCGAACTCGAAACCGGGCTGGGCGCCTGGCAGGACCCGCCGCAGCGCCACGCGCCGGAGACGGTGGCCACCGTCGGGCGCGACACCGCCTCCGGGGGCATCGTGCTCGTCGACCGGCCCGGCGCCGTGCAGAGCGAGCTGTACCTGGGCTGCCCCGGCCCGGGCCGCGACGTCGACGGCGGCTGGGCCCCGTATCCGGTGCTGTCCTTCCTCATCGGCGGGGCCCCGCAGGCGCGGCTCGACGCCCGGCTGCGTGAGGAGAAGGGGTACACGTACGGCATGCGCTGCGGCTTCCGGCCGCGCGTGGGCGCCGGGCTGTTCGTCACGAGCGGGGCGGTGCGGGCCGACGCGACCGCGCCGGCTCTCGGTGACACCCTCGACATCCTGCGCGCCGCCCGCGACGGGTTCTCCGACGAGGAGACCCGCTCGGGTGTCGACTTTCTCTGCGAGACCGCCCCGGGCCGGTACGCCACGGCCGACGCCGTCGCCGACGAGGCCATCTCGCGGGCGCTCGAGGGGCTCGACACGCAGCACACGACGCAGACGCTGCGGCAGATGCGCGAGCTGACCCCCAAGCGGCTGCGCCGGGCCTACCGGGCGTACGTCGCCGACGACGACGCCCAGTGGACGATCGTCGTCGTCGGAGACGGTGAGCGGATCGGACCGGGCCTGGCCGGCCTGGCGGCCGATCGCGGCCTGGGACCGGTGCGGGTGCTCGAACGCTGAGTCGGGCCGGCGGCCCGCTCGTCGCCCAGGTCGTCGCTTCGGTCGTCGCTCAGGTCGCGGTCTTCGAGTCCGCCACCTCGGCGGACGCTGCGGACTCGGCGGGCGCGTTGAGCAGGTCGAGCACGCTGCCGTGCAGCCGCCCGTTCGTCGCGAGCGCGTTGCGGCCCCAGGGGCCGGGGGTGCCGTCGAGGGAGGTGAACGAGCCGCCGGCCTCGGTGACGATCGGCACGAGCGCGGCCATGTCGTAGACCTCGAGTTCGGGCTCGCAGGCGATGTCGACGCCGCCGTCGGCGAGCAGCATGTACGACCAGAAGTCGCCGTACGCGCGGGTGCGCCAGCAGCGCCGCGTCAGCGTGAGGAACTGGTCGAAGCGGTCGGCGGTGCGCCAGCCCTCGAGGCTGGAGTACGACAGGGAGGCGTCGTCGAGGGCGCCGACGCTGGAGACCTGCAGGCGGGTGGCGCTGCTCAGGCTCCGGCCGGTCCAGGCGCCGGTGCCCGCGGCGGCCCACCAGCGGCGTCCCAACGCAGGGGCGGCGACGAGTCCGATCGCCGGCTCGTTGTTGTCGTACATCGCGATGAGCGTGGCCCACACCGGCACCCCGCGCACGTAGTTCTTCGTGCCGTCGATGGGGTCGATGATCCACTTGCGCGACCCGCCTCCGGTCTCGCCGCCCTCCTCGCCGAGCACGGCGTCGCGGGAACGGGCCCGCTTGAGCTGGGAGCGGATGAGCTCTTCGGCGTCGGTGTCGGCGTCGGTGACGGGGGTGAGGTCAGGCTTGGCGTCGACCCGCAGATCGGAGGCGCGGAAGCGGGCCATCGTGATGCGTTCCACCGAGTCCGCCAGGACGTGGGCCAGCCGCAGGTCGTCGTTGTAGTCGGGCACGCCCCTAACCTATCCTCCGCAACCGCCCCGCACGGGGAGGCGCCCGTCGCCGGGCGCCGCGCCGAAGGCCCTGCGCGGCAACGCCGGCCGCGTTTTCAGTCGCCGCGCGCTTAGGGCTCCATGTCTTCCCGGGCCAACGGAGCGTCCTTCTTGGCCGCTTTACCCGACTTGCCCGACTTCTTCGCCTTGCCCGGCTTACCGTCCTTCTCGGCCGCCGCGGTCACCTCCGCCGCGTGATTCGGCACCTCGTACTGGAGCGACCGGTCGGTGCGCTTGTAGCCGGTCGACGGCGGCCGGTGCGGCAGCTTCAGCTCGGGCTGCTCGACGTGCTGGTAGGGGATCGAGTTCAGCAGGTGCGCGATCATGTTGATCCGCGCCGCGCGCTTGTCGTTGCTCTCGACCACGTTCCAGCGGGCCTCGGTGATGTCGGTGTGCACGAACATCTCGTCCTTGGCGCGGCTGTAGTCCTCCCAGCGGGTCAGCGACTCCAGGTCGGTCGGGGACAGCTTCCACCGGCGCATCGGGTCGGTCAGGCGGGACTTGAAGCGGCGCTCCTGCTCGTCGTCGCTGACCGAGAACCAGTACTTGCGCAGGATGATCCCGTCTTCGATGAGCATCCGCTCGAAGATCGGGCACTGCCGCAGGAACCGGCGGTGCTCCTGGGTGGTGCAGTAGCCCATGACCCGCTCGACGCCGGCCCGGTTGTACCAGGAACGGTCGAACAGACGGATCTCGCCGGCCGCCGGCAGGTGCTCCACGTAGCGCTGGAAGTACCACTGGGTCGTCTGCCGCTCGGTCGGAGCCGGCAGCGCGACGATGCGCGCGATGCGGGGGTTGAGGAACTCCGTCGCCCGCTTGATCGCGCCGCCCTTACCGGCGGCGTCGCGGCCTTCGAAGATGATGACGACGCGCTTGCCCTCGGTCTTGACCCACTCCTGCAGTTCGACCAGTTCCTGCTGCAGGCGCAGCAGCTCGGTCTCGTAGAGCGTCTTGTTCATGCGCTTGGGCTTGTCGGCCATCGGAACCTCTTCGCGTCGTCGGCGGTATGGCGAAACCTTATGGTCGCATCGCGGCGCCGTCATCTCCGGGCCGAAGGTCCACCCAGTCTCAGTCGCGCGACTCGCCGGCGCGCGCCCGCAGCAGCCGCCGCAGGGAGGCGAGCCGAACCGCTCCCGCCGGCCCCGCGCCGCCGGAGGCCACGAAATCGTCGAGCCCGCATTCCGGCTCGTCGTGGCTGCAGCCGCGCGGGCAGCCCCGGGTGCCCGGTTCGAGGTCGGCGAAGTGGGTGATGATCTCGCCCGGATCGACGTGCGCGAGACCGAACGAGCGCACCCCGGGGGTGTCGACGATCCAGCCGTCGTCGTCGGGCAGCCGCAGCGCGATCGCCGAGGTCGAGGTGTGCCGCCCGCGACCGGTGACGTCGTTGACGTGGCCGGTGGCCCGGTCGGCCCCCGGCACCAGCGCGTTGACCAGCGTCGATTTACCGACTCCGGAGTGCCCGACGAAAACCGTGACGAGGCCGCGCAGGTGCTCCTCGAGGTCGCTGAGCCCGTGCAGCCCCGAGCCATCGCCCGCACCGTCGTCGAGGTCGGTGCGGCCCGTGACCACGACCCGGATGTCGGGCAGGTCGGCGTAGGCGGCCAAGAACTCCTGCGGGTCGCCGAGGTCGGACTTCGTCAGCACCAACAGCGGCACGAGCCCGGCGTCGTACGCCGCGACGAGGCAGCGGTCGATCATCCCGACCCGCGGCTCCGGGTCGGCGAGGGCCGTGACGATCGCCAGCTGGTCGGCGTTGGCGACGATGACCCGCTCGACGGGGTCGACGTCGTCGGCGGTGCGCCGCAGCACCGAGCGGCGCGGTTCGATCCGCACGATGCGGGCCAGGGCGTCGGGGCCACCGGAGACATCGCCGACGACCGCGACCGCGTCACCGACAACGACGCCCTTGCGGCCCAGTTCGCGGGCCTTCATCGCCGTGACCGTGCGGCCCTGCACGAGCAGCGTGAAGCGCCCGCGGTCGACGGCGACGACCCGGCCGGGCGTCGCGTCGGCGTGCGCCGGCCGGGTCTTCGTGCGCGGACGGCTGCCCCGCCGGTTGGGGCGGATCCGCACATCCGACTCGTCGTAGTCGCGGGCGCGACGGCTCACCTGGTGCCGACCGCCGTCGAGCCGGTGCGCTCACCGGCCACCGAGCCGGCTCCGGCCAGCATCGCCGACCACAGGGCGGTGAAGTCGGGCAGCGTCTTGGCGGTGGTGGCGACGTCGTCGACGAGCACGCCGGGCACCGCGAGGGCCAGCACCGCGGCGGCCATCGCCATGCGGTGGTCGGCGTACGTCGCGAGCCGGCCCGCGCGCAGCGGCCGCGGGCGGATGTGCAGGCCGTCGTCGTGCACCTCGACGTGACCGTCGAGGCGCTCGATCTCGGTGGCCAGCGCCGCGAGCCGGTCGGTCTCGTGCCCGCGCAGGTGCGCGATGCCGCGCAGCCAGCTGGGGGAGTCGGCCAGGGCCGCGAGCGCGGCGACGACGGGCGTGAGCTCCCCGGCGTCGTGCAGGTCGATGTCGATGCCGGTGATCGCCTCCGGCCCGCGCACCGTGAGCCCGTCGCGGCCGAGGGAAACGTCGCCGCCCATCGCGTCGAGGATGTCGCGCAGCGCGTCACCCGCCTGCGTCGTGTACTGCGGCCAGTCCGGCACGTGCACCCGCCCGCCGGTGACCATCGCCGCGGCCAGGAACGGCGCCGCGTTCGACAGGTCGGGCTCCACCTGCACGTCGAGGGCGTGGATCGGCGACGGGGCCACCCGCCACCGGTTCGGCTCGTCGTCTTCGACGTCGACGCCCGCGTCGCGCAGCACCTCGACGGTCATCGCGATGTGCGGTTCGCTCGGCACCGGTTTGCCGTCGTGCACGACCTCGACGCCCTCGTCGAACCGGGCCCCGGCCAGCAGCAGCGCGGAGATGAACTGGGAGCTCTCCGAGGCGTCGAGGCTGATCACCCCGCCGCGCACGGAGCCGGTGCCGAGCACGGTGAACGGCAGGGCGCCGCGGTCGTCGTCGCGCACGTCGACCCCGAGGGCGCGCAGCGCCTCGATGCCGGTGCGCATGGGCCGGGTGCGGGCGCCGGCGTCACCGTCGAAGGAGACGGGCCCGTCGGCGAGCGCGGCGACCGGCGGCAGGAAGCGCATGACGGTGCCGGCGAGCCCGCAGTCGAGGTGCCCGCCGCCGCGGAGCGGGCCGGGCTCGACGAGCCAGTCGTCCTCGCCGTCGTCGCCGGGGATGTCGTCGATGACCGTGCCCAGCGACCGCAGCGCCTGCGCCATGAGCAGCGTGTCGCGCGACCGCAGCGGGCGCCGGATCCGGGAGGTCTCGCCCGCCAGGGCCGCGAGCACGAGAAAGCGGTTGGTCAGCGATTTGCTGCCCGGCAGCCGCACGGTGGCGTCGACGGGACCGGTGGCGTGCGGGGCCGGCCACGGGTCGGCCGCGGCCGGTGCGCTCGCGGAGGTGCTGCTCGTATGGTCGGAGCGGTCGGAGTCGGCGGCGCGCTCGTTCATGCGAGGCCCCCGCGTCTGCCGAAGTGGTGCGGGTACATCGGGGTCAAGCTCTCCTCGTCGGTGGGCGTGGGCGCTCGGAAGACGCCCGGTCGGCGGGCCCCCGAGACCCCTGGGAGTCCTACGGTAGTGCGTCGCGCCGACAGATACCCTTGGGCCGCATGTGCGGGCGGTATGCGGCGAGCGCCGGCAACGACGACCTCATCGAGCAGCTCGACGTCGACACCGACGTCACGGGCGAGCGGGTACGCAGCGTGCTCAAGCGACCGCAGGAGCCGCCGGCGGGGCGCCCCGACTACAACATCGCCCCGAGCAAGAACGCCCGGGTCGTGCTCGCGCGCGCCCCCAAGGACGACCCCGCCGCGCCACCGCAGCGCCAGTTGCGGCTGCTGACGTGGGGTTTGGTGCCGTCCTGGGCGAAGGACCCGGCGATCGGCGCGCGGCTGGCCAACGCCCGCGCCGAGACGGTGACCACCAAGCCGGCGTTTCGCTCGGCGGTGCGCTCGCGGCGCGTGCTCGTGCCCGCCGACGGCTGGTACGAGTGGCAGGTCAGCCCGACCGCCACCGACGCCAAGGGCAAGCCGCGCAAGCAGCCGTTCTTCATGCACCGGGACGACGCGGTGCCGGTGACCTTCGCCGGCCTCTTCGAGTTCTGGCGCGATCCCGCGGCGCAGGCCGACGACCCGCTGGCGTGGCTGACGACGTTCACCATCATCACGACGGCCGCGGAGCCGGGCCTGTCCCGCATCCACGACCGCCAGCCTCTCGTGCTCGACCCCGACCAGTGGTCGGCGTGGCTCGACCCGCAGACGCCGCCGGACGCCGTCGAGGAGCTGCTCGGCACGCACCGACCCGGGCGGTTCGGCGCCTACCCGGTGGGCCGCGCGGTCGGCAACAGCCGCGTCAACGGCCCGCACCTGCTCGACCCGGTCGGCGCGGACGAGCTCGTCGGCGTCGTCGACCCGAGTACCGGCGAGGTCATCGGGTGAGCGCCGCCCGCCGGCCCAGCGTGCGCACGATCCCGACGCCGGTCGGGCCGGCCCGCGCCACGCTGCACCGACCACCGTTCGGAACGGCCGCGCGGGGCAGCCTCGTGCTCGGCCACGGCGCCGGGGGCTCCGGGCCCAGCCGCGACCTCGCGGCGCTGACGGCCCTGACGCAGGACGGCTGGGTCGTCGTGCTCGTCGACCAGCCGTGGCGGGTGGCCGGGCGCCGGGTCGCCACACCGCCTCCGCAGCTCGACGTGGCCTGGGCCGCCTGCTGGCGCGCGCTCGTCGGGCGGCCCGCCGCCGAGCGCGGCGAA
>NZ_BCNQ01000025.1 GCF_001515525.1 Piscicoccus intestinalis NBRC 104926 | reverse complement strand
GCGCGCCCGGCCCAAGCCGCGGCGCCCACCGGCGTCGGTGCCGGTCTGTGGCGCTCGCCGCGGTACGGCGTGGAGGCGGGCATGCCGGCGGGGTTGTGGCGTTCGCCGCGCTACGGGGTGCCGACGAACGCCCCGGCGGGTCTGTGGCGTTCGCCGCGCTACGGCGTCCAGGCCGCGACGGCGTCGACGGAAGAGTCACCGGCCGACAGCGCGGCGAACCGGCTCCTGGGCCGCAACCGCAGCGCGACGCCCTGGTTCTCGGGGGCGTGGACGGGCGGGCACATGTCGGGGGAGCGCGCGGAGGCGTTCGGGCGCTGGCGGGGCACGCCCCTGGACGCGGTGACGACCTACCCCGACCTGTCGACGTGGGACTCGCTGGCCGATTCGCGCTGGCACATCACGACGTACCAGGACTTTCCGGGCCGGCTCGTCTACGGCCTGCCGCTGCTGCCCAAACAGGGGCCCGGCAGCCTGGCCGACGTCGCGGCCGGCCGCTACGACCACGTGTTCCGCGCCATCGCCCGCGATCTGCGCCGGACCGGCCGCGGCGACGCGATCGTGCGGATCGGCTTCGAGGGCAACGGGGTCTGGACCCGTTACGGCGGCACCGCCGACAACGCCGCGACCTGGCGCGCCGCCTACCGCCGCGTCGCCACCGTGTTGCGCCGCGCCGCGCCGAAGCTCGTGCGCAACTTCGACATCACGTGCGGCTTCGCGATGCCAGGCTCGCGGGACCGGCTCGACAGCCTGACGAAGCTCTATCCCGGCGACGACGTCGTCGACCTCGTCGGCTGCGACATGTACGACGAGCACTGGACGCAGGCGCGCACCGCGTCGCAGTGGCGGATGGCGGTGCGCCCCTGGTACTCCCCGGGCATCGCCGACGTCGCCGCGTTCGCGCGGGCCCGCGGCAAGGGGATGTCGATCCCGGAGTGGGGCGTGGCGGGCACGAACCGCGGCGGCACCGGCGACAACCCGTTCTGGGTGCGGCAGATGCGGGCCTGGATGCGCGCCAACGCCGATGTGCTTGTACTGGAGAACTACTTCAACGATCGCGGCAGGACCATCCGCTCCGATCTGTGGGGCGGCCAGAACCCGGCGGCTGCGGCGGTGTACCGCGAATTGTGGTGAGCCGCGACCCGTGCACGAGGGTCTGCGGGCGGGCGACACCGTAGCCCGCCCGCAGAATCGGCGCTTTGCCAACTGTCAAGCGATGACGTTCTGGGCGCGCCGCTCCAGCTCAAGGCCCCGCTCGTACGTACTCAGCCACTGGGCGTATCCCAGTGCACCGGATGAGTCCGGCTCGACGCGCATGAGGTGGGCGCCCGCGAACATCCGTGTCGCCAGATAGTCCGTCAGGCTCCCACAGCCCGAGCCCGCGGCGACGAACGCTGCGAGCACCGCCATGCCCCAGGCGCCGCCCTCACTGGCGACATCACCGACCGAGACCGGCGCGCCCACGGCGTCCGCGAGGATCTGCTGGGCCACACCGGCAGTGCGGAAGATGCCCCCGTGGGCGAACAGCGACTCGAGCTCGACCTTCTCCTCGCCCAACAGCACATTCATGCCGAGAGCCAATGCCCCGAACGCGGAGTACAGCTGGGCGCGCATGAAGTTCGCCAGCGTGAACTCCGACTGCGTGGCCCGGAGGAAGAGCGGACGACCAGACGACACGCCGGTCTGGTGTTCGCCCGACAGGTAGTTATACGCAAGTAGGCCTCCGGCGTCGTCGGCTCCGTGTACTGCCTCCTCGTAAAGGAGGCGGTACAGGTCGGTGGTGTCTAGGTCAGCGCCCACCAATTCGGCGAAACGTGCGAGGATTCGCAGCCACGCATCGAGATCACCGGTGCAGTTGTTCGTATGGATCATCGCGGCTGGATCGCCGGCGGGAGTAGACACGAGATCGATTTCCGGCCTGCACCCCGGCAGTTGTGTCTCGAGAACCACCATTGCGAAGGCACTCGTACCCGCGCTGACATTGCCGGTGCGGGGTCGCACGCTGTTGGTCGCAACCATGCCGGTTCCGGCGTCGCCCTCGGGAGGTGCCATGACGGCACCGCTTCGCAGTTCCCCGCTCGGGTCGAGTAGGGCGGCGCCCCCCTCGGTGAGGGCTCCGGCCGGCTGCCCGGCCAGCAGCACCTCAGGGAGGATGGCCTCGACGCGCCACGGCAGGTTGCGAACGGCGTGAAGGTCGTTGAAGGCCGCAGCCATGCAGGCGTCGTAGTCTTTGGTTCTCGCGTCGATGGGGAACATGCCGCTGGCATCTCCGATGCCCAGTACCCGGCGTCCGCTGAGGCGCCAGTGCACGTAACCGGCCAGCGTGGTGAGGTAGTCGATCCGCGTCACATGCTCCTCATTCCTCGTCACCGCGTGCAGGAGGTGCGACACGCTCCAGCGCAGCGGCACGTTTTGGTGGAACGACTCAGTGAGAATCCCCGCTGCCTCGGTCGTGTAAGTGTTACGCCACGTGCGGAACGGCGTGAGTAGTTCCCCCGACGCATCAAACGCGAGGTAGCCGTGCATCATTGCGGACACGCCCAACCCGCCGACCTGGGTCAAGCGGCAGCCCCACCGACGCTCGACGTCGGCGGCCAGACCGGCGTAACACGCCTGTAGGCCACTCCACACCGCCTCGGTCGAGTACGTCCAGTTGTCGTCGATGTACTGGTTCTCCCACGCGTGCGCGCCGATGGCCAGCACCTCCCCGGCAGGGTCGATCAGGGCCGCCTTGATGCGGGTCGAGCCGAACTCGATCCCCAGAAACGAGCGACCCGTCTCGATCGCCTCCACGCCGGAGAGATGAACGTCGTGCATTCCGGATTCGGTGTTCATCACAGGCCCTGCGCCATGCGGTAGTACACCTGCCCGAGCCGAAGCTCTTTGCCGAACTCGCGCACCGTGGTCTGCGCATCGATCTCGGCCAGCTCGATGCCGGCGATATCGGCGAAGTCGCGGAACACCTCCAACGGCACGGCCTGCGTCATGACCGTGTGGTGCGCCGCGCCGGCGGTCAGCCAGCAGGCCGCCGAGGTCTGGAAGTCGGGCCGGGGTTCCCACACCGCACACGCCACCGGAAGGGCCGGCAGCTGTTCGTCCGGTTCGACGATGTCGACGACGTTGGCGATGAGACGGAAGCGCTCGCGCATGTCCGACATGGCGACGACGATGCCGGGGCCCGGGTCGGCCGTGAAACGCAGCCGCACGGGGTCCTCGCGGTCGCCGATGCCCAGCGCGTGGATCTCCAGGGTGGGCGTCGCGCTCGTCAGCGACGGGCACACCTCGAGCATGTGCGCCCCGAGGATCTTTTCGTGGCCGGGGTCAGCTCGTAGGTGTAGTCCTCCATCAGCGAGGCGCCGCCGGCTAACCCGTATCCCATGACTTTGGCGAGACGGACAAGAATTGCTGTCTTCCAATCGCCCTCTGCGCCGAACCCATGGCCGTCTGCCATAAGGCGCTGCACCGCCAGGCCGGGCAGCTGCCGCAGGCCGCCGAGATCCTCGAAGTTCGTCGTGAAGGCGCCGAATCCGCCGTCTTCCAGGAAGCGCCGGAGACCGATTTCCTGACGTGCGCCGTACCGGAGCGAGTCGTGCCGCGGCCCGCCGACGCGCAACTCGGGTGCGACGTCGTAGGCCTCCTCGTACTCGGCGACGAGAGCATCGACCTCCGCGCCGGTCACGGCGTCGACCACCCCCACAAGGTCGTTCACCCCCCAGGTGTTCACCGACACACCGAGGCGAAGCTCGGCCTCGGTCTTGTCGCCCTCGGTGACCGCGACGTTGCGCATGTTGTCGCCGAACCGGGCCAACTTGAGGCTGTGCAGCTCGGCCCACCCGACCGCCGCGCGAGTCCAGTTACCGATGCGGGCCCGCACTTGGGCGTCTGAAGCGTGGCCGACCACCGTGGTGCGCGAGACGCCCAGCCGGGTGGCGATGTAGCCGAATTCGCGGTCGCCGTGGGCAGCTTGGTTGAGGTTCATGAAGTCCATGTCGATGGTGCTCCATGGCAACTCGACGTTGACCTGCGTGTGCAGGTGCAGCAGCGGCACGCGCAGCGCGTCGAGGCCGAGAATCCACATCTTGGCGGGGGAGAACGTGTGCATCCAGACGATGACCCCGACACAGGAATCGTCCGAGTTGGCCTCAAGCGCGACCCGGCGAATCGCGTCGCGGTCGGTGAGAACTGGCTTCCACACGACGGTCAGCGGAATGTCGTCGGCCTCGTTGAGAAGATCAACGACCTGGGTCGACTGCTGTGCCACCTGCTCCAGCGTCTCGGGTCCGTAGAGCCCCTGACTTCCGGTGAGGAACCAGATCTCGCGGTTGTCGAACGGGTTGTTCATCGTGTTCATGCCTCCGTTGGCATCGTTGTAGCGGGCGTAGTGATGGCTGGGCTCAGTGCTGTCCGTAGACGTTTTGGTATCGGTCGAAGAGGCGGTCGATCGTCTCCGGTGGGATCGGGATGGTCGCCCCGAGCTGCCGGGCGATGTGCACGGTGCGGGCGACCTCTTCGCACATGACCGCGGCTTTCACCGCGTCGCGGGCGTCGGTGCCGATCGTGAATGGGCCATGGTTCTGCATGAGCACGGCCCGCGACCGCGACGTCTTCAGGGTCTCGACGATGCCGCGGCCGATGGAGTCGTCGCCGATGATCGCGAATGGGCCAATTGGGATCGCGCCGCCGAACTCGTCGCCCATCATGGTCAGGACGCACGGGATCTCCTCGCCGCGCGCCGCCCACGCCGTGGCGTAGGTGGAGTGGGTGTGCACGACTCCACCGATCTCCTCCATGTGGCGGTAGACGTAGGCGTGCGCGGCGGTGTCAGAGGAGGGCTGGAGCCGGTCGGGCGTGCCGTCGTCGATCTTGGTGCCGTCGAGCGTGCAGACCACCATGAACTCCGGCGCCAGCTCGTCGTAGGAGACGCCCGATGGCTTGATGACGAACAGATCGGTGCCCGGGACTCGCTCGGAGACGTTGCCGGCGGTCCACACGACAAGCTCGTTGCGGGGAAGCTCAGCGTGCAGATCGCTGACGCGCTGACGAGTGCGAGCGACGGAGTCCTGGATCGTGGACGGCAGTTGGTTGAGAACGATCGTCATGTCAGCGGCTCCCCTCGGCTTCGATCTCCTCGAGCGATCGGCCGCGTGTCTCCGGGACTCTCGTGCGCACAAACAGCACGCCGAGGAGGCAGATGCCGCCGAAGATCGCGAAGACGGCGTGCTGCGGCATGGAAGCGGTCATGATCGGGAACGACAGGCCGACGGCGAACGACCCGATCCAGTTGAACGACGACGCCATGCCCGCGGCGCGGCCGCGGATGACCAAGGGGAAGAGCTCGCCGACGAGTACCCAGGTCAACGGTGCCCAGGTGAACGAATAGAACGCGACGTAGATGCTGAGGAAGAGCACGATGAGCATCGGGTTGGCGTCCGGCATTGCCCACGCGATGATCGCGGGGAGGATGAACGAGATCCCCATGACGGTGCCTCCCAGCGTCAGCAGAGCGCGCCGGTTGAAGCGGTCGGCGATCGCGATGAACAACAGCGACCCGAGCACGAGGATGACTCCCTGGATGATGGGCCACACGAGGGCGGAATCGGCCGAGACGTCGCTGGCGGCCTCGACGATGAGCGGGATGTAGTAGAAGATCGCGTTTGCGCCCTGGAACTGCTGGAACGCCGCGACTCCTACACCCGCCACGACGAGGTAGCGGTACTTGGACTGGAAGAGAGTCGACCACGACGTGCGGGCAGCGACATTGGACTCCAGTTCGGCGGTCCGCTGAATCTCGCGCAGCTCCGGTTCGATCGCGTCGGCCGGGCGGATCATCGAAAGCACCTCACGTGCGGCGTCGAGTTGCCCCTTGTGCACGAGGAACCTGGGCGATTCCGGCAGACGCAAGACGCCGAGGAACAAGATGATCGCGGGTACTGCAGCGCCCGCCAGCATGCTGCGCCATGCCCACGTTGTCGACAGGTGCTGCAGCCCGAACGCCACAAGATAGGACAGCAGCATGCCCGACACGATCATCGTCTGATTCAGTCCGGACAGCCGACCGCGCAGGCGCGTGGGCGCCATCTCCGCCATGTAGGCGGGCACGAGGGCCGACGCTGCCCCGACCGCGAGACCCAGGAACCAGCGCATGGCGATCATGTAGCCAAGTCCGCCGTGCGGGGAAACTCCGAGGAGGATCGAAGCAACGGCGAAGATGACGGCCGCCACCAGGATGGAGCGGCGTCGGCCGATGCGATCGGAGAGCTGTCCGGACAGCGCGCCGCCGAAGATGGCGCCGAGCATGAGCGCCGAGGTGATCCACCCGATGCCGGCGGCGTCGCCCTCAAGGTTCCAGTCCTGCATGAGGAACGGCAGGGCACCGGTCATGACACCGATGTCATAGCCGAAGAGGATGCCGCCGAAGGCTCCGAAGAAATAGATGAACCCGGCTGGGATCTTGCGCCGGGGGGTGTCACCCGTTGCACGGGCGACTGCGCTCCTCGTGGACATGAGGTTCGCTCCTTGTCGTCATTGACGGTTCCGGGAGGCGGACGTTGCCGCCTGGGTCACTGAGACCCTCCAGTTGCGTAAATGTTAGCGCTAACATCGCCCCGTGAGATGATGTTAGCACTAACATTGAGCCTCGTAAAGTGATGTGCATCACGCGACTGGCTCCGATGTGCCAACAGTTACCGTTGGTCACCGAGGTCGGGCCGAGGACTGGCTCGGGGGTGAAGGAGAGTGATGGGCAACGTGAATCGGCGTCCGGGCATGGCGGATGTAGCGCGGCTCGCCGGGGTGTCGCATCAAACGGTCTCTCGGTACCTGAACAACCCGCAGATCGTCAGTCCGGCGACGCAGGAGCGAATCTCGCAAGCCATCGAGCAGATCGGATACCGTCGCGATCTCGGTGCCCGCGCGCTCGTCACCCGACGCAGCGGGCTCATTGGGGTCATCGTCGCGGAGGGTGGGTACTTCGGGCCCGGCCAGACCTCATCCAGCATTCAGACGGCCGCGCGTGAGCGTGGCTACGCCACCTTGGTTGCGGCGATTCGTGACACCAGCGAGGCCGAGGTTGCGCAGGTGGTCGATCAACTGCTCGATCACGCAGTCGAAGGCGTCGCGGTCATCGCGCCGCAGAAGGAGTTGGTTCCCCAGCTGCTTCCCCTCACGGGCAAGGTGCCTCAGGTGCTCATCGCCGACGGGGTCGCTGACCAGCCGGGCGTGCACACCGTTTCGGTCGACCAGTACGCGGGAGCCGGGATGGCCACGGAGCACCTCATTGCGCTCGGGCATCGCCGTATCGCACACCTGAGGGGGCCGATCACCTGGTTCGACGCTGCGGAAAGAGAGCGTGGCTGGGCTGCTGCCATGGAAGCAGCCGGGCTCGCTCTCCTACCGCCCCTGTCTGGCGATTGGAGCCCCGAGTCGGGTTTCGATGCAGGCGTGCGATTGACCTGCTCGGAACTCCCCGACGCCGTCGTAGTCTCCAACGACCTCATGGCGATGGGGTTGCTGGCCGCGTTTCGCGAGGCGGGCGTGCGGGTGCCCGAGGATGTCTCGATCGTCGGGTATGACGACATCTCCGGAGCCGCTTACTTCCAGCCGGCCTTGACGACGGTGCGACAGCCGTTTCTGGAGCTCGGCGAGGCGTGCGTCGCGACGCTGTTAGATCTCATCGCTGGCCAGGACGTATCGCCGACGCGAGTGAAGCCGACGCTGGTGGTGCGACGGTCTACGGCGGAATCCTCACCGGGTCGGCGTTGAACCCGGCGGCCGCGGCGGCGTACCGCGAGCGGTGGTGAGCCGCGACAGCCTGTTCAGCCCGCGGTGCGGGAGTTGCCGCTGGCCCGCTGGGGGGTGCGGCCGAGCACGTAGCCCTCGAGAAACCCCAGGCCCCAGCCGTAGTGCATCGCCATGAACGACAGCGGCAGGCTGAGCAGGTCGACCTTCTCGGTGCCGCGGTCGCGCCACGCGAGGGCGCTGGCGGCGCTCACCCCGAGCAGGTAGGGGGAGTAGCCGACGGCGGCGAGCCGCGGGTACCGCAGGGCGAGCAGGCCCAGCGCCGCGGTGCCGACGACGGCGACGGGAGCGGCCAGGTGCCGCGGCCGGATCGCCGACGGCCCGTTCTTGCGGGCCATGGCCGCCTTGCCGCGCCCGTAACGGCGGTACTGCCGCAGCAGCGCCCCGGCGCTCTCGCGCACGTGCCAGTAGATGTGCATCTCGGGGTCGAACGCGATGCGATGCCCGGCGCCGAGGATCCGGTGGTCGAAGTCGACGTCCTCGTTGACCAGCAGATTCTCGTCCCACCCGCCGACCTCGCGGGCCACCGCCGTGCGGTACACCCCGAACGAGGCGTGGTCGGTGAGCTGGAAGTGCGTGCCGAAGTGGTTGATCGAGTCGCCGACGCCGAACGGGCTGGACAGCGCCATCGCGACCGCGCGTCCGCTGGGCGTGGTGCTCACCCCGATGCGGATGCCGCCGACCGCCGCGAGCTCCTCGTCCTGGCGCATGTGGCCGATGCCGCGGGCGAGGTAGTCGCCGCTGATCGACGCGTGCCCGTCGACGCGCGCGACGAATTCCCCTTCGGCCGCGGCCAGCCCGACGTTGAGGGCGGCCGGGATGATGACCTCGGGGTTGTCGAGCAGCCGCACCCGCGGCTCGCGGGCAGCGATCTCCCGCACGATCTGCGCCGTGCGGTCCACCGAACGGCCGTCGATCACGAGCAACTCGAGATCGACGTCCCGCTGCCCGAGCACGGAGGTGACCGCCTCCTCGACGGACTTCTCCTCGTTGAGCACCGGCATGAGCACGCTGACAACCGGCTGAACCATCACTCACCCACTGATCGTGTAGACGACGAGGGCGTGCGCGCACCGGCACGCCACCCGGAGGCCGATTCTGAGCCGGGCGTCTCCGCCGAGCGGGAGACCGACCTGCGCCGGTGCGCGCCGCGTGGCCCGCTGCGACGCACGATGCGCGGCCGCTCGCCCCAGGGCACCGGCGACCACAACGTGGACAGCAGGAACGCCGGCACCATGAGCGGCTGCGCCGGCGGCTGCAGCACCAACATCGACGCGAGCACCGCGTAGGCGATCGCCGGCTCCGGACCGCGCACGTAGCAGGTGAGCACGACGAACAGCAGCAGAGCGCCCGCGATGATGCCGTAGTCGTAGAAGACCTTGGCGACCGTCGGCACGACGAGCCCGTCGACACCCGACCCCTCGACCAGTTCTCGGGAGGAGCCGGCACCGCCGCCGAAGACCACGCGCGGGAACGAGTCGACCCAGCGGGGGAACAAGTGCACGTACGGCTCGAACGTGCGCAGCGCCGTCGAGGAGTTCGTGGAGGAGCCCTCGTTGAGCCGCGAAATGATGACCTGACCGACCTGCGTCGGAATGGCGATCGCCGCCAGCACTGCGCCCGGCATGAGGTACTTCTTCAGCAGATAGCCCTGGCCGGTCAGAACCATGACGAGGAGCCCGACGAGCACGATCGCGAAGCCGGAGCCCGCGACGGTGCACAGCATGCCGATGGTCGCGACGGCGACCTTCCACGTGCGGGCCCGCGACAGCAGCCCGGCCATGATGCACAGGCCGAGCGTGAACGACATGAACGACGGCTCGAGCGCCAGCCACCCGTTCGACTTCGTCAGCGGGCTGTCGTAGAAGAACGGGTAGGCGGTGTTGAAGCCGTCGACGAGGAAGGGCGCCGGCACGACGTCCTTGAGGTAGTCGCGGTAGGGCACCCCGACGAACTGCAGCAGCAGCGGCAGTGCCGCGACGACCCCGAGCCACACCCCGATGTTCGTGATCGAGCGCAGCGCGCGCTGGAAGGTCTCCCGGCTGCGATCGACGAGCATGAAGCACGCGGGCAGCCAGATGACGATCCAGAACAGCCAGCTGTTGACGCTGATGTAGAGCTGGTTGACGAACATCACCTGCGGCAGCACGACGAAGGCGGACGCGCCGGCGGCCAGCAGCCACAGGAAGGTGCGCCGCGGCTCGATCGTCACGATGCCCAGCCGCCATCCCGCGAACAGCCACAGCACCATGAGCGGCACCGTCATCGGGATCGACAGGTTCGGCAGCGCCGAGATCCGCTGGGTGAGGAAGCTGAGCACGAACAGCCAGGTCACCCACGCGACCGGGTCGCCGCCGGCGCCGCGGTACCCGTGCCGCCCACGGCCGGTGCGCTCCTGCGACTGCGCGTCGGGGTCCGCGAAGGACCAGTCCTGCGAGTGCTGCTCCGAGGTGTCGCGGCGCTCCGGGCCGGGACGACGGACGGTCACCTCGGGCGACCCAGAGCGCTCAGCGTGCCGCGCCGACGCCGATGCGGCCGCGTCGTTCGCGGCCGCATCGAGACGTTCCGTGGACACGACGGGAGCCTCAGCCGTCGACGACGACGTACGTGCGCTCGCCGAACTGGCCCGCGTGCTCGTCGAGCCACTCGAATCGGGTCTTGTGCGGCCGCACCAGCACAATGAGCACCGAGCGCGGGTCGCGGGCGACGCGCTTGACGATCGCGCCGGACAGCGGGGTCTGCAGCACGGTGACGAGCCGCTCGCCCTCTCGGTCGTAGTGTTCGGAGCCGAACTGGGCGACGTCCTCGGTGACGTGCGGGCTGCGCCCGGCGGCCATGACGCCCGCGTTGACCGGGTCGACGAGGCTGCGCACGGAGGCGGCCGGCACCCGGACCCCGGAGAGCACGACGCGGTCGGCGCTGCCGGCCTCCATGCTCATGATCGCGGGCACGTCGCGGGCCGGGATGAACTCGAGGTTCGGGTAGAGCCGGCGCATCTCGCGCATGGAGTTCATGCGGCCGCGGCGGCCACCGAAGAGCATCGTGAACGCCAGGCCCAGCAGACCGCCTCCGATGATGCCGAGCAGGCCGAGCAGCACCGGTGAGGTCGACGTCGCGTCCTCGGCGTTGGCGGTCTGCAGCACGGTGAGCTGGCGCGACTGGGTGAGCAGGGTCTGCTGGCTACCGGCCAGCGTGCTGCCGAGCTGGTTGATGCGGGCACGCTCGGCCTGGGCGTCGCGCAGTCCCTCGGACGTGATCAACGTCTCGGTGTTGGTCGTGAGCGCGCGCAGCTCGTTCTGGAGCCGGGTCTGCGCCTGGTTGACGGCCGCCTTGGCGAGCTCGTTGGCGTCGGCGGCGGCGTTGTCGGCGGTGTCGGCGGTGACGCGCACCGCGAGCACGGTCGAGTCGGGAAGCACGAGCACCTCGGAGCGCGAGCGCATGTCGGCGCCGCTGGTGCCGCGGGCCTGACCGGCGGCGGCGTACACCTCCTGCGTCGACACCTCCGTGACGGCGTTGGTGGCCGCCCGGGTCAGCGCGTCCGGGTTGTCGCTGGTGACCTGCACGGCCAGGAGGGCCTGGGACGTCTTCGGTGAGGCGACCCCGGCCGCCAGGCCGACCCCGGCGCCCAGCACGGCGAGGATCGCGGGGATCCACCACCAGCGGCGCAGGGTCTCGATCAGAGATCGCCCCCACGGATCGACATTGCTATCGGCCACGTTGGCCACAGTTCCCCCTCGTGCACGTACGTCTGGATTCGTCGGTGCGCTGGCCTCCGGGCCCCCGCACACGGCATAGGCACCGACCGGTCAACTGTACCGACCTCGCAAACAGCCTCCAACTCGCTGCTGGACGACCGCTCAGCAGTAGCCGAGGAATTCGTGAGTCGCCTCTGAGTGAGCCAGTCGGCTGCGAGCCTACGGATCTAAGGGCCTCATCGCCCCAATTGCCGTGTCGCGGGCCCACGCCGAGGGCAACCGAGCGCGCTGCGGGTGGTTCCTGGCGCAGCGCCGGACGGGGGCCGTGACGACGACCGCGGCGATGTATCCAACGGCGGTGGGAGCCGGGCCGATCGAGGGTTCGTCCGGTCCGTCGGGCCCGCGAACGTGACGCTGGGCCCTCGGTGTGTCATCCTGACCCGTGCGGGTCACCCCCCGCGACGTGTCAGTAGCCGTCACCCTGGCTTCGTTTACAGCTGGATCGTTCCGGCTGCTCGCGTCGTGGTCCTGGTGACCCTTCGTCGTGTCCTCGTGTGCGGTGCGCGCGGTGACGCGTCGCGCGGCGCGGGGGCCGTCGATCTCCTTCGAGTCAAGACACGAGGTTCCTAGTCATGTCCGTGCTCACCGGACCCCCGTCGATGCCGTCCCCCCGCTCGCAGCCGACCGCCGACCGCGCCCTGCGCGCCATCGACGGGCTCGGCGCCCTCCTGGCCGCCGTCGAGGGCGGCCAGGTCGGGATGCGGGTCCGGCGTCCGGTACGGGACCGGGCGGACCTGGCGCGGCGCTACAGCCCCGGGGTGTTCGAGGTGTGTGAGGCCATCGCCGCCGACCCGACGCTCGCGCGCCGGTACACGATGCGGGCCAACACGATCGCGGTCGTCTCCGACGGCACCACCGTGCACGGCCTCGGCAACGCCGGCCCCCGCGCGGCGCTGCCGCTCATGGAGTCGAAGGCGGCCCTCATGAGCGACCTGGGTGGCCTGAACGCGGTGCCGCTGTGCCTGGAGCCGGGGTCGGCACCCGAACTCATCGACGCCATCGCGCGGGTCGCGCCGTCGTTCGGGGGCATCGTCCTCGAGGACATCAGCGCCCCGCGGTGCTTCCGGGTCGAGCAGGCGCTGCAGCAGCGGCTCGACGTGCCGGTGCTGCACGCCGACCAGCACGGCACGGCGGTGGCGACCCTCGCGGCGCTGCGCAACGCGGCCCGGGTCGTCGGCAAGCGGTTCGAAGACCTGCGCGTCGTCATCTCCGGAGCCGGTGCGGCCGGCACCGCCACGGCGATGCTGCTCGTGGCGGCCGGCCTGAGCGACGTCGTCGTCGGCGACCTGCGCGGCATCGTGTCGAGCTGCCGCGACGACCTGGAGGAGCACCAGCACCGACTGGCCGTGCGCACCAACCCGCGTCGCCTCACCGGACCCCTGGCCGCGGCGTTCGAGGACGCCGACGTGTTCATCGGGGCGTCGGGGGCGCGGCTGGCGGAGGCGCGGCTGGCGGCGATGGCCCCGCGCGCGATCGTGTTCGCGCTGGCCAACCCGCGGCCCGAGGTCGACCCGACGGTGGCCCGGCGCCACGCCGAGGTGGTCGCGACGGGCCGCAGCGACTGGCCCAACCAGGTCAACAGCGCCCTCGTCGTGCCGGGCGTCTTCCGCGGCGCGCTGGAGCACGAGGTGACGCGCGTGACGACGCCGATGCTGCTCGCGGCGGCCGACGCCCTGGCCGGCCTGATCGAGGAGCCGAGCGCCGAGGAGATCGTGCCGAGCCTGCTCGACGAGCGGGTCGTGCCGGCCGTCGCGCAGGCCGTCGGCGCGGTCGCCGCGCAGGAGGCCTCGCAGGTTCCGCAGGTTTCGTAGCCGCAGCGGGCCTAGCGGCCGCAGGAGTCGGTGGCGTCGGCCCGGCCGGCCCACCTGTCTCCGGGTTAACCGGGATGGGTGGGCCGCAGCCCGGACCAGGCCTCGTGGCGGCGGTGCGTGGACAGGATGATGCGCACGACGCGCTGCGAGCAGTTGTCGATCTCGTAGCCGGCGGGAACCGGCAGGCAGGTGTGGCCCTGCTCGTCGAGGCCGCTCGTGGTCTCCCGGATGGCCTCGACGACGTTGTCGGGGTCGAGGCCGGTCATGACGACGGCGCCCGCCTCCAGGGCCTCGTGCCGCTCGATCGAGTCGCGCAGCGTGACGGCCGGAAAACGCAGCAGCGACGACTCCTCGGCCACGGTGCCGCTGTCGGACAGCACGCACAGCGAATCGCGTTGCAGCCGCACGTAGTCGATGAACCCCAGGGGTGGGTGGAAGGTGATGCCGGTCAGGTCGCGCTCCTCGCCGGGGCGCAGCGAGAGCACGTCGAGGCGCTGCCGGGTGCGCGGATGGGTGGAGACGAGCACCGGCACCTCGAAGATGTCGCGGGCGCGCACGAGACAGTCGAGCAGCGCACCGAGCCGGCGCGGGTCGTCGACGTTCTCCTCGCGGTGGGCGCTGACGAGCAGGTAGCTGCGCCGTTCGAGGCCGAGGTCGGTCGTCGCGGTGCTCGCCTCGACCGCGCCGCGATGGTGCTCCAGCACCTCCTTCATCGGGGAGCCGGTGAGCAGCACCCGCCGCGGGTGCAGGCCCTCGGCGAGCAACAGCCGGCGGGCATGCTCGGAGTACACGAGGTTGAAGTCGGCGACATGGTCGATGATGCGGCGGTTGGTCTCCTCCGGCACGTTCTCGTCGAAGGCGCGGTTGCCCGCCTCCATGTGGTAGACGGGCACCCGCAGGCGCTTGGCGATGACGGCCGCGATCGTGCTGTTCGTGTCGCCGTTGATGAGCACGGCGTCGGGGCGCTCGTCGCGCAACACCGTCTCCGTCTTGACGAGGGTGTCGCCGAGCACCCGCCCGAGGCTGGAGGTGTCGACCTCGAGAAAGTGGTCGGGCCGGCGGATCTGCAGCTCGTCGAAGAAGATCCCGTTGAGCTCGTAGTCGTAGTTCTGCCCGGTGTGCACGAGCACGTGGTCGACGCTGGCGTCCAGGCGCGGGATGACCCGGGACAGGCGGATGATCTCCGGTCGCGTACCCACGATCGTCATGACCTTCGTCATCACCGTCTCCTTGTGCGTGGCGGCATGGCGGCGTGTGGCGTGGGCCCTTCGTGGTGAGCCTAGCCAAAGCGGCGTCCCCTTCGAAGGTCGCGCGCGGCGGGACACCGCCGACTAGATTCGAGGCCATGCTCGCCGCGTACGCCCGCTCGATCTCCCGCGACGATCCGCTCTCCGGCTTGGTGGTCGGAGACCGGCCCGATCCGCAGCCCGAGCCCGGTTGGGCCGTGGTCGACTTGAAGGCCGCGACGCTGAACCACCACGATCTGTGGTCGCTGCGCGGTGTCGGGCTGCCGGCCGATCGGCTACCGATGATCCTCGGCTGCGACGCGGCCGGGCTGAGCGCCGACGGCTCCCCGGTCGTCGTGCACTCCGTCATCGCCTCGCCCGGCTGGCACGCCGACGAGACCCTCGACCCGCGCCGCAGCATCCTTTCGGAGATCCACCAGGGCACGTTCTGCGAGCGCATCCTCGTGCCGGAGTCCAACCTCGTGCCGCTGCCCGAGGGCATGAGCTTCGAGACCGCCGCCACGCTGCCGACCGCGTGGCTGACCGCCTACCGGATGCTGTTCACGCAGGGCGAGCTGGTGCCCGGCTCCCTCGTGCTCGTGCAGGGCGCCGGAGGCGGGGTCGCCACCGCGTGCATCCAGCTCGGCGCCGCCGCGGGCCTGCGGGTGTGGGTGACCGCGCGCGACGAGACCAAACGGCAGCGGGCCCTCGACCTCGGCGCGGAGGCGGTGTTCGAGTCCGGGGCCCGGCTCCCGGAGAAGGTCGACGCCGTCGTGGAGACGGTGGGCGCCGCCACGTGGAGCCACTCCGTCAACGTGCTGCGCCCCGGCGGCGCGATCGTCATCTCCGGCGCCACGTCCGGCGACGCCCCCGACAAGGCCGAGCTGACGAAGATCTTCTTCCGCCAGCTGCGGGTCATCGGCTCGACGATGGGCACCCGCTTCGAGCTCGACCGGCTCGCCCACCTCGTCCGCTCCGCCGGCATCGAGCCGACGATCGACTCGACCTACCCGCTCGAGCGCGCCCGCGAGGCGTTCGAGCGACTCGCCTCCGGGCAGACCTTCGGCAAGATCGTGCTGACCCGCTGACCAGGCTGCGCGCCGCGCCGGCGCGCGAAGCGGGCCTGGACAAGAGCAGTGCGCCGGCCCGCCCCCTGTTCGTGCCGGCGCACTGCTTGAGCGGACATCACCGGTCCGAGCCGGTGCCTCCCGCCGTCTCGTCGGGTGACTCGCCGGGCCACTGCGGCCGGTCGGTCGCGTCCGACCACACACCCTGCGCGCCCTGCGCTCCCGAGGCGCCCGCGTCCCGTCGCGGGGCGGACCGCGCGAGCACGTCTTGGATCCGGGTCGCCGCGTCGCGGACGATCTCGCCGATCTCCCGCAGCTGCCCGGAGTCGGGAATGCCCCCGCCGAGGAAGTCCTCCCATTCCGAGCGGCCCCGGCGACCCGACCCGCCGTCGCCGGTCGCGCCGGTGGCGGGGTGGTCCGCCGAGCCGGGCCCGCCGTCCACGTCACCCAGGCCGGGCACCTGCACGTCGCCCGGCCAGCCCGTGCCCGTCTCGTGCGGCAGCGGCTCCTGCGCCGAGTCGCTCGTGGCGGTGTCCGCTCCCGGTCCGGGCGTGTTCGAATCGGCCTGGCCCGCATCGGAGTCCGCCGAGCCGGCGAACGCGGGGTCGACGTGATCGGTCGCGTCGGCCCACACGCCCGAGGGGCGCTGCCGTCCGGGTGCGTCGCTGGAGGAGCCACGCCCGGCGGCATCGGTAGTGCCCGCGCCGCCGCGGCCCGCGGTGCCCGCCGCGCGACCGGCCATGTCGGCCCAGTCCCGCCAGGCCCCGGACATGCCACCCGGCGGCGTGATCCCGACGTCGCTGAGCCAGCGCGCCACCGACGCCCAGTCGGGGGTGCCGCCCTGCCCGAACGGGAAACCGCCCCCGAACGCCGGCGGCACGAACGGTCCGGCGCCTCCGGTGTGGGCGCCCGGCCCGGCAGCCCCCGCGGATCCGGCAGACCTCGATCGGCCCGACTGGCCCGGTGAGCCCGGGGAGCCCGGTGAGCCCGGTGAACCGGCTCCGGCGCCCGCTTCGGGGGTCTGCGCGTCGGTGGCCGCCCACATCGGGGTCGAGGTGCGGGCCCGCGCCCGAGCCTGTCGCGCCGCCTCCTCGAGGCGGGCCCGCACGTCGGCGGCGCCGGTGCGCACGCGCTCGCGCATCTGCTCGGCCAGGCGCTGCGCCGAGGCGTCGAGGCTCTCCTCCAGCTCTGCGAGTTCGTCACGGCGGCTGTCGAGTTCGGCGCGGCCCGCCTCCGTCAGCGCGTAGGTGGAGCGACGGCCCTCGTCGCTGCGGGTCACCAGCGCCTCGTCCTCGAGCTTGGCCAGCCGCGGGTAGACCGTGCCGGCGCTGGGGGAGTACAGCCCGCCGAAGCGGTCCTCGAGCCCGCGGATCACGTCGTATCCGCTGCGCGGCCCCTCCTCGAGCACCGCCAGCAGGTACAGCCTCAGCTGGCCGTGGCCGAACACCGGCCCGCCGTCACCGCCCGGTCGCGTCGCCATCACGGTCGCCACCCCCCGACTGCTCGCCGCCGGTGCGCTCGGAGCCGGCCGGGCTCTCGGGCCACAGCGCCGCGCCGCCGGCCTGCGCGCCTGGCTGTGCGCCGGGCCGCAGGTCCTGCACGTCGCCCTGCCCGTCGCCGGAGACGACGAACGGTGAGGCCGCGTGGTCGCTCTCCGCGCCGTCGCGCAGCACCACGACGTTGCCGGAGACCGACCGCAGCTTCATCGCGAACGCCCGATCGCCCTCGGCGCGGTGACCGCCCTTGTCGCTGCCGGATCCGCCCGAGAGGGTCTCGCCGTCGACCACCACGTGGCCCGACTGCGAGCCCGCGGTGACGTCGTAGCCCGACCCGGCCGGGATCCGCACCGTCATGTCGCCGGACACCCCGGTGGCGGTGACCAGCCCGGACGAGCCGGCGAGGTCGAGCAGGATCGGCCCGGAGACGGTGCCCAGCTTCGCCGAGCGCAGCGCCGAGGCGTCGACCGTGAGCCCGCCGGAGACCGACTTGCTCTTCAGCTCGCCGCGCAGGCCGCTCGCGTCGATCGCGCTGCTCACGGTCTTGACGTCGACCCGGCCGCCGAGCCGCGACAGGCTGACGGAGCCGGAGACGGTGTTGACCGAGACCTCGCCGTCGACCCCGCCGACGAGCACGTCGGCGCCGACGGTGTTGACGGAGACCTTCGTGCCCGTGGGCACGGTCAGCGTCACCCGCGCCGTGGCGTTGCGGCCGTTGACGAGGAAGCCCTTGAGCATGTCGAGAAGCTGCCCACCCGACTCCTTGTGGTGTTCGATGCGCAGCGCGCCGTCCATCATCGAGACGGTCAGCGGGCGACCCTGCACGGCCTGCACGTCGCAGCGCACGCCGCCGTGACCCGGCTGGGAGACGACGTCGAGCCGTCCCCCGACGAGGACCACGGTGACGCTGTGGATCCGGTCGGTGGCCGAGCCGTACTCCTGCGTGTAGGGCCGGTCGATCTGCCATGTTCCGTTCATGAACTGTCCCCTTCGCGATATATCGCAACTCCTGGAAAGTCACGATATATCGCGTCGTGAGGTGGGGCAATGGGGGACATCCCTGACGCCGCCTGCCCCGGACGGATCTACGGTGGGGGCATGGATGATGCCGTACCGGCTCCGCTCGATCCCTACGACGGCCGGATCGAGCGCGACCCGGCGATGCGCAAGCGGGCGCTCAAGCGGATCGAGGCGCGCCGCGCGTTCCGCGTGCACGCCACGGTCTACGCCCTGGTCATGGCCCTGCTCGTCATCATCTGGCTCAGCAGCGGCGCCGGCTACTTCTGGCCGATCTGGCCCGCCGCCGGATGGGGCCTCGGGCTCGCGATCCACGGCTTCTCGCTGACCTGGGACAAGGAGCCCACCGAGGAGGAGATCGCCCGCGAAGCCGCCAAGCTGCGCCGCAAGCGCCCCCTCGATGGCCCCCAGGACCGCTGACCCCCGCCCGCCCGTCACCCGCCCCAACACCGGCCGAAGGCTGCCCTTTCGGTCGAGGGCTCCGGCTGTAGCACGAGCCCTCGACCGAAAGGGCAGCCTTCGGCCGACAGAGCGAGGTTAGGGCGAGGGGGCTCAGGGGGCGATCTGGAGCCAGGTCTCCCAGCCGCCGTGCAGCACGAGCCACGCGAGGAGGCCGTAGCCGGCCTGGCCGGGGTGGCGGCCGTCGCGGGAGGCGGACAGTTCGCTGATCCACTGGTCGTGCTCGGACAGCGGGTAGAAGCAGTCGACGAACGGGATCGAGCGCCGCGAGCACACGTCGGCCTGGGCCTCGACGATGATCTCCAGCCGCTCGTTGACCTCCGCGTCGAGGGTCGGAGGCGGTCCGACGACGAAGGGCGCGATGCCCCGGGCCGTCGCGTCGTCGAGCACGTTCGCGAGGTTGAGCCGGGACCGGGCGGTGGTCAGCCCCTGCGCGAGATCGGCCTGGCCGACGGCGACGACGAGCCGGCGCTCACGGCGGTCCTTCCAGCGCAGCAGGCCCTCGGTGCGCCAGCGAGCCAGCACGTCGGCGGAGGAGTCGCCGCGCACGCCGATGTTGTAGGCAGTCAGGTCGAGGTCGGGGTGGTGCGTGCGGCCGACGACCCGCGACACCCAGCCGTGCCCCTTGGGGTCGCCGTAGCCGGCCACGAAGGAGTCACCGATGAAGACGATCCCGACGTCACGCGGCCCGTCGTGCACGAACGACTCCGCGCTGGGGGTGAAGTGGGTCGGGATGTCGCTGTCGCCGTACTCCTCGGCGTAGTCGCTCCCGTATCCGTCATTGCTCACGCGTGATCAGTCCTCGTCGTCATCAAGTCGTGCCAGCCAGGTTGCCAGCCGCTCGATAGGTGTCTCGAACTCGGGGTTGAGGTCCACGAACGTGCGCAGCTGCTCGGCCAGCCAGTCGAACGTGACTTCCTCGTCGCCGCGGCGCCCGGCCAGCTCCTCGATGCCACGATCGGTGAAGTACACGACGTTCATTCTGCCCTACTGGGGGCAACGCCCGTCGCACCGTCCGTCCCGGCGCGCGCCGCCCGCACCGACGCCGAGAACGACACCGAGAACTGCGGGTCGCGGTGAGAACTGCGGCACGGACCGCAGTCCCGACCGCGACCCGCAGTTCTCGGGTCGTGGGCTCGGCTAGAAGTGGTCAGCGGGCGAAGGCCGCGGTGAGCAACTCCTCCTGCTGGGCGGCGTGCTGCTTGCTGGAGCCGGTCGACGGCGCGGCCGACTCCGGACGGGAGACGACCTTCAGCGCGCGGGTCTCGCCGTGTTGGGCGAGCGCCGCCGGCAGGTTGAGCGCGAGGAACGGCCAGCCGCCCTGGTTGCGCGGCTCGTCCTGCACCCAGACGACGTCGGCGTCGGGGTAGCGCGACAGCTCCTTGGCCAGCTCGGCCGCGGGCAGCGGGTAGTACTGCTCGAGCCGGATGATCGCCGTCGAGTTCTCCTCGTGCTTGGTGCGCCAGGCCTCCAGGTCGTAGACGACGCGGCCGCTGGCGATGATCACCCGGTCGACGCCGCGCGGCGCCGGCTGGGTGTGATCGGCCAGCACCGGCTGGAAACGACCGTGCGTGAACGCCTCCGTCGGGCTCTGCGCCGCCTTCAGGCGCAGCAGCTGCTTGGGCGTGAACACGATGAGCGGCTTGCGCGGCCGCGCGTACGCCTGCCGACGCAGCAGGTGGAAGTGGCTCGCCGGGGTGGACGGGTGCGCGACGATCATGTTGTCCTGCGCGCACAGCTGCAGGTACCGCTCGATACGCGCCGAGCTGTGGTCGGGACCCTGGCCCTCATACCCGTGCGGCAGCAGCAGCGTCACCGAGCTGCGCTGGTTCCACTTCTGCTCGCTGCTGGAGATGAACTCGTCGGTGATCGTCTGCGCGCCGTTGGCGAAGTCGCCGAACTGCGCCTCCCACAGCACGAGCGCGTCGGGCCGTTCCACCGAGTAGCCGTACTCGAAGCCCACCGCCGCGAACTCGCTGAGCAGCGAGTCGTACACCCAGAACCGCGCCTGGTTGCCCAGGTACAGCAGCGGGGTCCACTCCTCGGCGTCCGTGCGGTCGACGAGCACCGCGTGCCGCTGGGTGAACGTGCCGCGCCGGCTGTCCTGGCCGGACAGCCGCACCGGCACGCCCTCGGTGAGCAGCGACCCGAAGGCGAGCAGCTCGCCGGTGGCCCAGTCGATGCCGCCCTCGCGGGTCATCTTCTGTCGGTTGTTGAGGATCTTGACGAGCTTGGGGTGCACGTCGAAGTGGTCCGGGTAGGAGACCCACACGTCGCCGAGCCGGTGCAGCAGCTCCTGCGAGATCGACGTCTCCTCCTCGGCCCGGTCGGGCGTGTGGTCGTCCTGCTCCTGCGCGGTCGGACGCTCCAGGCCGCGGGTGTCGGCGGAGTCCTTCTTGCGCAGCGCGTCCTTGGTCTCGACGAACACCTGCTCGAGGCGCTTCTGGTAGTCGCGCATCGCGGTGTCGGCGTCTTCGTTCGTGATGTCGCCACGACCGATGAGGGCCTCGGTGTACAGCTTTCGCACCGAGCGCTTGGCCTCGATGAGGTGGTACATCAGCGGCTGCGTCATCGACGGGTCGTCGCCCTCGTTGTGACCGCGGCGGCGGTAGCACACCATGTCGATGACGACGTCCTTGGCGAACGTCTGCCGGAAGTCGTAGGCGAGCTGGGCCACCCGCACCACGGCCTCCGGGTCGTCGCCGTTGACGTGGAAGATCGGCGCCTGGATCGTGCGGGCCGGGTCGGAGGAGTACACCGAGGAGCGCGAGCTGCTCGGCGCCGTCGTGAAGCCGACCTGGTTGTTGACGATGATGTGGATCGTGCCGCCGGTGCGGTAGCCGCGCAGCTGGCTCAGCTGCAGCGTCTCCAGCACGACGCCCTGGCCGGCGAACGCCGCGTCGCCGTGCATGAGGACCGGCAGCACGGTGAACGCCTCGCCGTGCCGGTCGAGCCGGTCCTGCTTGGCCCGCACGATGCCCTCGAGCACCGGGTTGACCGCCTCCAGGTGGGAGGGGTTGGCCGCGAGGTAGACCTTGGTCTTCTCCGAGCCGTCCTCGGTCGTGTACTCGCCCTCGGTGCCGAGGTGGTACTTGACGTCGCCGGAGCCCTGCACGCTGCCGGGGTCGTAGGCGCCCTCGAACTCGCGGAAGATCTGCCCGTAGCTCTTGCCGGCGATGTTCGCCAGCACGTTGAGACGGCCGCGGTGCGGCATGCCGATGCAGACCTCGTCCATGTGCTCCTTGGCGCTGGACTGCAGGATCTGGTCGAGCATCGCGATGACCGACTCGCCGCCCTCGAGGCTGAACCGCTTCTGCCCGACGAACTTCGTCTGCAGGAAGGTCTCGAAGGCTTCCGCGGCGTTGAGCCGGCGCAGGATGCGCATCTGCTCCTCGCGGGGCACCCGCGGCTGCGGCACCTCGAGCCGGTCCTGCAGCCATTCGCGCTGGTCCGGGTCCTGGATGTGCATGAATTCGGCGCCGATCGTGCGGCAGTACGCCGAGTGCAGCCGGTCGAGGATGTCGCGCAGCTGCAGCATCGGGCTGCCGCCGAAGCCGCCGGTCGCGAACTCGCGGTCGAGATCCCAGATCGTCAGGCCGTGGGTGGCCAGCTGCAGGTCGGGGTGACGGCGCTGGCGGTACTCCAGCGGGTCGGTGTCGGCGAGCAGGTGCCCGCGCACGCGGTAGGCGTGGATGAGCTTCTGCACGCGCACCGTCTTGTTGAGGTCGTCGTCGTGCGTGGCCGAGACGTCCCGGCTCCACCGGATCGGCTCGTAGGGGATGCGCAGCGACTCGTAGATGTCGTCGTAGAAGTCGTCCTCGCCGAGCAGCATCTGGTGGATGAGACGCAGGAACTCACCGGAGCCGGCGCCCTGGATGATGCGGTGGTCGTACGTCGAGGTCAGCGTCATGATCCTGCTGATTCCCAGGCGCGCGATCGTCTCGGCGGCCGCGCCCTGCCACTCGGCCGGGTACTCCATCGCCCCGACGCCGATGATCGCGCCCTGACCCTTCATGAGGCGGGGCACGGAGTGCACGGTGCCGATCGTGCCCGGGTTGGTCAGCGAGATGGTCGTGCCGAGGAAGTCGTCCATCGTGAGCTTGCCGCCGCGGGCCTTGCGGACGAGCTCCTCGTAGGCGTTCCAGAAGGCGAAGAAGTCGAGCTGCTCGGCGGCCTTGATGCTCGGCACGACGAGCGAGCGGGTGCCGTCGGGGCGCGGCAGGTCGATCGCGAGACCGAAGTTGACGTGCGCCGGCTGCACGAGCGTCGGCTTGCCGTCCTTCTCCTCGAACGAGTTGTTCATGTCGGGCATCGCCTTGAGCGCCTGCACGATGGCGTAGCCGATGATGTGCGTGAAGCTCACCTTGCCGCCTCGGTTGCGGCGCAAGTGGGCGTTGATCGCGACGCGGTTCTCGATGAGGGCCTTGGCCGGGATGCCCCGCACGCTGGTGGCGGTCGGCACCGTCAGGCTCGAGTCCATGTTCGCAACGATGCGCGCGGCCGGGCCCTTGAGCGGCTTGACCGTCTCCTCCTCGCCCTTGGCAGCGGAGCGGGGGGCCTGCGCGTCGCGCGGCGTCGGCATCTGGCGCGACTTGGGCTCGCTGCGGGGCGCGAAGTCGGTGGAGTCGATGGTGCTCGAGCGGTCCGGTTCGTCGTTGGTCGCGGCCTGGTCGCCGGCGCCGGCCCGGTCGCGGGCCGGGGTGGCCTGCGGAGCCGGGGGCTCGGGCCGCTCGCTCTTCTCGCTCTTCTCGCTCTGTGGCGCCGCCGTCTTCGGCGGGGCGCTCTTCTTCGCCGGGGTCGTCTTCTTCGGAGCAGGCGCCTTGTGCGGCTCCATGGGGGTGCTCCGTCGGGCCGCGGTCTGGCTCATGGTCTCGTCCTTGTCGGTCGCTGCGGAACTGTCGCTGGAATCCCCGGCGGGGGTGGGCGCGGAGGTGGCCGAGCCCTGAGCGGGGCGGCCGTTGTCAGAGGAGCGCGCAGGCGCCGAGCCGTTCGCGGTGCCGCGCGGACCGGACCCTGGCTGCACCGATCCCGAGCCTGGAGAGTAGCCCTCGAAGATCGGCCACCACGACCGGTCCACGGAGTTCTTATCCTGGCGGTACTGCTCGTACAACTCGTCGACGAACCACGTGTTCGGGCCGAAGGCGAGCGTGGGATCGGGGTGGGCGGACTGGTCGGGCACGGCGCAAACGCCTCTTTCGTCTCGTCGTCGATGACGGCTTGAGCCCCCGCGGCCGTCAACCGGACGCCGCGTGGGCGTACTATGCGCCAGCCTACATGTGGCACCGCGATCGGGAGATGTGGCGAATAACATGGATTGCCTATGACCGAGTGGCTACTGGCCGGCCTGGGAGTGCTCCTCACCCTCGGCACGGCCCTGTTCGTCGCCGCCGAATTCTCACTTGTGGCGCTGGACCGATCCAGCGTGCAACGAGCCGTCGACGAGGGCGACGCCGGGGCCCGCACCGTGCTCGCCTCGCTCCGGCGGCTGTCCACACAGTTGTCTGCCGCGCAGGTCGGCATCACGCTGACCACGCTGTTGCTCGGTTACCTCGCGACCCCCTCGGTCGGCATCCTCGTGCAGCCCGCGCTGGCGGCGGTGGGGCTGCCACAGGAGAGTGTGCAACCGGTCTCGTCGCTGCTCGCGCTGATCATCGCCTCGATCTTCTCGATGGTCGTCGGCGAACTCATCCCGCAGTTCCTCGGCATCTCGGCGCCGATGGGCACCGCCCGGGTCGTCGCGGGGCCGGTGCAGGTGTTCGGGCTCATCTTCAAGCCGCTCATCGTCGTGCTCAACGGGTCGGCGAACGCGGTGCTCGAGTCGTTCGGCATCACGCCCACCGAGGAGCTGTCGGGCGCGCGCACGCCGACCGAGCTCGCCTCGATCGTGCGGCGCTCGGCGCTGGCCGGCACCCTCGACCAGGACGTGGCGCTTCGGGTGACCCGCTCCCTGGATTTCGGAGGCCGTACCGCCGCCGACGTCATGACCCCGCGGGTGCGGTGCGTCTCGATCGAACGCACGGCCAGCGCCGCGGACGTCGTCGACCTGGCCCGGCGCACCGGCCACTCCCGGTTCCCGGTCGTCGGCGACGACTGGGACGACATCGACGGGCTCGTGCACGTCAAGAAGGCGATCGCGGTGCCGCACGACCGCCGCGGCGACGTGCCCGTCTCCGCGCTGATGACGACGGCCCGGCTGGTGCCCGAGACGATCCGCCTCGACCCGCTGCTGCTCGTGCTGCGCCGGGGTCACCAGCTCGCGGTCGTCGTCGACGAATACGGCGGCACGAGCGGGGTGGTCACGCTCGAGGACGTCATCGAGGAGATCGTCGGGGAGGTCGCCGACGAACACGACCCGAGGGGCCCCGAACACGACGCCGGAGCCAGCCTGCCCGGCGGCGGCTGGACGGTGCCCGGCATGTGGCGCCCCGACGAGGTGCGCACCCGGATCGGCGTGCCCGTGCCCGACGGCGCCGCCTACGAGACGATGGGCGGCTTCATGATGGCCGCGCTCGGGCGGGTGCCGGCGGTCGGCGACCGGGCGCTGCTGCCCGGGTGGGCGATCACGGTGCAGGCGATGGACGGGCGGCGCGTCGACCGGCTCCGGATGACACCGGCCACCGGAGACGAGGAGTTCGGGCCGGAGGTGCCGTCCACCGGTCGCGCCGTGCCCGAGGGCCAGGCCGTGGTCGTCGTGCCGGGGTCGTGGTCGGCCCGGCCCGGCAGCCCGACCCCGCCCGGCAGCCCGATTCCGGCCGACAACCCACCGTCGACCGGGCCGGCCGGGCACACGGACGGGGGTCACCGATGAGTTCGACCGTGGCGCTGCTGTTCTCGCTGGTGCTGCTGGCGGGCAACGCGTTCTTCGTCGGCGCCGAGTTCGCGATCATGGCCTCCCGGCGCAGCCAGCTCGAACCGCTCGCGGAGGCGGGCAGCCGCCGGGCCGCGATGAGCCTGGAGGCCCTCGAACACGTCGCGTCGCTGCTGGCGTGCGCGCAGCTGGGCATCACCGTGTGCTCGGTGCTGCTCGGCGCGTTCGCCGAGGATGCGCTGCACCACCTCATCGAACCGCTGTTCCTGCGCATCGGGCTGGACGAGGTGCCCAGCTACTGGGTGGCGCTGGTCATCGCGCTGCTCGTCGTCGTCTACCTGCACGTCGTGCTCGGTGAGATGGTGCCGAAGAACATGGCGATCGCCGGCCCCGACTCCGCGGCCCTCCTGCTGGCCCCGGCGCTGCTGCTCATCACCAAGGCGCTGCGGCCGGTCATCGCCGCCCTCGAGTGGCTCGCCAAGGGCGCGGTGCGGCTGCTCGGCGTGGAGCCCAAAGACGAGATGACCTCGGCCTACACCGCAGCCGAGGTGCAGGAGATCGTGCTGGAGTCAGGCCGCGAGGGTCTGCTCGAGGCGGGACAGCAGGGCCTGACGACCCGCGCGCTGGAGTTCAGGGACCGGGTGGCCTCCGACGTCGCGGTGCCGGTCGACTCGCTCGTCACCGTCGAGGCCGGCGTCACCCCCGACCAGGTCGAGCGGCTCGTGGCCCGGCAAGGCTTCTCCCGCTTCCCGGTGCGCGGCGCCGGCGGCGACCTCGTGGGCTACCTGCACCTGAAGGACATCCTGTACGCCGACGACGTGCAGCGCGAGGAGCCGGTGCCGCGCCGCCGCATCCGCCCGCTGGCCACCGTGCGCCCCGGCGACGAGGTGGAGGACGTGCTCGCGACGATGCAGGGCACCGGCGCCCACCTGGCGCGGGTCGTCGCCGACGGCGGCGAACCCTCCGGCGTCGTCTTCCTCGAGGACGTGCTCGAGGAGCTCGTCGGCGAGGTCACCGACGCCTCGCAGCTGACCACCGACGGACGACGCCGCCCCTCGTCCTGAACGAGGGGCGGCGTCGTGAGCCTCGGGCGGCGTCGGGTGTTGGCCGGTGGGACCGGTCAGGCTCCGAACCAGGTGTGCACGTGCTCGGAGAGCTCCCGCTCGAACGCGTCGTCGTCGTGGCGGGCCTGGATCCAGTCGACGAACGACCCGCCTCCGGTGCACTCGTCGAGGGCCCGGCGCGCGGCGTCGGGGTCGGCGAGCACGTCGCGCAGCATCGATTCGGCCTGCGCGGCATCGGAGTAGAAGTACGGGTAGGCCTCCGGCACGAGCGCCCGGGCCCACGGCTTGTCGGGCATGATGCCGACGACACCGGCTCCGAGGGCCTCGACGTAGGACAGGCCGTACGACTCCTCGTCGGCGGTGGCCAGGAAGGCCGTCGTGCGGGCCAGGGCGTGCCAGTAGTCCGAGCGCAACGCGGTGAGCGGGCCGATCCACACCCAGTTGTGCCGGGACAGGTCCATCGCCCGCTCGGTGACCAGGTGCGACTCGTGCAGCCGCATCTCCACGCGCAGCGGCAGGTCGCGGTGCACCTTCTCGAGCACCTGGAAGAACAGATCCGGCCGCTTGCGCTTCGACAGGTAGATCGCCGGGTACAGCACGATCGGCGTCTCCGTCTTCTCGCGCGGCTGCACGTGCTCGACGCGGAAACCGAGGTTGACCCAGGCGAGCCGGGCCTTGTCGCGCACCGCCTTGACCGTCCACCGGTCGACGACCTCGCGGATCTCGGTGGCCGTGCGCTCGGAGTTGGCGAACGTGGGGAACAGCGCGCACGACAGCGCGACCGAGGCGCGCTGCACGTCGTCGGTGAGCGTGGACGTGCTCCACCACACGAAGTTCATGATCCGCGGCCGGGCGTCCGGCGTGGCCATGACCTCCCACAGGTAGGGGGAGTCGAGCACGTCCATGTTGATGACGACGGTGTCGGCCGGGTCGAGGAACTCCGCGGGGGCCACGTCGAAGCCCTCGCAGCGCCGGGCCGACGGCCCGATGAGCACGGAGTCGGGGAACAGCCGCAGCAGCCGCCGCACCAGGGTGGCGCCCGCGTCGTGTCCGGCCACGTGACCTTCGGCGTCGACGACGGTGTCGTCGCGCTTGACCGCGATCCTCATCGCTGGCCTCCCATCCGGACGGCCCCGGTGGAGTCGCCCTCATCCGAGCGCGTCGGGTGCCCGGCGCCCTGCACTGACTCCTGACCCGGGCGGCTGTCCGGGGCGTTCAACGGCGGCTCGTCCTCGGGGTCGGTCAGGTCGTCGTCGGGGTCGCCGCCCTGGATCCGCATGCCGTAGAAGGAGCGGTAGATGAAGAACACGGCGATGAGGAAGAACACGGCCGCGAGCACGAGCACGAGGGTGTCCAGCCCCTGGTGACGCAGCGACACCGCGAGTTCGACCGCGAGCAGCCCGAACAGCGTCGTGAACTTGATGATCGGGTTGAGCGCCACCGACGAGGTGTCCTTGAACGGGTCGCCGACGGTGTCGCCGACGATCGAGGCGTCGTGCAGCGAGGTGCCCTTCATGTGCAGGTCGACCTCGACGACCTTCTTCGCGTTGTCCCACGCGCCACCGGCGTTGGCCATGTAGATCGCCTGGTACAGACCGAAGATCGCGATCGAGACGAGGTAGCCGATGAAGAAGAACGGCTCGATGAACGCGAACGCCAGGGTCGCGAAGAAGACGGCGAGGAAGATCGTCAGCATGCCCTGCTGGGCGTACTGGGTGCAGATCTCCACGACCCGACGGGAGTCGGATTCGCTGGCCCGTTCGGCGGTCGCGTCGAGCTTGATCGTGTCCTTGATGAACTCGACGGCCCGGTTCGCGCCGGTGGTCACGGCCTGGATGGAGGCGCCGGAGAACCAGTAGATGATCGCGCCGCCGGTGATGAGCCCGAGCAGGAACGGGGCGTGCATGATCGACAGGTTGCCCATGTCGGTGGTCAGGCCGGCGGTCAGGCCGATGACGATCGAGAAGATCATCGTCGTGGCGCCCACGACGGCGGTGCCGATGAGCACCGGCTTGGCGGTCGCCTTGAACGTGTTGCCGGCGCCGTCGTTCTCCTCGAGCATGAGCTTGGCCTTCTCCCAGCGGGGCTCGATGCCGTGGTCGCGGCGGATCTGCTCCTCGACGCCGGGCACCGACTCGATGCGGGAGAGTTCGTAGACGCTCTGGGCGTTGTCGGTGACCGGGCCGTAGGAGTCGACCGCGATCGTCACCGGGCCCATGCCGAGGAAGCCGAACGCCACGAGGCCGAAGGCGAAGACCGCGGGGGCCACCATGTAGGTGCCCAGCCCGATGCTCGCGATGAAGTACGCGACGCTCATGAGGCCGACGATCGTCATGCCGAGCCAGAACGCCGAGAAGTTTCCGGCGACGAGGCCGGAGAGGATGTCCAGGCTCGCGCCGCCCTGACGGGAGCTCTTGACGACCTCGCGCACGTGCCCGGAGGCGGTGGAGGTGAACACCTTGACGAGCTCGGGGATGAGCGCGCCGGCCAGCGTGCCGCACGTGATGATCGAGGCGAGCTCGAGCCAGAGCATGCCGTCGTAGTGCCCGAGCACGAACCACGTCGTCACGTAGGTGAGCGCGATGCACAGCACCGACGTCAGCCACACGAGCGTGGTCAGCGGGGTCTCGAAGTTCATCCGCTCGGCCTCGCCGTAGCGCGACTTCACCCAGACGGCGTTGAGCATGTACGCGGCCCACGCGGCGACGATCATCGCGGCGCGCACGACGAAGATCCAGACCAACAGGGTGGCCTGCAGGTTGACGTCCTCGACGGCGAGCAGCACGAAGGTGACGAGCGCGACGCCGGTGACGCCGTAGGTCTCGAATCCGTCGGCGCTCGGGCCCACGGAGTCGCCGGCGTTGTCGCCGGTGCAGTCGGCGATGACGCCGGGGTTGCGCGGGTCGTCCTCGTCGATCTTGAAGACGATCTTCATGAGGTCGGCGCCGATGTCGGCGATCTTGGTGAAGATGCCGCCCGCGATGCGCAGGGCGCTCGCGCCGAGCGACTCGCCGATGGCGAAGCCGATGAAGCAGGCGCCGGCGACGTCGGCGGGCAGGAACAGCAGGATCGCGAGCATCATGATCAGCTCGAGGCTGATGAGCACCATGCCGATGCTCATGCCCGACTTCAGCGGGATGCGGTGCACGTCGAACGGCTTGCCGCGCAGCGACGCGAACGCCGTGCGGGCGTTGGCGAACGTGTTGACGCGGATGCCGAACCAGGCGACGGCGTAGGAGCCGGCCATGCCGAGCAGCGAGAAGCCGACGATGATGCCGAGCCGGCCCCAGCTGAACCCGACGAGGAAGCGGTAGTAGATGACGATGACCGCGGTGATGAACACCCACAGCACGAGCAGGAACCGGCCCTGCCGCACGAGGTAGGCCTTGCAGGTTGCATAGATGAGCTCGGCCACGTCGCGCATCGACTCGTGCACCGGGGCGCGGCGCAGCTGCAGGAACGACACGAGGCCGAACAGCAGGCCGAGCAGGCAGATGACGACGGAGCCGCCGAGCAGTGCGCGCCCGGAGACGCCGCCGGCGAGGGAGACGACCGACAGGTCGGGGAGCACGAGGCTGGCCTCACCGCCTCCGGAGTGACCTCCTCCGGTGGTGCCCGGGATGCTCTGCGCCGTGGCGCAGGAGGCGAGGAACGGGACGGCGCCCGCGAGCGCGGCTGCGGACAGGAGTCGGCCGCGTGGGCGGCGGGCTGGGGGCGCGGGGGGCTCGGGGGGCGCGGTGGGCTCGGGGGGCGCGGTGGGCCCTCGGTGCTCGGTCCGACGGCGAGCGGTGGGCTCGTCGAGAACGGACCGGCTTCTGCAGGCGGGTAGCTCGGACATGCGGCCTCGGATCATCGACTGGTGGGGCGACATCGCCCTCACCGCACGACCCTAGGCGCGGCGTTCTCGGCTCACATGGGCCTTTAGGCCCCCTCCTGTCGGGTTCCCTCCGAGTGCCGCACTGGCGTATATCACACACTATTGTGTGTGGTGATCGCTCGAGAGGTGCCGAGTGGTCGATCCGGTCTCTGTGGGTTCACTGCGGCACTCTGACCTGCAGTGTTGTGCGGCAAGACGGTCGGTGACCGCTCGCGAGAGGTCACCGCCAAAACGTGTGTGCGGTCTGGATCGGTCCGGTGCGCCGCGCCTGTTCAGCGGGTGTCCTCCACCTCCTGCGCCACCCAGCGGGCGTACTCCGGGAGCGCGTCGACCACCGGCACGACGAGGATGCACGGCACGTCATAAGGGTGCTCGGCAGCGATCCGGCGAGTCACCTCGCGGGCGCGGGAGGCGGTCGTGTGCAGGTGCGCGCGCACCTCGCCGTCCCGTTCGACGGCACCCTCCCAGCGGTACACCGAGCGCACATCGGCGCACTGCGCGCACGCGATGAGCCGCTCGCCGACCAGGTCGCCGACGTGACGGTCGACGAAGTCGGCGGGACCGGTGATGACGATCTCGACGATGTCGACGATGTCGACGATCGGGGTGTGCGGGCTCTCGGGGGTGCTCATGCGGCCACTGTCTCAGCCGGGGTGGGTGTCTAGGTTGTCCGGATGCTCGGCGGCCTTCGCGGCCTTCGCGGCCTCTCCTCGGCGTCGGCGTCTGGGCAGGCCGCGAGGCATCTGTCTCCTCGCTGGGGTCGTGGTCTGGGGGTACAGTGGAACTCGAAGCCCCCCCTTGCGAGGGATGGGGAAGTGAGCCTCGGGATTTCCTGCCGGACGACAGGGCCCGGGGCTCGCGCTATTGGTAGGGCCTTTCAGATGTCGATCAGGGTCAGTCGATCCTTGAGGATGGCCTGGAGGCCCGGGTCGCCGGTGCGGGCACTCGTGATGGCTCCGCAGACAGCGTCGGGAATCCAGAGCATGGGCTCGAGGCGGCCGACGACGTGGGTGAGCCGGGTCGCGGTGGACAGGTAGTGCTGCCCGCGCAGTGCGTTGAGCATCTCGATGTCTCGTCGGTCGTCTGCCGGGCCTCGGGACTCGAGGACGATGTCGTCGACGGCTTTGGTCTCCAACTCGTGGAGGAGCCGTTCGAGGCACTTGCGTCGGCGTCGCTCGGGGCGGTCGTTGGCGGCGCCGGCGCGCACGACGACCAGGTGCTCGAGGTCGTAACCGGCCACCGCGTGGGTGATCATCGAGCGCGTTTGGCGTTCTCGTCTCGCCAGTGCAGCTTGACCTGACCGGGCAGGCGCAGGCGGCTGATCTGCGCGCGGATGGCCGGTTCAGCGTCTGGTCGGCCGATTGCGGCCGCCAGAACGTAGGTGCCGGGGTCGTGGGCCCAGTCGGATCCGGACTCGTCGACCCAGGCGCGCAGAGTGTTTTCGGGGGGCATCGGCAGGCCTTCGTGTGCGCGGCCGCGTCCTTGTCGACCGAGGCGCGTCGAACGGGGCCAGGACTGTGTAGACGTTCTTGGAGGATCATCAACACCGGCGGCCTGCCGGTGGGGGAGAAGAGAAGGGCGAGATCCTTGCGTTGCTCGGCTCGATCGAGCGGGCCGCCTGGCTGGCGAGCCGTGTGTTGATGGGGGGTGCGGGTGCCGTTTCGTCGCGATTCGACCGGTTTCCGCCTCGCCTCGGCCCGTCTTGTCGGTGCAGCCTGATTAGATGTGCGGACGCACGGCACGAAAGGGGCGGAACGCGGTGAGCACCACGAGCGGCACGCAGCAGCGCGAGCAGTGGACCAGCCAGCGAGGTTTCATCCTCGCGGCCATCGGTTCGGCGGTCGGGCTCGGCAACATCTGGCGATTCCCCGGGGTCGCCTACGAGAACGGCGGCGGGGCATTCCTGATCCCGTACCTGTTCGCCCTGCTCACAGCGGGTATCCCGATCCTCTTCCTCGACTACTCCGTCGGGCACCGGTTCCGCGGCACCGCGCCGCTGGCCTTCCGGCGGGTGCACCGCAGGGCCGAGTGGCTCGGTTGGTTCCAGACGATGATCTCGTTCATCATCGCCGTGTATTACGCGGCGGTCATCGCCTGGTCGTGCAGCTACTTCGTCTACTCCTTCGACCTGCGCTGGGCCCACGACCCAACGGCCTTCTTCGTCGAGGAGTACCTGCAGGTCGGTGACCCGGTGATCTCCACGCACATCGTGCCCGCGGTCGGCATCCCGCTCGTGCTCGTGTGGATCGCCGTGCTCGTCACGCTCGCGCTCGGCGTGGCCAAGGGCGTGCAGGCGATGAACAGCCTGCTCCTGCCGCTGCTCGTCGTCGCGTTCACGGGCCTGGTGATCCGCGCGCTCACGCTGCCGGGTGCCGTCGACGGACTCAACGCCCTGTTCACCCCGAACTGGGCGGCGCTGCTCAACCCGACGGTGTGGGTGGCCGCCTACGCGCAGATCTTCTTCTCACTGTCGATCGCGTTCGGCATCATGATCACCTACGCCTCCTACCAGCGGCGCAAGGCCAACATGGCCAGCTCCGGTCTGGTCGTGGCGTTCGCCAACTCCTCGTTCGAGATCCTCGCCGGC
>NZ_BCNQ01000024.1 GCF_001515525.1 Piscicoccus intestinalis NBRC 104926 | reverse complement strand
TTCACGTCGATCATCTCGATCCTGCAGGTGGTCTCCGGCGCGATGCAGGACAAGTTCGGCCTCGGGGTGCGGCAGAGCGCCGTCGCGGTCTCGCTCGTGTGCGGCGTCATCTCGATCGCGCTGTTCTCCACGAACAGCGGCCTGCACGCGCTCGACACCGTCGACCAGTGGGCCAACAACGTCGGCGTCGTCGGCTCCGCCGTCGTCAGCACGGTGCTGCTCATCTGGGTGCTGCGCCGCGGCGAGGAGTTGCGCTTCCACCTCAACGCCGTGTCGACCTTCCGGGTCGGCCGCTGGTGGACGCTGTGCGTCGGCGCCCTCGTGCCGGTCGTGCTGACGTTCATGCTCGTGCAGCGCGTCATCGAGCTCATCACCCAGGGCTACGAAGAGCTGCCCAGCTGGTACGTCCTCACGTTCGGCTGGGGCGCGATCGCGTTCGTCATCGTCGCCGCCCTCGTGCTCACCGCGTTGCCGTGGCGCGCGCACCGCGACGACCAGGGATACGAGCCCTGGCCGCCGTACGACCCGGCTCTGGAGTCCGAACCCGCCGGGAGCCGGGTCGGCCGGCACCGGGCGGGCACCGGCCCGGCGGACGAGCGGGCTCCCGGCGGCGCGGTCGACCCGGGTGAGCCCGGCTCCGGCACCCCGATCGAAGGAGAGCACCGATGAACGTCTCGGCCATCGTCATGATGATCATCGCGATCGGCATCGTCTGGGGCGGGCTGGTCGCCGCGATCCTGTTCCTGCGGGCCCGGCCCACCGTCACCGACGGACCGTGGGTCGACGACCCCGACGACGGTTACGTCGACCCCGGGCACGGGGAGGAGCCGCTGCGCCGCGACACCTGAGGCGGGGGTTTGCCTCGACTCTGCGACTCGCCCGGGCTTTCGGCCTCAGCTGCCGTCGTGCCCGTCCGGGGTGAACCACTGCGGTTCGTCGACGCCGAAGGCCGCGGCGATCTGGCGGTCTGTCTCGTAGAGGCGGGCCGACAGGTCCGCGCGGGACAGGTCGGTGTCGTACTCGAACACGACGGTGGGGATGCCGTCTCGCGGCGTGCCGTCGGTGGTGCGGCCCGAGGTGGGGTCGACGGCGCACAGCAGCAGCGGAGCCGGGTATACGGCGTCGAGTTCGATGCGCACGGGGCCGTGGTAGCCGAGTTGCCGGGCGCGCCAGCGGGTGTAGACCACGGCCTCGGCCAGGGTGGCCTCGACATCCGGCAGCAGCAGCGAGGCGGGCGGGCGCGGCGGGTCGCAGTGCGGCAGGTGCCCGTAGCGCGAGCCCCCGACGGCCATCCAGCCGTCGGGGCCGAGGGCGAGGGCCAGGTGGAGTTCGCACACGTCACCGGCCATCGAGATGCTCGTCGCCACCGGCGCCTCGCTGCGCAGCCCGTATTCGATCGTGCCCTGCACGTACTCGATGGGCCCGATGGGCGCCTCGCCGTGGTTCATCGCGGACTCGACGAGTTCGAGCACGTCATCCGGTGTCGGGGGAGTCGCGGGCGGGGCGTCGACGAGGTGCGTCGCCGCGACGAGACACACGCCCTGCGTGGGGTCGATCTCGCTCAGCACGAGCTGGCGAACGGTCTCGGCGGGATCGGTGGCCGTGGGCAATCCAGACAGGTGGGTCGGAAGGGACACTCGATAATCGCATCGCGACCGCACAGGGGTCGGGTGAATCGCCGCGGGGGGTACGCGCCTTAATCGTGATAGGCGGCGTCGAAGAAGGCGAGTTCGCAGCGCACGGCGCGGGCGAAGACCGACTCCACGGCGCGTCGTTCGCCGTCGTCGGTCGGTTCGTGGGCGTCAAGTTGGGCGCGCAGCCAGTCGACCCACGTGGTGAACGCGGGGCCGCGGTGCAGATCGATCCAGCCGACGTGTTCGGGCCGGCCGGAGTCGCCGGCGTCGGGTCGCGTGGCCCAGTCGAGGTAGAGCCACTCGGCGACGAGCAGCACGGCGAGCACCTGGGCGTAGGAACGGCTGTGCAGGGCCTCGCGCATGAGCGCGTCGAAGGCGGCGGTCGTGTCGGTGAGCCGCGGCTCGCTGCGATCGCGGTCGGGCACGCCGAGGGCGTCGAAGGAGTCGACGAAGTAGGTGTTCTCGTCGGAGGCGAACATGCCGAGTTGGCGGGCGAAGACGAGCCGGGAGTCCAGGTCGGGCGCGGAGGCGCAGCCCTGGCCGAGCAGCGCGGTGAACGCGTCGCAGAACTGGTAGTCCTGCACGAGGTAGTGGGCCAGCACGTCGTCGGCCAGCGTGCCGGCGAGCAGTTCGTCGACGAACCGGTGCCCGACGGCGGCGTCCCATCCGGCGGCGTTGGTGGCGCGGAGTCGTTCGGAGAAGGTGGCCATGCGCAGCACGCTAGTGGGCGGCGGCGGCCGGTTCAGCGCGGGTGGCTCAGCGCGGATGCTTCAGCGCGGGTGGCTCAGCGCGGGTGGCTCAGCGCGGGTGCCTCAGCGCGGATGGCTCAGCGCGGGTGCCTCGCCGCGCAGCGCACGCAGCGATCGGCGGCGGGGCGGGCGATGAGTCGTTCGGCGGGGATGGGTCGTCCGCAGCCGGCGCAGGCGCCGTCCCAGCCGGCTCGCACGCGGGCGAGGGCGGCGTCGATCTCGGCGAGGCTGGTGCGGGCCGCCTCCAGGCTCGCGGCGTGGGTGGCGCGGTCCCACGAGAGCGTCGAGCCCTCCGGGTCGTGTTCGTCGTCGGTGTCGGCGTCGCCGCGGGCGTCCCGCAGTCCCTCGACGACGGCCGCGAACGTCTCGACCCGCGTCTGGGCCTGAGCGCGCGCCTCCTCCAGCGCCGCCAGCAGGGCGCCCGCATCGTCCATCGGCGCGGCCGGGTCAGCCCGCGCGCTTGGCGAGCCGCCGCACGTGCCGCTCGTGGTACATCGGCGGCAGGCAGGCGGCGGCGACCACCCGCTCGCTGGCCGCGTCGTCGCCGAGCGCGGCGGCGAACGCGGTGAGCATGTCGACGTCGTGGCCGGGCGACCCCTCCAACTCGAGCGTGTCGCCGGCGCTGATCGCGCCGGGCTCCACGACCCGGAAGTAGACGCCGCAGCGCCCGTGCGCGGCAAAGGTCTTCGTCCAGCGCGGCACCCCGACGTGGGCCGCGAACGTGCGGCACGGGGTGCGCGGCACCGACACCTCCAGCAGCGCGGAGCCGAGTCGCACGCGCTGGTTGATGAGCAGCCGTTCGAGGTCGATGCCGACGGTCGTGAGGTTCTCCCCGAAGGCGCCCGGGCCCAGGGCGCGGCCGAGTTCGGCCTCCCAGTAGTCGAGCTGCTCGCGTGCGAAGGCGTACACCGCCTTCTGCGCGCCCCCGTGGTGCTCGGAGTCGCCGACGAAATCGCCCTCGACGCCCGACCCGTCTCCGTAGTTCGGGCCTGGGGTGAAGACGTCGAGGTGGTCGGCCGGCACCTTCGTGATGCCCGAGCGGCGGTCGGCGCCCGCGGGATCGGGCTGCGGGATGGCGGTGTTCGTCGACAGGATGCGTGCCTCGCTCACGCGGGGGAGTTTAGGCCGCGAGAGCGCCGCACGATCGGCTGCCTGGCGCGAGGATGGGTCAGTGACCACGTCGGCTCTGCTGTCCCTGGTGATCTCGGCCGTTGTGCAGGCCGCGGTGGCGCTGCTCATCGCGTTCGTGTGGTGGCTGGTGACGGCCCGCGGCCGGGAGCCGTTTCTGCGATGGCTCGGGTGGCACCGTCCGGTCGGCGGCGACGCGGGTCGGCTGTGGGCGGCGTCGCTGGGCACCCTCGTCGGTTTCACCGCCTTGATGGCGCTGCTCGTGCCGTCCCTCAGTGGGCAGACGGCCACCGCGCAGTTCCACGGCTGGGGCTGGGTGGGGCTGCCCGCGGTGCTGGTCTACGCGCTGCTGCAGACGGCCTTCAGCGAGGAGACCCTGTTCCGTGGCCTGGTGCTCAAGCGGGTCGCGGCCCGCGCGGCTTTCTGGGCCGGCAACGCGACGCAGGCGGTGCTCTTCGGGTTGATCCACCTGCTGCCCTTCCTGGCGGTGGTGGGTCTCGGCCCGGCGCTGGTGATCGGCCTGGTCACCGGGGGTGTCGGGGCGGCCCTGGGGGTGCTCAACGAGCGGCTCGCCGGCGGTTCGCTCGTGCCGGGATGGGCGGTGCACGCCTGCGCCAACACGCTGGCCGGGGCGCTCGCGCTCGTCTCCATCGTCTGACCGGGTTCGGCCGCTCGGTCAACGGTGGTGCTCGGCGAAGAACCGGGCGATCTCTTCGGTGGCGTCGAGACCGTCTCCGGAGCGGGGCCAGGCGTGGCCGAACGTCTCGAGGGTGATGAGGTCGACGGCTCGGCCGTCCGCGCAGCCGGCGTCGGAGCGCCGCACGTCGCCGTCGTCGCTCGTCGACTCGGTGGGGGTCGAACAGGTCAACGCGCGCAGCCAGTCCGCGACCGTCTCCTCCAGCGGGGGGACGACGACGCCGCCGGGCCGGGACTCGCCGTCGGGCGGCACGCTGGAGTCTTGCAGCCCGTGGACGTGCAGCAGCGAGGTCTGGTGCGGGTCGTCGCAGGAGCCGAGCCGGGCGCCGGAGACGGGTGCGATGGCCGCGAATCGGTCGGTCTCGCAGGCCAACCGGTAGACCATGTGCCCGCCGTTGGAGAAGCCGGTGGCGTAGACCCGGTCGGGGTCGACCGGGATCGCGGCCGAGACGTCGTCGATCATCGCCAGCGCGGCGGCGACGTCGTCGATGTCGTCGCCCTCGGCCTGACCGCAGCAGCCGCCGGCGTTGAAGCTGCGGCCCAGGCCGTTGGGGAACACGATGACGGAGCCGGTGCGGTCGGCCTGCTCGTCCCAGCCGGTCGAGGCCTCCATCTCCGCGGCGTCGCCCCCGCGGCCGTGGTAGGCGAGGATCAGCGGAGCCGGGTCGGCGAGGTTCTCCGGGCGGTAGGCCCGGTAGGTGCGGTCGATGCCGTCGACGGAGACCGAGCGGCTGGTGCTGCCCGGCTCCAGCGGCTCGGGCGGCTCGGACGTCGCCGCGGTACGCGTCTCCGGCTGCTGCGGCGCGCCGGTCGGGGGAGCCGGTGATGTGCACGCACCGAGCAGGATCGTGGCGAGCAGCGTGATGAGGAGTGCGAGGCGTCGCGGGCGCACGTGATGGGTGGTCCGGCCGTGGTCGAGCACTCGCCGTGGCCTGGGGCGGTCGGCCTGCATGCGTGCCATACCCCAGCCTCTCCCGATGGGCCCTCCGTGTCGAAACGCGGGGCCGGGGGCGCAGGCATACGGCGTGGTTCCGGTCGTCGGTCCACACGCCATTACGTGCGGTGACCACTCGACGGCCCTCGAGTGGTCAATCCCTGCACCGGCCATGACCGTCAGCCCGCTGACCTGCGGTGTTGCAAGACGAGACTAACGTGACCTCTCGTGAGTGGTCACCACACAAACCCCTATGCGGTCCTGTGGCCCAGTGTCGGTGGTCAGCTAGGTCTCACGCGGCTCGTACTCGGGGGAGAGGACGCGCAGTTCAGGAAACCCTTCGAAGTCGCTGGTATTGAAGGTGACCACGGCGTCGATGCCGTAGGTCAACCCGGTGGCCGCGATGTTCGCGTCCTGAATCTGCTTTCCGCCGCTCCCGGTCTCCTCGACCAATTGCCTACAGCGCACGTAGGCGAGGCGCGTCTCTTCGAGGAAACGCAGACGGTCGGCAAGTGTGTCCGCGTTCGCCAGGGCGTCGGCGGCGGCGAGCCCGAGGCCGTTGACTCGCACCGGTCTGGTGCGACAACGAGATACTCCCGCAGGATCTGACCGCACGTGTACAGGGTGATCCCCTGTGCAGGTCACTCCTGAAGGACCTCGACGGCAGCGGCGTGGGTGGGCCGACCCGAATCGCTCGCGGATAGCAAGACGTTGGTGTCGACCAGCACGTGGTCATCTGGCCGAGGCGTCATAGATCTCCTCGCGAGACCAGGTCGACGTCGAGCGCTCCGACTGCGTGGTGTGGGCCGTGTGCAACCGCAGCGGCTCCACGACATCTCTTCTCGATGACTCGGCTGCAGCCTCGTTGAGGATCCGTCGTAGGACCGCCTGCATGGAGACTCCCTCGCGCCGGGCGCGCTCGCGCAGGCTAGCCACAGTCGCGGGTGGGACATCGCGAATGTGCAGCGCAGGCATGCCTAATGCTAGCGCTAGCGCTAGCGATCGGCCCGCAGTGCGCAGGGCGGGACGGCACGATGATCGTCTTCGCGTCCTGCGTTCGCGACGTGGGCCCGCGACATGGAAGGGGCTCTTTGCGTGTGCCCCCGGCAGGATTCGAACCTGCGACACCCGCTTTAGGAGAGCGGTGCTCTATCCCCTGAGCTACGAGGGCGTGGGACCTGGAGCCCAGGGTAACCCGGGCCGGTGCGGCGCCGATCGGGCCCGCAGTCGAACAGCAACGGCCCGATCGGCGCCTGAAGTTCAGGCCTGCTGACGGGAGCGGTCGGAGTCGGGGGAGGGGGCGGGCACGGCGGTGGAGCCGCCCTGACCGGCTCCGGCGTGGCGGTCGGGGCCGCGGCGGGTGCGCTCGCTGCGGGCGTAGGCGTCCTGGCTCGCCGGCTGCCGGTCCGACCCCGGGCGCGGGCCGCGCTCGTCGGCGAGGGCGCCGCCGAGGATCGGCTCCGGCTCCGCGGCGATCTCGTGGTGCGGGCGGTCGAAGCGGCGCGTGATCGCCTCGGCGATGTCGAGGAACGCCTCCTGCGTGTGCGGGCGCAGCAGCTCCCAGTCGAACGTGCCGCCGTCGGCCATGTGCGGGTCGGCCGGCACGACGATGAGGTCGGCCGCCTTGCCCAGGTGCTCCAGCACCGCGCCCTTGTCGACGCTGCGGCTGACGATGTCCTTGGCCGTCAACACACAGATGCTCGTCTTGGCCAGGTGCTCGAAACCGTTGTCCTCGAGCCAGTCGATCGTCTCCGCCGCCCGCCGTGCGCCGGTCACCGACCACGCCGCCGGCACGACCACCGTCGTCGCGTACTTGAGGATCCCGCGCATCAGCGGGTGCGTCACGCCCGTGCCGCAGTCGACCTGCACGTACGAGTAGTAGCGCTGGATGACCGCGAGGATCCGCTCGAAGTCGTCCGAGCTCAGCGAGTCGCCCAACACCGGGTTCGGCTCGCCCGGCAGCACCGTGAGCCGACCCGCCGTCACCGTGAACTGCGACAGGTCCTCCAGGGAGTCGATCCGGTCGACATTGCGCGACAGCGCCGTGATCCCCGCCAGCTGCCGGCCCACCAGCCGCTCGGCCAGGTCGCCCGCGTCGGGGTTCGCGTCGATCGCGAACACCGGATCCGGCCGCAGGTCCGCCAGTGCCACCGACGTCGCCGCCGTCGTCGACGTCTTGCTCACCCCGCCCTTGAGGCAGAAGAACGCCGTCACGTGCTTGCCCCGCAGCTGCGTCGCGATCTGCGACTCGCGGTCGCGGTGCCGCTGTTCCTTCTCGCTCGGCCCCGGATTCCACAACCCCCCGGAGGCGGTGTACGCCAGCGCCCGCCAGCCCATCCGCGGCCGCGTGCGGCGCGGGCGCACCATCGGCCCCTCGGAGGGAATGCTGCGCACGGACTTGTGCTGGCGCTCTTGATCATCCATCGCCGGTTAATCCCTCGGAAGGGGCGGGTGGGGCGTACTGTGCCCCACAGATTCCCGGTCCGGCCACAGCGCGTCAACTCGACGGCGACACGATGTCCACCAGGCGAACCGGACGAACATCCAATTCGTAACTTGTCGCCGATGCCCAGTTTCTCCCGTGCGCCGCAAAGAGATTCGTGCGCAGGTGAAGGCGGGCAGCTGGCCGCGCCCCATGCGGGCGCGCCGTCGTGTCATCCGAGATGCCCCGTTTGTTCAGGTGTCGTCCCGCGAGTGGCGCGCCCGGGGCCGCTAGCGTGCCGTCTCGGCGCCGGAGACGCGCGCGCCGAGTGTGCGGCCGCTCCATCCGCCTGCTGCTTCACCGCCGCACCCACGGATGAGAAGGGACGTCATGAAGCTGCCTCCGAAGGTGTTCCGGGTGAAAGTGTTCCGGGTGCCCGGCCGGCCCCCTGCCCGCTGCGCACGCCCGACGCGTGCCGCGGTGGCCGCGGCTGTGGCGATCCCGACGGCCCTCAGCGTCACCCCGGCTGCCTCTGCAGCCTCGGCCGCGGCCGGCGTCCGCGGCCCGACCACCGCCTCGTCCGCCGCCGCGGGCACGGCGAGCGCGCTTGCCGCGCAACGAGACTGGCTCCGGCTCGGCGACGACGACCTGCCCGAGTCCCGCACCACGCGCGCCCTCGCCGCGGGGGTCACCCACACCGTCATCACGCGCGGGGAGGGCACCGCCACCGCCTCCCGCATCAACGTCACCAGCCGCGGCCCCTGGCGCATCAACGTCGTCACCATCGACCCGCGCCGCAGCCGGCACACCCTGGAGACGGCGTTCGGAAACACGCTCATGGCCCCCGAGGCCACCTCGCGGATCGCCGCCTGGGCCGGCGCGAAGGTCGCGATGAACGGCAGCTTCTTCAACTACCAGGGGCCGACGACCTTCCGCGGCGACCCGGTCGGCCTCACCGTCACCGCCGGCACCGTGATGAGCGAGCAGACCGGCAGCACCGCCGAGCAGAACGTGTTCATCGACGCCGACCGCGGCCGCCTGCGGATGGGCCGGTTCACGTGGAAGGGGTACGTGCGCAACACCGCCACCGACAAGGGCCGCACCCTCGCCGGCGTCAACCGCGTGCCCCGCGTGCCCGCCCCCTGCGCGTCCGGCGACGCCGACGCGTGCGCCGCCGCCACCGGCGAACTCGTCCGGTTCTCACCGCGATTCGCGGCGACCACCCCCAGCGGCCCCGGCGCGGAGGCCGTCTACGGGCCCGACGGCTGCCTCGTGCGCGTCAGCCCCACCCGCGGCACGAAGCTCAGCTCGGCGCAGTTCTCCGTGCAGGGCACCGGGGCGCGCGCGGCGCAGCTCCTGCGGGAGGCCGACGACGGCTGCGTGCGCCTCGACGAGTACGTCCTCGACGGCAACGGAGACCGGATGCGGCTGCGCTCGGACACCTTCGGGCTCAGCGGCCGGTACCGGCTCGTGCGCGGCGGCGACATCGTGCGAAACACCGGCAGCGCCACGCTCTTCGGTCGCCACCCGCGCTCGATCATCGGCCGCACCGCCGACGGCACGATCCAGCTCGTGACGATCGACGGGCGATCGGTCTCCAGCGTCGGCGCCACGCTCGTCGAGGCGGCCCAGGTGGCCCGCGGCCTCGGCCTGGTCGACGCCGTCAACCTCGACGGCGGCGGCTCCACGACCCTGACGATCGACGGCGCGGTCGTCAACCGTGTCTCCGGAGCCTCCGAGCGGCCCGTCGGCGATGCTCTCGTCCTCGTTCGCTGAGCACGCCGTGCGGCAGCCGGTTGTGCGCAGGCCATTGGGCGCGCCGGAGCCTGCCGTTACGATTCAGCGGTGAGTTCCACCCCCTCCAGCGACCGACCCGAGCCGCCCGCGAGCACCCCGACGGCGACGCCGGACGCCGCGAAGGGCCCGCAGACCGACGCTCCCGCCGCCTCCGAAACCCCCGCAGCGCCCGCAGCGCCGGGTAGTCCCGGTGCGCCGCGGGCGTCCGCCCCCGCCAGCCAGCACAAGCCGCCCGAGTACGTGCTCGCGGCCCTGCGCGGCTGGCAGCGGCGTCTCGTCGACGCCGGCGGACCCAACACGCTGCTGTGGTTCGACGATGTGCCCGGCGGCACCCTCGACCTCACCACCGCCCACCCCGGCGGCGTCTCGATGCTCATGGCCGGGCGCGCCACGCGGCTGTCCGACCTCGTGCGCGAGCCGAGCGCGTTCGCCGAGGCGCGGCGCCGGGCCGAGGCGATCCGGCACAAGACGCAGGAACTGGCCACCGAACGGGGGCTGTCCGCCGGGTTCATGGCGATCGGCATGGCCACCTGGACCGTCGCCGGCGCCCGCCGCGCCCCCGTCGCGCCCGTGCTGCTGCGCGGGTGCACGCTCTCGCCGACCGACCCCAGCCACCGCGACTATGACATCGACCTGTCGCCGGCCGTCGAGATCAACCCGGTGCTCGTGCACTACCTCGCCTCCGAGCAGGGCATCGACATCGACCCGGAGGCGGTCGCGGCGCTGGCCCACTCCGCCCGCCGGTTCGACCCGATGCCGGTCTTCCGCGAACTGAGCCGGGTGTGCCGCGGCGTGCCCGGGTTCAAGGTCTCCGACCGCAAGCTGCTCGCGCCGTTCTCCTACGCCAAGCTGCCCCTCGTCGCCGACCTCGTCGCGCACGGCTCCGATCTGGCCGCCGGGCCGCTCGTCGCGACCCTCGCCAAGGCCACCCGCGACGCCGAACGCTCCACGCCCTCGGACGCGCTCGGTCGACCGGTGCCCGGGCCGCGCCCCGCGGCCGGTGCCTCCGGCTCCGGCTCCGGCACCGACCCGGCCGACGAGTTGCTCGTGCTCGACTCCGACGCCGCCCAGCGCGCGGTCGTCGCTGCGGTGCGCGCCGGGCGCGATGTCGCCCTCGACGCCCCGGCCGGCACCGGCCGCACGCAGACGATCACCAACGCGGTCGCCGCGCTGCTCGCCGACGGCAAACGGGTGCTGGTGGTCTCCGAACCGGCCGCGCCGCTGACCGACCTCACCGACCGGCTCACCGAGATCGGCCTCGACCAGCTCAGCGTGCGCGTCGGCGAGGGAGGGCTCGACCGCGGGCAGGTCGCCGTCGCCGTCCGCGACACCGTCGAGTCGGTGACCGCGGCCCCGCATCGCGAGCCCGACGTCTCCGACCTGCACGACGGGCTGCGCTCGCGCGCCCACCGCCTCGACGCCCACCGCGCCGCGATGCACTCCACGCGTGAACCGTGGGGCGTCACGGTCTTCGAGGGGCTCGCCGCGCTGGCCCGGCTCACGCGTCCGCGCCGGCCCCCGACCTCGCGGGTGCGGCTCTCCGCGGACGTGCTCGCTCGGCTCGACCGCGCCGGCGCGGCCCACGCCGCCGACCTGCTGACCCGCGCCGCCGCGGCCGGGGCCTGGTCGGAGGAGCGCCGCAAGGACCCGTGGGCGCAAGCCCGGATCACCGACGAGCAGTCCCGGCGCCGGGCGCTGGACTCCACCCGCGAGCTGAGTTCCGGCCGCCTCGACGCCGACCGCGCGGCCCTCGACGACGTGCTGCACTCCTGCGGCCTGACCGCCGCCCACGTGCCCGCCGACTGGGCGACCGCGATCGGTCTCCTCGAGGGGGTGCGCGAGACCCTCGAGTCGTTCCACCCCGAGGTGTTCACCGTCGACCTCGTGCCCTATCTCGGCGCGACCAGCGACGCCGACTACCGCCGCGACCACGACCTGCGCCAGTCGTGGTGGTCGCGGATGATGCTGCGCCGGCGCACCCGTGACTTCGTGCGCGACGGGGCCGGCGTGCAGGACCTGCACAAGGCGCTGGCCCGCGCGCACGAGCAGTCCGTCACCTGGCGGCGAGTCTCGGGCGGGGCGAGCACCCCGCGCGTGCCTCGCGGCCTCGTCGAAGCCCGGACCCGGTGGGACGCCCTCGACGCCGACCTCGCCTGGCTCGCCGAGCGTCTCGCGACGACCCCCGACGGCGGCGACCTGCTCGCCACCCCGCTCGACGAGCTGCGTGCCCGCACCGCCCGGCTCGCGGGTCGCGCCGACCGGCTGGAGGTGCTCCCGCTCGTTGTGCCGCTGCTCGACGAGATCGATTCCCTCGGTCTCACGCCGCTCGCGGACGACCTCGCCCACCGCCGTGTCGGGCCGGAATTCACCTCCGCCGAAATGGAATTCGTGTGGTGGCGCTCGGTTCTCGACGAGATCGCGCGCACGGACGACCAGGTCGGCGGGCACGACGCCGAGCAGCTGCGACGCGACGTGGGCGACTACGCCACGCTCGAGGCGGCCGTCCGCCGCAGCAACGCCGACATCGTGCTCGCCCGGCACAGCACGGCCGTGCGCGAACTCGCCGGGGCGCACCGCGACCAACTACGGCTCGTGCACTCGGAGGCGGCCCGGCTGGGCGGGCATCTGTCGGTGGACCGGCTCGTGCAGGCCGCACCCGAACTCGTGCTCGCCGCCCGGCCCGCGTGGCTGCTCAGCCCGCTGGTCGTCGCCTCGACGCTGCCGCCGCGCCAGTTCTTCGACGTCGTCATCGTCGAGGACGCCGGCCGGCTCGACCCCGCGCACGTGGTCTCCGCGTTCGCCCGCGCCCGCCAGGTGCTGCTCGTCGGTGACTCCCGTCAGCTCGCTCCGCGACCGTTCACGACGAGCGTGCCCCGGCCGGGCGCCCGCGCCGCCGCCGCCAGCGGCCCGTCGCTGCTGGAGATCCTCGGGCGCGAGCTCGAGCGGCACTCGCTGCGCACGCACTACCGCAGCTACGACGAGCGGCTCGTGGGCTTCGCCGACGAACACTTCTACGGCGGGCGGCTGCAGGCCCTCCCCGGAGCCGGTTCGGCCGGCACCCAGGCCGTGCGGCTCGTGCTCGTCGACCCCGGCGACGACGGCACCGACGCGACCCCGCCCGCCGGGCAACGCTCCGCCGACGACCTGCTCCCGGACCTGCGCGAGGTGGAGGCCGACCGCGTCGTCGACCTCGTCGTGCAGCACGCTGTCATGCGCCCGACGGAGACCGTGGCCGTCGCCGCCCTCGGACGCGATCACGCCGACCGCCTGCTGGAGCGGCTGCGGCAGCGGCTCGACAGCGAACGCGACCCCGACGTCGTCGACTTCTTCGACGAGTCGCGCCCCGAACCGGTGATCGTCGTGCCGGTCGACGAACTGCAGTGCCACTCCCGCGACGCGCTCTATCTCAGCGTCGGGGTCGACCCCGTCGACGCCCACGGCCAGGACCCCCTCGGGGTGCTTTCCCGCGACGACGGCCCCCGTGCGCTCGCGGTCGCGTTGACCACCGCCCGGCGGCGGCTGACCGTGGTCTCCAGCCTCACCCCCGACGAACTCGACGGGCGACTGCGCTCGCACGGCGCGACCCTGCTGCGCGAGCTGCTCGAGCACTGCGCCCGCGAGGGTCGGCCCGAGCTGCACGAGCGCGCCGAGACGCGCGTCGACTTCCGCGCCGACGCCCCCGGCCGCTCGCCGTCGGACGCCCCGGACGCCCCGGACGTTCCGGACACCTCTGGTTCGGCGGGCTCGGCGGAGCCTGCCGACGCCCCGGGGTCCTCGGGCCTCGCTGCGCGCGGCGCGACTGCCGCCCGGGTGCTCGACCAGGCTCCGGCGCGCGCCGAATCCGACCCGGTGCTCGGTGAATTCGCGGTGCGGCTACGGCAGGGGGGCCTCGTCGTGCGGGAGCGCTTCGGGGAGGGCCACGAGCCGATCGACCTCGTCGTCGAAGACCCGCATCACTCGGGGCACGCCGTCGTCGCGGTGGAGTCCGACGGGCCGCGGTACGCCGCGACCGCCGACACCCGAGAGCGCGAGCTGCTGCGGCCCGGACGGTTGCGGACCCTCGGCTGGGAGTACGTCGGGGTGTGCAGCGCCGACGTGTTCGCCGACCCCGCCCGCGACGTCGCCCGCGTGCTCGACGCGGTGCGCGCCGCCGACGCCCGCAGTTGGTCGACCCGGCCGCGTGGACGCGCCCGGCGAGGCGCACCCACGGTCGGCGGCATCGCCGGGCGGGGCGTGACCGCCGGAACCTTCGACGGCGTGGCGGTGGAGGCCGTGGCGCCCGAACCGCCTCCGGAGCGGCCGGGGGAGGCGACCGGTGCGACGAGCACCTCGACCGGCGCGACCGGTGCCTCGACCGGCGAGACGGCCTCGGAGGCCGCTCGCCCGAAGCGCCGCTCGAAGGGTGGGGCGCAGGGCCGCGCGGCCGGTGGGGCCGCGGGTCAGGTGTCCGCCGAGCGGGCGTGACCGGCTCGATCCGGCGCGTCGGGAGGCGGCGCGTCGTCAGTGAACCCACCGGTGAGCGATCCGGCGCACTCGGCGAGGGTGGCGGCGAGGACGCTGGCAAGGACGGCGGAGCCGGTGGCAAAGACGGCGTCGGTGGCACAGGCGCTGGCAATCAGGGTGGCGTCGGCGCGGGCGCGGTGTCGGGGCTCGAGCAGACGACGGACGACACCGACGACGGGTGGGGGGAGGCGCCGGGTCGATCGGCCCGGGACGAGTGGCTGCGGGCGCAGCGCCCGCCGCATTGGGAGTGAATACGACGAAACGCCGGCGCCGATCGGCACCGGGCGTTCCTGTCGAGAGTTCGGCCTGAGCTTTCGCGGCCCGCTGTCGCGCGGGGCTGATGCCGCTCGCCCGGGGGCGAGAATCAGGCGCGGCGGCCGCGCAGTTCGTCGCGGATCTCCTGCAGCAGGATGACCTCCTCGGACGGCGCCTCCGGCTCCGGCTCGACGCCCTTCTTGCGCCGCTCGGAGAGCTTGTTCATCGGCAGCACGAAGATGAAGTAGACAACGGCCGCCGTGATGATGAAGACGATGAGCGCGTTGATGATCGTCGAGAAGTTGATGAACGTGTTCTGCGCCATCTCCGCGGTGTCGCTGCGCAGGGAGAAGCCCAGGCCAGAGCTCTCCGGGCTGCCGGCGGCGTTGATGATCGGCGTGACGATCGCCGAGACGAACGTGTCGACGACGGCCTGGAAAGCGCTACCGACGACGACCGCGACGGCCAGCTCGATGACGTTGCCGCGCAGGATGAAGTCCTTGAACCCCTGAAGCAATGTAGGTCCCTTTCTGAGATGCGAAAAATGATGAGGCGCTTTGTCGGACTCGACGGTGGGCCAGACGGACGCCGGGGCGCCCCCAGAGAGCATAGGGATTCGTAAAACGAGCTCAAGCGCATCTCGTGCCTCGGCACGCGATCGTGTGGTAACACGCGGCCGGAATTAACACCGCGCGGTCATGCCTGGGTGGAATGATTTCTGCAGTGTTCAGCGGTGTTCAGCAGTGTTCAGCAGTGTTCAGCAGTGCGGACGCTGTCCGCAGCTCACGGAGGCGGGCGGTCGGCGCGCAGGGCCACCTGCACCCCGTCGGCGTTCGACCCGACGGCGGCGGGCACGATCCGGCCCACGTCGGCCGGCGGCACCGCGAGCACGAGGCCCGCCGCGTCGCTGTCGCCCTCCTCGCTCGCCGCGTCGATCGAGAGCACCAGCAGCCCGGCCCCCACCAGTTCACCGGTCGCGGACGACACCACGTCGACCCGGTCACCCGGGCGCACGAGGGCGAGCGACCCGCGGTCGGAGACGGGCACGTGCAGCGCGCGCTCGTCGAGGGTCAGCCCGGTCAGTTCGCGGGCGGGCCGCAGCCGCGCCGCGGTGAGTACCTCGCCGCGTTCCATCGAGTGCGCCAGCACCTGTCCGACGGCCCCGGCGGAGTCGGTGAGCCGGGAGGCGGGTGCGTGCCGCGGCTCGACGGGCACGCTGGTCAGGTCGTCGGCGGCGAGGCGATGCCCGGCCGGCAGGTCGCGGGTCAGCGTGACAGTCTGCTCCCGCTCGGGCTCCGACGGCGCGAAGGCGGTGATCCCTGCCCACACCGCGGCGCCGAGCAGCAGGGCGGCGATGACCCGGCGGGCCTGCGCCCGC
>NZ_BCNQ01000023.1 GCF_001515525.1 Piscicoccus intestinalis NBRC 104926 | reverse complement strand
CGGGCTCGGTGCGGGCGGGCTCGGTGCGCACATGCTGGGCGTTCTTGCGCTCGCCCTCGGCGAGGCGGGCGCGGGTCTGCGCGAGCTCGCGCTCCTGCTCGCGCGCCTGCTTCTCGAGGTCGCGGCGCTGCTTGTTGCGGCGAGCGCGGCGACGTGCCGCCGACGCCACCATCCACAGGCCGATGAGGAGGAGGAAGACGGTCAGCGCGCCGGCGAGGAACATCGTCAGCGGCGTGAGGCTGAGGGTGTTGTTGAACAGCTCGACCGTGGCCTCGATGGAGGCGTTCGACGAAGCGACCCAGAAGGCGGCGCCTCCCACGAGCGCGGCGGCGGCGATGAAGATGACGCCGAGTGCGGTCATGTTGACCCTCTCTGCCATGGCCGAGGGCTCCATGTCGCCCGTGTTGTCCGGCCTGTCTGCGCCCGAACAATACCCGGCCGAGCGGCCCTCGACACGGGATGCGGCACGGTCGACTCGCACCGTGACCGGACGGTAACGCGCCGTCCACCTGGCAGGCCCCACCTGGTGAAACGGACGAACCGGCAGCGCGGCGCCCTGCGCCAGAGGCCGGCGACCGAGTCGGTCGTCCGCCCGAGAAGCACACCGTCGCAAGACATCTCGTATCTATTCGCGGCATGTCGGCCGAGCCGCCGCGGCCCGGTCGACGGACACTGGAGGCCATGAGCGCTCAGGGCCTGACAGCGTGGCGGGACGACTTCGGTCCCGCGTTCGCGGCGCCGGACCGCTGCCAGGACGATCCCGTCGCGGCCGATCTCGCCGGGATGGTCGGTCGCGTGCAGGCCACCCTCATCGGGGCCGGTCGGGTCGGGGTCGTCTTCGGCGGCGACCCGCGCTCGGCGCTCCTGCTGACGATCAGCGCCCGGGCTCTCGGCGCTCAGCGGGTGGTGCTCGTGCTCGACCCGACGCAGCGCCCGGCTCCGGCCGCGGACGCCCTCGCGCAGCTGGTCGCCGACGCCCTCGGCCTGCCCGTGCTGCGCACCTGGGGGCCTGCCGGCCACGGCTCGACGCGCCGGGCCCTCGCCGAGCTGCCCATCGACACGATCGCCTATTGCGATGTCGCCGAAGCGCGTTCGGGCGCCCCGATGCACGCCGTTCGGCGGCAGCGCGTCATCTTCCCGTTCGCCGAGGCCGGCCTGAGCCGTTGCGACATCGCCGCGTGCGCGCGGGCGCTCGGGCTGCAGACCGACTCCGCCGACGAGACGGGCACCTGACCTCCACCTGATCGCGCGCCCCCGCGCTCCCCCGCGAGCGCCCGTGGCAGGGTGGTCTGCATGCCCGAGTCGACCGATGACACGCTGCGCGTCGCCGCCTGCCAGATCCTCTCGTCGTCCGACCCGACCGAGAACCTCGAGACGGCGAACGCGGCGATCGCGCGGGCCGCGGACGGCGGCGCCCGCCTCGCGGTGCTGCCGGAAGCCTCGATGGCACACTTCGCGACGCCGCTGGCCGAGGTCGCGCAGCCGCTCGACGGCCCGTTCGCGCAGGGGCTGCGCGAAGCGGCGCGGCGGCACGGGATCACCGTGGTCGCCGGCATGTTCGAGCCCGCACCCGACGGCCGGGTGCACAACACGCTGCTGCTGACCGGACCCGACGGCGAGGCCGTCTACCGCAAGATCCACCTCTACGACGCGTTCGGCTCCAAGGAGTCGGAGACGGTGGCGCCCGGCTCCGAGCTCGTGACGGCGGTCGTCGACGGCGTGCGCGTGGGCCTGGCGACCTGCTACGACGTGCGCTTCGCCGACCAGTTCACCGCGCTGGGGCGGGCGGGGGCGCAGCTCGTCGTGCTCCCCGCCTCCTGGGGCGAGGGCCCCGGCAAGGCGCAGCAGTGGGACCTGCTCGTGCGCGCCCGCGCCATGGACGCCCAGGCGTGGCTACTCGCCTGCGACCAGGCGTGGACGCCGCCGCAGGGCAGCGCCCCGCTCGGCCTGGGCCGCAGCGCCCTCGTCGACCCCACCGGCGGCGTGCGCGCCCGCCTCACGCACGAGCCCGACGTGCTCGTCGCCGACATCGACCTCGGCCTCGTCGAGCGCACCCGCGCCCTCGTGCCCGTCGTGCAACCGGCCGACTGACCGCCTCTTCGGCGCACCGCGCGGCGGGCTGACCGCTCAGCGCACGTACGCGACGGCGTCGAGGGCGACGGTGCCGGAGACCCGCACGAACCGGATCACGTGCCGCCCGTACGGAAACCGCACGGTGGAGACGGTGTTGGCGCCGCTGAGCGCGGTGGCGCTCGTCGACACCCGCGCGTGCCGCGTGCCGTCGACGTAGACGTCGACCGCGCCGTACCCCGGGCCTTTCCCGGCGATGACCGCGACGCCGGCGGCGTAGGTGGCCGGCAGCGTCCACGTCGCGCCGGTGGAGGCGGTCTGCACCAGCGATCCGGAAACGGCCGAGGCGTTGGCGACCGCCCGCCACGTGCCGGTGCGTGAGCCGACGGCCGTCGACATGTCGGCGGGCACCCCGACCGACGTCGGGGTCGACCAGGCGCTGACGATCCCGGCGGCGTCGGTGGCCCGTACCCGGAACTGGTACGCGCGGCCGGCCAGACCCCTCGGCCACATCGAGGTCGCGGTCGTCGAGCTGGTCAGCCCCGTCCAGGGCCCGTAGGAGCGCACGCCCCCGGTGCCCACGTTGATGAGGCGCCACTGCACGGCGTACCGCACGGGTCCGCGGGCGCCGGGGAACGCCGCCCAGGCCAGCCGGGCCTTGCCGGTGGCGACCTTGGCCGGCACCGGCGTCGCGTCGTTGACGGGCGGCCTCGGCAGCGGGGTGCCGGTGGCGAGTGCGACGGCGCGGCCGGCGTCGACCAGCCCGGCTCCGCACCGGTCGCAGTTCACCGGGAACGGCCGCGCCGAGCGCATGAGGAGCGAACGCACCTGCGCGCCGGTCAGTCCGGGACGCGCCGCAGACACGAGCGCCGCGACGCCGGAGACGTGCGGGGCTGCCATCGACGTGCCCATCATGGGGCCGTAGTCGGGGGTCTGCGGGGTCGTCGCGCCCGTGTCGATCGTGGAGATGATCGGGTTGTCGTCGTCTCCCCCGGGCGCGGCGATCGCGTTCGTGCCGACGTAGTTGGAGTACCAGGCCCGGGTGCCGTTGCGGGCGGTCGCGGCGACGTTGAGCACGCCGGTGCAGTTGCCGGGGGCCTCGTAGGTGGCCGAGGAGGAGGAGTTGCCCGCGGCGGTGACGACGAGCGCGCCGCGCTGGGTGGCCGTGGTGATCGCCGACTGCATGGTGACCGGGCACGTCGTCGCGCCCGACAGGGAGACGTTGACGACCCGGGCGGGAGTGGCGTTGGCGGGCACCCCGGAGACCGACGCGCCGCTGGCCCAGGCGATCCCGTCGGCGATGTCCGACAGCGTGCCGCCGCAGTGGCCGATGACCCGCACCGGCTGGATCCGGGCCTTCGGCGCGATCCCCGCGACGCCGATGCCGTTGCCGGAGACGGCGCCGATCGTGCCGGCGACATGCGTGCCGTGCCAGCTGCTCGCGGCGTACGGGGCGGCCTCCGGCCAGCAGTCGGTGTCGGTCTGCTCCCAGTCGCCCTGGTCGGCGGGGTTGTTGTCGCGGCCGTTGCCGTCGCGGGCGGTCAGCGGGTCGCTGATGAAGTCGTACCCGGCCACGACCTGTCCCGCGAGGTCAGGGTGGGCGACGATGCCGGAGTCGACGACTGCGACCGTGACACCGCTGCCCTGGCTGCGCAGCCAGCCGACCGGGGCGTCGATGCCGTAGCGGTACGAGGACAGGTCCCACTGGTAGGGCGCGTACATCGGGTCGTTCGGGGCGGCGGTGAGCCGGAAGCGCAGGTCGGGCTCGGCGTACTCGACGTCGGGGCGGGCCTCGAAGCGCTCGGCGATCGCGGCGGCGTCGCCCGGCTCGCCACCCTGCACGAGGGTGGCGCCGGTGCTCAGGGTGCGCTCGGGCGCCAGGTCGGTGTCCGACGTCGCCGAGACCGCGTCGAGGGCCTTCTCCCGCCCGACCGTGGAGCTCGCGGCGCCCGTGCCCTCCTTGAAGCGCACGATGACGTCGCCCGTCGGTTCGACCTCGGTCTGCTCCGGCCGCTCCGGCTCCTCGGTGGCCGGCTCGGCTGTCGGCACAGACTTGTGTGCAGCTGATGGCGTGGCCGCCGTGGCCGAGGACGGTTGCAGCACCCCCAGCGCCGGCAGGGCGCACGCGAGGGCGACCAACGCGGCGGCCGCACGCCGAGCGGGCGCGAGGTCATCGGTTCGTCCCAGCCGTCCAGTCGCCATGCGGCACCTCCGTTGCGCGGCCGCGATGCGCCCCCCGGGGTCGGCGGCGGTAGGCCATGGACCCTCAATCGCCCGGCGGCGCGTGTCGTTGAGTGCCGCCGGCCTGCGATTCCCCGCCGGAGCCGGCCGCGCGGCCGGCTCCCCGCACGCGGGCGCGCCCGATAGATGCAGGACGTCCGGCCCGTTTTCGCCGATGTGCTGTGCAGAGCCGGCCCCGCGTCCCTGAGAATCGGTGACATGACGCCGACGCTGGCCGAGGTGGCCCCCCGCAACCGCTACCGCAAGGTGGTGGCGCTCACCGGGGCCGGGATCAGCGCGGCGGCCGGCCTGGCGACCTTCCGCGGCATCGGCGGCCTGTGGACGGCCCGCCCCGACCTGGCGACGGCGATGGAGTCGTCGCTGCTGCCGGGAAACCTGCCGGTGTTGTGGGACGTGTGGGGCGGCATCCGCCGGCAGGCGATCGCCGCCGGCCCCTCGCCCGCGCACCTGGCGTTGGCGCGCGCGCAGGTGCAGATCATCACCCAGAACGTCGACGGCCTGCACCAGGATGCCGGCTCCCGCGACGTGCTCGAGCTGCACGGGTCGGCCGCGCGCGACGTGTGCATCGAACCCGGGTGCTACTACGTCGGCGACATCGACTTCACCGACGAGCCGGAGCCGGGCCACATCCCGGCGTGCCCCGCGTGCGGCGGCCGGTTGCGGCCCGACGTCGTGCTGTTCGGCGAGCCCCTCGACCCGGACGTCTGGGAGGCCTCGGAGCGGGCGGTCCGCGAGGCCGACCTCGTGCTGGCGATCGGCACGTCGGCGTTCGTCACCCCGGCCCGCTGGCTCATCCCGATCGCCCGCCGCGCCGGGGCCCTGTGCGTCAACGTCAACCTCGACGACGACACCCCCTACGAGGACGACTTCGACGCCCACGTCGTCGGCGACTGCCAGAAGACCGTCCCGCACTGGCTCACCGACGACTGACCACCCGAACCGGTCCGGCGGCCAGTGTCATTCCGGTGGCGCGCGGGCGCCTCGGCCACCAGGCTGGGCGTCATGAGCGACGACAAGAAGATCACCGTCTCCCGGACCATCGACGCCTCCGCGGCCGACATCTTCACCGTGCTGTCGAACCCGCAGCGGCACGCCGAGCTGGACGGCTCGGGTTTCATCGTGTCCGACGACAAGACCGACCGGATCACCGCCACCGGCCAGGTCTTCACGATGAACATGGAGGGCGACCACATGGGCGGGGAGTACAAGACCGACAACCACGTCGTCGGCTACGACGAGAACAAGCTGCTCGCGTGGAAGACCGCCCCCGCCGGCACCGAGCCGCCCGGCTGGCAGTGGGTGTGGGAGCTCAAGCCGCAGGACGCCGACAGCACCGACGTCAGCCTGACCTACGACTGGTCGGCGGTCACCGACAAGGACCTGCTCAAGAAGGTCAGCTTCCCGCTGGTCTCGGAGTCGGAGTTGGAGGACAGCCTCGGCCGCCTCGCCGCCGCGGTGTCGAGCTGACCTAGCCCCCGGGCAGGGTCAGCCGCCGCTGACGATCACCGCGCCGCCCGTCTAGTTCGCGTGGCCCTCCGCGGGGGCGATGACCACCACGAGGTCGCCGCCCTCGAGCTGGCCGGTGTCGGCGATCACGACGCGCTCGACGACGCCGGCCACCGGGGTGGTGATCGAGGCCTCCATCTTCATCGCCTCGATCGTCGCCACGGCCTGCCCGGCGGCCACCTCCTCGCCCTCAGAGACGGTCACCGTGACCGCTCCGGCGAACGGGGCCCCGACGTGCCCCGGCCGGCCGGGATCGGCCTTCTCCAGATCCGCGACGTCGGCGGCGATCGAGGTGTCACGCACCTGCATCGGCCGCAGCTGACCGTTGATGACACACATCACTGTGCGATATCCGCGGTCGTCGGCCCGCCCGACCGCCTCGAGGCCGAGCAGCAGCACCTTGCCCTCCTCGAGCCGCACCTCGTGCTCGTCGCCGGGGCGCAGCCCGTAGAAGAAGTCGATCGACGAGAGCACCGACAGGTTGCCGTAGGCCGACGACGTGGCGAGGAAGTCGCGCGTCGGCCCGGGAAACAGCAACTCGTTCAGGGTGGCCCGGCGATCGGTGGCCAGTCCGTGCCGCTGCGCGTCGTCGAGCTGCGCCGCGGGCGCCTTGACCGTGCGGCCCTTCAGAGCCCGGCTGCGGAACGGTTCGGGCCAGCCGCCCGGCGGGTCGCCGAGCTCGCCGGAGAGAAAGCCGACGACGGAGTCGGGCACGTCGTACTTCTGCGGGTTGGCCTCGAAGTCATCCGGGTCGGCGCCCACCGCCACGAGGTGCAGCGCGAGGTCACCGACGACCTTGCTGCTGGGGGTCACCTTGACGAGCCGCCCCAGGATCCGGTCGGCCGCGGCGTACATGTCCTCGATCTGCTCGAACTTCTCCCCCAGCCCCAGCGCGGTCGCCTGCTGGCGCAGGTTGCTCAACTGGCCGCCGGGGATCTCGTGGCGGTAGACCCGGCCGGTCGGCGCGGGCAGGCCGGACTCGAACGGCGCGTAGACCCGCCGCACCGCCTCCCAGTAGGGCTCCAGGGAGCAGACGGCGTCCAACGACAGGCCGGTGTCGCGCGCCGAGTGGTCGGTGGCGGCGACCAGCGAGCTCAGCGCCACCTGCGAGGTCGTGCCGGCCAGCGCCGCGCACGCCGCATCGACGGCGTCGACCCCGGCGTCGATCGCCGCGGTCAGCGTGGCCAGCTGCCCCCCGGCCGTGTCGTGGGTGTGCAGATGCACCGGCAGGTCGAAGCGCTCCCGCAGGGCGCTGACCAGGGTTCGGGCGGCGGGAGCCCGCAGCAGACCGGCCATGTCCTTGATCGCGATGATGTGGGCACCGGCCTGCACGATCGACTCGGCGAGGCGCAGGTAGTAGTCCAGGGTGTACAGCGATTCGCGCGGGTCGCACAGGTCGCCGGTGTAGCACAGCGCCACCTCGGCCACCGCGGAGCCGGTGGAGCGCACCGCCTCGATCGCCGGGCGCATCTGCTCGACGTCGTTGAGGGCGTCGAAGATCCGGAACACGTCGATGCCGGTGGCCGCGGCCTCGGCGACGAATGCGTCGGTGACCTCGGTCGGGTACGGGGTGTAGCCGACGGTGTTGCGCCCGCGAAGGAGCATCTGCAGGCAGATGTTCGGCACCGCCTCCCGGAGCCGTGCCAGCCGCTCCCAGGGGTCCTCGGACAGAAAGCGCAGGGCGACGTCGTAGGTCGCGCCGCCCCAGGCCTCCAGCGACCACAGCTGCGGGGTGAGCCGGGCGACGTGACCGGCCACGCCGAGCAGGTCGTACGTGCGCACCCGCGTGGCGAGCAGCGATTGGTGGGCGTCACGGAACGTCGTATCGGTGACCGCGACGACGTTCTGCTCGCGCAGCCGGCGCGCGAAGCCCTCGGGCCCGTGCGAGCGCAACAACTGCCGGCTGCCGTCCGGAGGCGGTGTCGAACGGTCGATCGACGGCAGCTTGGTGCGCGGCTCGAGCGCGACCGGGGCGTCGCCGTGCGGCCGGTTCACCGAGGTCTCCGCCAGATAGGTGAGCAGCTTGGTGCCGCGGTCGGCCGAGCCGCGCGCGGTCAGCAGGTGCGGGTGGCGCTCGATGAAGGAGGTGTCGAGGCGGCCCGCGCGAAAGTCGGGCTCGTCGAGCAGAGCCTGCAGGAACGGGATGTTGGTGCTCACGCCGCGGATGCGGAACTCCGCGACGGCCCGCGCGGCCCGGGCCACGGCCGCCTGGTGATCGCGGCCCCGGCAGGTCAGCTTGGCCAACAGGGAGTCGAAGTGCGGGCTGATCGTCGCACCGGCGAACGTCGTGCCGCCGTCGACCCGCACCCCCGCGCCGCCCGGGGAGCGGTAAGTGGAGATCTTGCCGGTGTCGGGGCGAAACCCGTTCGCCGGGTCTTCGGTGGTGATCCGGCACTGCAGGGCGGCGCCGCGCAACCGCACAGAGTCCTGTGACAGCCCGAGGTCGGCGAGGGTGGCCCCGCCGGCGATCCGCATCTGGGACTGCACGAGGTCGACGTCCGTGACCTCCTCGGTGACCGTGTGCTCCACCTGGATCCGCGGGTTCATCTCGATGAAGTGATGCCGCCCGGCCGTGTCGACGAGAAACTCGACGGTGCCGGCGTTGGCGTAGCCGATCTCGCGGGCGAAGCGCACCGCGTCGGCGCAGATCGCCTCGCGCACGTGCGGATCCAGGTTGGGTGCGGGCGCGATCTCGACGACCTTCTGGTGTCGGCGCTGCACCGAGCAGTCCCGCTCGAAGAGGTGCATGACCTCTCCGCTGCCGTCGGCCAGGATCTGCACCTCGATGTGGCGCGGGTCGACGACCGCCCGCTCGATGAAGACCGTCCCGTCGCCGAAGGCGCCCTCGGCCTCTCGCATGCAGGCCTCGACCGCCTCCCGCAACTGCCCGGGCTCGTCGACCCGGCGCATGCCGCGCCCGCCCCCGCCCGCGACGGCCTTGACGAACACCGGGAACTCCAGCCCCTGCGCCGACTCCACGAGCGCGGCCGCGTCGCGGGTGGGCGGCACGCCCTGCAGGGTCGGCACGCCCGCGGCCTTGGCGGCCGCGATCGCGCGCGACTTGTCGCCGGTCAGCGAGAGCACCTGGGAGCTGGGACCGATGAACGTGATGCCCTCGCGCTCGCAGGCCTCGGCGAGCAGCGGGTTCTCGGAGAGGAATCCGTAGCCGGGATAGACGGCGTCGGCGCCCGCCTCCTTGGCGGCCGCGACGATGAGTTCGGGATCGAGGTAGGCGCGCACGGGATGGCCGCGCTCCCCGATCTCGTAGCTCTCGTCGGCCTTGAGCCGGTGCTCGCTGCCCCGGTCTTCGTAGGGAAAGATCGCGACGCTGCGCGAGCCGAGCTCGTAGGCGGCGCGGAAGGCGCGGATCGCGATCTCGCCGCGGTTGGCGACGAGGATCTTGGCGAACGGGGGCAGCCCGGGGTCGATGCCGAGGGTAGTCACTCCCGGAGGATACCGCCGACGCCGCCGAACGGCGCTGTCGCCGGCGGGCCCGGGCCACGGGTACCGGCGCTCCCGCCGATCCCGGCGCTCAGGCGGGATGCTCGCGACCGACCTTCTCGGCAAGGTCGACGAGCAGCCGCCCGGCATCGCTCATGCAGACGGCTGGGTCGGGTTCGAGGTCGGTGAGCGCGTAGACGTGCTCGATGCCGGAGTCGGCGGCCTGCTCCTGGGTGAGCAGCGCCCGGCCGCAGACGGCGACCACGGGCACGCCGGCGGCGCGCGCGGCGGAGGCGACGCCCGCGGGCGCCTTGCCGAGCGGCGTCTGCTCGTCGAGCGAGCCCTCGCCGGTGATGACGAGCGAGGCGCCTGGCAGCATCTGTTCGAAGCCGGTCAGCTCGAGCAGCAGCTCGATGCCGGGGCGCATGTCGGCGTCGAGCACGGCGAGCGCGGCGTATCCGACGCCCCCGGCGGCACCGGCTCCGGGCCGGCCGGTGTCGTCGCGACCGGTGGCCGCCGTGACGGCCGACGAGAACCGCGTCAACGCGGCCTCCAGCTGCTCGCGCTTCGCCTCGTCGGCGCCCTTCTGCGGGCCGAAGATCGCGACCGCGCCGCGCTCGCCGAGCAGCGGGTTGTTGACGTCGCTGGCCAGCGTGAGGTCGACCTCGCTCAGCCGCGGGTGCAGGCCGGACAGGTCGAGGGTGTGCAGGTCGGCGAGCGGCCCGCCGCCAGCAGGCAGGTCGTCGCCCCGGGCGTCGAGGAGCCGTGCCCCGAGGGCCTGCAGCATGCCGGCACCGCCGTCGTTGGAGGCACTGCCGCCGACCCCGAAGACGATGCGGTCGACGCCGGCGTCGAGGGCCGCGGCGAGCACCTGCCCGGCCCCGCGGCTGGAGGCGGTCAGCGGCGCCAGCTCACCGCCGGGCAGCCGCACGAGGCCGCAGGCGTCGGCCATCTCGACGACGGCGACCCCGTCGAGCACCGCGTAGGCCGTCTCGACGGGTTCACCGGTGGGGCCGTCGACGGTCACCGGCACGCGCTCGTAGCCCGCCGACAGGGCGGCGTCCAGGGTGCCGTCTCCGCCGTCGGCCACGACGACCGTCTCCACGCCGCGGTCCGGGTCGGCGCGGCGCAGGCCGTCGGCGATGCACGCCAGCACCTGACCGGCGGTCAGGGAGCCCTTGAACTTGTCACACGCCACCACCACATGGCCCGGGCCGCCCTCGCTGCGTGTTCCGGCTTCCGTCATTGTCGCCACCTCCGGCAATCGACCTCGTCGTCCGCCTCAGCCTAGGGTGCGGCGCGGTCGGTCGGGTACGGGCGGACGACGTTGGTGCGCCCGCCTGCGGACGGCCGTCGTCACGTGGCGAGGCTGACTCGTTTCAGCGGGTCTACCAGCGGGAACCGATCCGTTCAACGTCTCCCGTAACCCCGGGTCGCCCACCTAGGCTGACCGCGCGAGGCGACGGCCGCGCCACCCCGGACCTAGGCACCGCGCCGGCCGGGGATATCGAAAGGAGCCTGTATGGCACTAGCGCACCGACTGGATCGACTCGGCACGGAGACGGCGTTCGCCGTCTCGGCGGCCGCCGCGGCATGGGCCGCGCAGGGGCACCGGGTCTATCCGTTCCACCTCGGCGACATCGACCTCGCAACGCCGCGGGTCATCACCGAGGCGGCGGCCAAGGCGATCGCCGACGGCTACACCGGCTACTGCCCCGGACCGGGCATCATGCCACTTCGCGAGGCACTCGCCGACGACACGAACGAGCGTCGCGGCACGGCCTACACCCCCGAGAACGTCGTCGTGCAGCCCGGCGGCAAGCCGGTCATCACGAAGTTCCTCCAGGCGGTCATGAACGAGGGCACCCAGGTGCTCTACCCCAACCCCGGCTTCCCGATCTACGAGTCGCAGATCGAGTACCTCGGCGGGGAGGCGGTGCCGTACGGCTATGTGCCCACCGACTCCGGCTTCGCGATCGACCTCGACCGGGTGCGTTCGCTGATCACCGACCGCACGAGCGCGATCATCTACAACGACCTGCAGAACCCGATCTCGGCGGAATCGACCGCCGCGGAGCGAGAGGCGATCGCGCAGCTGGCGATCGAGCACGACCTGTGGGTGCTCTCCGACGAGGCGTACTTCGAGACCCGCTATTCGGGTGTGAGCTCGAGCATCGCGTCGCTGCCGGGGATGGCGCAGCGCACCGTCATCCTCTACACGTTCAGCAAGAAGTTCGCGATGACGGGCTGGCGTCTGGGGGCCGGAATCGCCCCGGCCGAGGTGGCCCAGGTCATGGGCACGATGAACACGAACAACGAGTCGTGCACGACGCACTTCATCCAGCACGCGGGCGCCGCCGGGTTGCGCGGTGACCAAAGTGAGGTGCAGCAGATCCTGCAGACGCTCAAGGGTCGCCGCGACGCTGCGGTCGATGTGCTCGAGACGATCTCAGGGGTGCAGATCGCCCGGCCGGAATCCACGTTCTACCTGTTCCCCGATGTCACGCAGGCGATGGCGGCCCGGGGCATCGAGGAGGTCAACGACTTCGCGACCCAGGCGCTGCACGCCACCGGCGTGTCGTTCTGCACCCGCAAGCACTTCGGCCGGCCCCAGCCGGGCGAGGAGCGCCAGTACGTACGGTTCGCCTACTCGGGGCTGCCGGCTGACGACATCACCGAGGGTCTGACCAAGCTCAAGGCGTGGATCGAGACCGGCGAGACGGAAGGGCAGGCCTGACATGGCGCGGATCGTCATCACCAACCGCATTCCCACCGAAGGCGTCGAGTTGCTCAAGGCCGAGCACGACGTGTGGATGTGGGACGAGGAGGAGACCATCTCCCGCGAGGAGTGCCTGCGGCGCATCGCGGGCGCCGACGCGGTGCTCACGCTGCTCACCGAGAAGGTCGACGACGAGTTCCTCGACGCCGCGGGCGAGCAGCTCAAGGTCGTCGCGAACGTGGCGGTGGGCTTCAACAACATCGATGTGGCAGCCTGCGACGCGCGCTCGATCGTCGCGACGAACACCCCGAAGGTGCTCACCGAGACCACCGCCGACACCGCCTTCGGGCTCATGCTCATGGTGACGAGGCGGTTCGGCGAGGGCGAGCGGATCATCCGTTCGCAGACCCCGTGGCAGTGGGGAATGTTCTATCTGCTTGGTACAGGCCTGCAGGGCAAGACGCTGGGCATCGTCGGAGCCGGGCAGATCGGGGTCGCGATGGCCCGGCGCGCCAAGGCGTTCGGCATGAACGTCGTCTACTGCGACGCCTACGAGATGGACCCGCAGGTCGCGGCCGAGCTGGGCGCGCAGCGCCTGGAGACCGACGAGCTGCTGGCCAGTGCCGATGTCGTCTCGCTGCACTGCCCGCTCATCCCGGCCGGGCAGGAGGGTTCGACGTACCACCTCATCGACGCCGACGCGCTGGCGCGGATGAAGCCGACGGCGTTCGTGGTGAACTCGGCTCGCGGGCCGATCATCGACGAGGAGGCGCTCGTCGAGGCGCTGCGCGCGGGCCAGATCGCCGGAGCCGGTCTCGACGTCTTCGAGAACGAGCCGACGGTGCACCCCGGGTTGCTCGAACTCGACAACGTCGTGCTGCTGCCGCACCTGGGCTCGGCGACCGTCGAGACCCGTACGGCGATGGCCGAGCTGGCGGCGAACAACGCCCTCGCGCTGCTGCGCGGTGAGGAGGCCATCACCCCGGTGACCCAGGCGCGGCGCATCCGCGGCTGACGCGCCTCGGGCGGCCCCACCCGGGTTCGACCGGGTGGGGCCGCCCCGCGGGCCATGAGTCCGTTCAGCAAGTACTTCCCAATATAGAAAGTACTTGTTAGGGTTAAGGCACATCCCCGAAGGAGACGCCATGACCCCCACCCGCGCCTGGATCGGCCCCGCCCTCGGCATCGCGGCGATGACCGCGCTGTTCGTCATGGGCCTGCTCAACCACACCCCCGGCCTGATGGTGGTCGCGGCGAGCACGGCCGCCGCGCTGGTGGGCGTCGGCGCATCGCTGCACCTGGCGAGCCGGCGGGAGCCCACGCGATGACCGAGCAGCCGGCCGAGCCGATCGACGCGGCGCGGGCGCGCGAGCTCCTCGACGAGGCGGGCCGGCTGGGTTCGGCCGCCCGCGCGGGCGCGAGCTGGCCGCAGATCGCCTGCCTCCTGGGACTGGGCGGGGTGTCGACGATGTTCGTCGTCGCGACCTACCTCGTCGTGCTCTACGACGAGCACCTCATCTGGTTCCCGATGATCGCGATGGGCGTGTGGCTCGCCATCCTGCTCACCGTGATGGTCGTGTTCACGCGGGCCAGCAAGGCGGGCTTCGGCCGGCGCTGGAGCCAGGCGATCGGCGCCTGGGGCATCACCTGGGTGGTCACGATCCTCGGTTCGACGATGTGGTGGAGGGGCCAACTGTGGTTCGCGGTCGCGGCCTGCCTCGCGCTCACGGCGGTCAGCACCTGGGGGGCGTGGCGAGAGGCCCGGCGGTGACCGCCTCCGAACACCCCCGTCACCACCTCAACGACCTGCTCACCCACCCGGTGCGGTTCTCGCTCGCCGCCGCCCTCGCGGCCACCGACGAGATCGAGTTCGCGGCGGTGCGTGACCACCTGCAGGTCAGCGACTCCGTGCTGAGTCGGCAGGCGTCGGCGCTCGAGGAGGCCGGGATCGTGCGCATCCGCAAGGGCTACGTCGGCAAGCGCCCGCGCACCTGGCTGTCGCTGACTGCCGACGGCCGCACCGCCTGGAACGCTCACCTCGTCGCGTTGCGCGGGATCGCCGGAGCCTGAGCCGCCGCGTTCGGCCGAGCGCCGGACCGCCGCCGCGGCGAGATGCTTTCATCGGAGCATGCACCGGGACGAGCCACCAGCCACGTCGGCCGCGAGCGGCCGGCCCGCCGAGGGACCCGCCCCGGCGCAGTACGTCACCTTCCTGCACGGAGTCGGCGGCTCACCGCTGTCGTGGGAAGAGCAGGTCAGCAAGCTGCCGGCGCAGCTACCGGCCCGCGCACCCTGGCTGCGCGGCATGCGCCCCGGCAGCCACGAGGAGTTCTCGCTGGCGGCCGCCGCTGCGGACATCCGCCTGTCCCTCAAGCTCGACGGCGTCAACGAGGGCGCGATCGTGGGCCATTCGCTCGGCGCGATGGTGGCGCTGCAGTGCGCGATCGACGACCCCGAATCGGTCTCCCACCTGGTGCTCGTCGCCGGTCAGGCGCGGCCGTCGACGGCGATGCTGCGCACCCAGCGCTTCATGCTGCGGTTCATGCCGGCGCGCCGACTCGCCGCCCAGGGCGTCAGCAAGGAGCGGCTCATGGAGGCGCTGCGCAACGGCGATCAGTTCGAGGGCGCGGGCTCCCTCGATCAGGTCGCCTGCCCGACGCTCGTGGTCTGCGGCGCCCGCGACACCGCGAATGTACCGGCGAGTCGATACATCGCCGAGAGCGTCCCCGGGGCCCGGCTCGAACTCGTCGACGGAGCCGGTCACGACGTCATGCACGAGGCGACCGCCGCGTTCAACGCCTTGCTCTACGACTTCCTCGGCTACCCGCTCGACCAGCGCTGACGCACCGGTCAATCCGCGCGGCGACCGAAGGTGAGCTTCTCGGTGCCGGCGAGCACGAGCACGACGCACGTCATCCAGACCGCAGCGCCGGGGCCGAACGGTCGGGCCACGAGGCCGGCGAGCAGCGGAAAACCGACCTGGCCGACGCGATTGCCCATGAGGCGCACCGCGAGCGCCTGCGAGCGCCACCCCACCGGCACCGCCGTCGAGACCAGCGTCATGGTCAGCGGCTGACCGATGCCGAGGAAGAAGCCGCCGACGGCGAGAAAGGCCCCGGCGACCAGCAGGTTGTCCAGCAGCAGCGGCGGCACCGCCAGGGCCAGACCGGACACCAGCAGGCTCGCGATGACCAGTCCCCGGCGCGACCAGCGCCGCGACATCCAGGGCAGCAGCACGCGCGACAGGATGCCGGCGGCCGCGCGGACGGCGAGCAGCGCCCCGACGACGGCCGGCGCGACGCCTGCCCGCTCCCCGACGATCGGCAGGAACGCCGTGAGGATGTCGACCATCGCGAGCAGGCCCATCGACGCGAACATGTGCGAGGCGACGCCGGGAATCCGCAACACGTCACCTATCGAGGCTCGATCCGGTGCGTGCGGAGCCGCCTCAGCGGGTCGGGCGCTGCGGGCGTGACTGCCGCGTCGACGCACCCGAAACAGCAAGGGCACGGCGAGGAGCGGCACGAGGGCGCCCACCCACAGCGCGCGGTCGACGTCGGCGAGCCGTTCGGCGGAGGCCGTCACGGCACCGGCTCCGACGAGCGCACCGCCGAGCAACGGGCCGGCGGCCTGCCCGACCGAGTAGGCGGCGGTGAACCAGCCGAACCCGAGATCGAGGTCGGCGTCGCTGGAGTACCGGGCGATCATCGCCTGACCGCAGATCGTGAAGAGCAGGTGGGCGAGCCCGAGCAGGGCGGAGCCGATGGTGATGACAGCGACGTTCGGCGCGAGGGCCACGATCCCCCCGGCCAGCGCGAGCAGGGCGGCGGAGGCCATGACGAGCTGCCGCAGCCAGGGGGTGCCGTCGGTGAGCCGCCCGAGTCGCAGGGCCACGATCAGCGGCAACACCGCGTAGGCGGCGGTGACGAAACCCGTCGTCGTGGCACCGGCTCCCAGGGCGAGCAACTTGTACGTCGTCACCGGGCGCACGAGGTTGAGCCCGCCCTGCACGAGCACCGCGGCGAGGATCAAGCCCCACAGCCAGGCGCGGGAACGAGAAGAACTCACCACCGCACCCTATGCAGTGCGCGCCCGGCGCGACGGCGCTGCCGACCAGCCTCAGGCGTCGCGCGACCTACGCTATCCTGAGATATCAGGGGGTGCTCGTGGCTGATCTACTGATTCGCAACATTCCGGCAGATGATCTGGACCTGATCGACGAACAGGCGCGCCAACTGGGTTTGTCCCGAACCGAGTACTTGCGACGCCGGTTACACCAGATCGCCCACGGCGGGCAAGGCACTGTCACGGTGGCCGATTTCCAGAGGTTGGCGGACTTGCTTCCAGATCTGACGGATCCACAGGTCATGGATGACGCCTGGTCATGACGGCCTGGCTGATCGACAAGTCCGCACTGACACGACTCGGCGCCTCGGTGGAGGCACAGGAATGGGTTACCCGGATCAATCGCGGCCTGGTCGCCATCTCAACGGTCACGTTGCTCGAAGTCGGCTATTCGGCACGATCGTCAATCGAGCTGTCCGCGGCACTCGGTAACCCTCCGATCAGCGACATGCCTGTCGAATACCTCGCACCGGCGATCGAGGATCGTGCCATCGAGGTTCAGCGTTTGCTCGCGCAGCGAGGTCATCATCGCGCTCCGTCGGTCGCGGATCTGTTGATCGCTGCCACCGCCGAAGGAACCGGGCGAACGGTCCTGCACGTCGACAAGGACTTCGAACTGATCGCCGGAATCACCGGTCAGCCCTGCGAACGCCTGCTCCTGCCCTGATCGGCGCTCGGCGCCGCGCCCGACTCAGTGGCGCGGCGGCTGCGCGTGCAACGGCCAGCCGCGCATCGCCTTGGGCCGGGCGGGGGCGTAGGTGCGCAGCTTGCTCGTGGTCAGCCCCAACCCGACGAGCGATTCGGCGAGTTTGACTGCGGCGGCGACGCCGTCGATGACGGGCGCGCCTCCGGTGGCGTCGCGGACCGCCTCCTGCAGGCCGGCCATGCCGCCGCAGCCGAGCACGATGACCTCAGCGCGATCCTCCTCGACGGCCCGGCGCGCCTCGCCCGCGATGACCGACACTGTGCGCTCCGGTGACTCCTCGAGCTCGAGCACCGACAGCCCGCTGGCCCGCACCGAGGCGCAGCGCGTGTGCAACCCGGCCAACAGCAACCGGTCCTCGATGAGCGGCACCGTGCGATCCAACGTCGTGACCACCGAATACCGGTGTCCGAGAAGGCAGGCCACGTGCGCCGCGGCCTCGGTGATGTCGACGACCGGCACGTCCAGCAGCTCCTGCAGGCCCTCGCGGCCGTGCTCCCCGAAGCCGGCCTGGATGACCGCGTCGTACGGGCCCTCGTAGGCGAGCACCCGGTCCATCACCGCCACCGCGGCGAGGTAGCTCTCGACGTTGCCCTCGACCGAGTCGGCGCCGACGAACGGTGTCAGCTCGACGATCTCGGTGCCCGGCGCCGCGACCGCGCGGGCCGCCGACCCGATCGCGGCGGTCATCGACTCCGTGGTGTTGACGTTGACGACGAGGATGCGCATCAGCCCAGGCTCCCAGGCGCAGAGGGCGCCTCGGCTACCGACTCACGATCGTCGGGGACGAACCGACGGCATGCGGGCCACGCGCGCATGAGTGCGACGTAGGTGAGACCGGCCGGCAGCAGGCTCGCGTACCACCCGACGGCGGGCACGGCGAACGCCACGACGACCCCGACGAGCGTGGCCACCAGCGCCGCGGGATTGACTCCGCGATAAGGCCCCTCGGCGTCGTACAGCGCCCCGAGGTCGAGCGTGCGGCGACGCACGACGTAGTAGTCCGCGACGAGCACGGCGAAGATCGGGCCGAGGAACGCCGAGTACGTCTGCACGAACAACTGCAACCCGGCCGCCGACTCGTCGCGCACGAGCAGCCAGGGGAACGTCGCGAACGCGAGCAGCCCGACGAGCACGGCGGCGGCGCGGAACGGCATCCGGAAGACGTCCATGAGCACGTAGGTCGGCGGCACGACGTTGTTCAGCACGTTGGTCGTCACCTGCGCGAACGCGATGAACAGCAACGTGACGACCATGAGCACGGTGTTGTCGACGGCGTTGGCGAACACCTCGATCGGGTCGACCACCCCGGTGGCGCCGGAGACCATGAGTCCGATGAGGCCCATGAACACGGTCACCGGCAGGATCGACATCGCGTAGATGGTGACGAGCAGCCCGGAGCCGGTGCCGCGGGTGTGTTCGCGGGAGTAGTCGCTGACATTGAGCATCATCGTGGCGTAGATGCCGAGGAAGAGCATTGTGGCGTTCCAGAACGGCACGCCCCAGCTGCCCTCGGTGGCCACCAGCGACTCGTTGATCTGCGCGCCGTAGCGGTCGATGACGCTGAAGAACATGTAGATCAGCGCCGCGAGAATGAACGCGGCGCCGATGTTCTCCAGCCACTTGATGCCGTGGAAGCCGAAGACGGACAGTGCGATCTGGAGCAGCTGGAAGCCGATGAAGAAGGCGACGAGGTTGTCGAACCCGAAGAGCGTGGCGCTGACCTGGTTGAGGGCCGCGGCCCCGATCCAGCTCTGGAAGCCGTACCAGACGAGCGCCGGCACCGCCCGGATGAGGCCTGGGATGCGGGTGCCGGCGAACCCGTAGGCGCTGCGGGCCTGCACCATGAACGGGATGCCGTAGCGGTACCCCGCCGCGCCGTTGACCGCGAGGCCGATGCCGATGACGAAGCAGCCGATGGCCATGGCGAGCACCGATTGGGTGAGGTTCAGCGTGCCGACGAGGCTCGAGCCCATCGTGAACGTGCCGATCGAGACGCACCCGCCGAGCCACGCGAGGAAGTAGCTGACCCGGCCCATGATCCGGGCCTGCTGTGGCGCCAGGCTCTCCTGCCCCACTGCCTTGTCGGTGACGACGCCCGCAGAGGCATCGGAGTCGGGTCGCGCGGCCATGAGCCACCTCCGCTCGCTCGGTCGGCCCGGCAGGCCCCAGAAGAGGGAGCCGGAATTGCCCAGACCGTAGGCGGCGGCCGCGGAGGATGTCCACGAAAAACGGCCGTTCCGGGGCAGATATATCTCGCGCCCCGGAACGGCCGCTCGTGCGACGCGTGCGACGCGTCGGAGGCGTAAAGCCCAGGAGTCAGAGCGTCGAGGTGTCGATGACGAAGCGGTAGCGCACGTCGGAGTGCACGACGCGGTCGTAGGCCTCGTTGACCTGGTCGGCGCTGATGACCTCGACCTCGGCGCCGACGTTGTGTTCGCCGCAGAAGTCGAGCATCTCCTGGGTCTCGGCGATCGACCCGATCATCGAGCCCGCCAGGGTGCGCCGCTGCGAGACGAGCGCGAAGGCCGGCACCTGCATCGGCTCGGGCGGGGCGCCGACCTGCACGAGCGCGCCGGAGGTCTTGAGCAGACCCAGGTACTTCACGATGTCGAGCGTCGCGGAGACGGTGTTGACGATGAGGTCGAACTCGCCGGCGAGGTCCTCGAAGGTCGACTCGTCGGAGGTGGCGTAGTAGTGGTCGGCGCCGAGCCGCTCGCCGTCCTCCTTCTTCTTCAGCGACTGGCTCAGCACGCTGACCTCCGCGCCCATCGCGTGGGCGAGCTTGACCGCCATGTGCCCCAGGCCGCCGAGGCCGATGACCGCGACCTTCTTGCCCGGCCCGGCTCCCCAGTGGGACAGCGGGGAGTAGGTGGTGATGCCGGCGCACAGCAGGGGCGCGGCGACGTCGAGGCCGAGGTTCTGCGGGATGTGCAGCACGTAGTTCTCGTCGGCGACGATCTGCTCGCTGTAGCCGCCGGCGGTCGGCAACCCGTCGCGGCCGATCGCGTTGTACGTGCCGATCATGTTGGCGCAGTAGTTGTCGAGACCGGCCTTGCAGTTCTCACACTCGCGGCAGGAGTCGACGAAACACCCGATGCCGGCGTGGTCACCGACCGTGAACTTCGTGACACCCGAGCCGACCTCCTCGACGACCCCGGCGATCTCGTGGCCGACGACGATCGGGTAGTCGATCGAGCCCCATTCGGCCCGCACGGTGTGGATGTCGGAGTGGCAGATGCCGGCGAACTTGATCGCGATGCGCACCTCATGCTCACCGACCTCGCGCCGCTCGATGGTCGTGCGCTCCAGCGGCGCGTCAGGCGCGACCGCGGCAATGGCGTTGACCTGCATTGATTTCCTCTCGATAGGCAAGCGTCCCAACGGTACCCGCACCTGCCACGGTCTGCCGTCGAGGCCCGGGCAGCAGGGCGACGAGAGCCGGCGCCGCACGCCCGGACCATTGACAGGCCTCCGGAGCACCCTAATGTTGACTGTTAACTGCCAACAGACGACATTGGAGTCGTTGCGGCGGACAGGAAGGTGGCTCGCTATGGGCGCGGCAATACTCATTCATCTCGGAATCGCGATCGTGGGCATCGTCCTGCTGATCGTCATCGGCAAGATCAACCCGGTCATCTCGCTCGTCGTCGGCAGCCTCTATCTCGGGCTGGCCGGCGGACTGGGCCCCACGGAGACGGTGCTCGCGGCCACCGTGGGCTTCGGAAACCTCATGGCCGAGGTCGGGCTCATCATCGGCTTCGGCGTGATGATCGGCGCGATCCTCTCGGCGAACGGCACGATGAAGCGCGTCGTCGACGGGCTCCTGAAGCTCGGCGGCCCCCGCACCTCGTCGTACGTGCTCGGCATCTCGTCGGGAATCATCTTCCCGGCCATCTACTTCGACGTCGCGCTCGTCATCATGGCGCCGATCGCGAAGGCCATCGCCCAGCGCACGGGCCGCAGCGTCGCGCCGCTGGCCGGGGCGCTGGCGATCGGGCTCGAGGTCGGTCTGCTCATGGTCATCCCCGGCGCCGCCGCCCTCGCCATGGCGGCCTCGCTGCAGATCGACATGGGCACGATGCTGCTCTGGGGCATCCCGTTCGGACTCGCGATCGTGCTGCTCAGCGTCTTCGTGCACACCGCCGTCACCGACCGCACGTGGAACCCGGCGCGGGACGAGGAGCCCACCGCCGGCTACACGCACACCCCCACCGAGCACGTGTCCTTCGGCGGCGTCGCCGAGGGGCAGCCGCTGCACCACGAGCCGGCCCAGGCCACGCACGGCCCGCACGGCGAGATCAACGTCGTCGAGGCCGCGATCGCGCAGGACGCCGCGGAGGCCGAGCAACTCGAGCGCGCCCGGCAGCACCAGCTGCCGATCGTGCTCGCCATGATGCCGATCATCGTGCCGATCCTGCTGATCATCGTCGACACCGTCTCCCGCCTGGCGCTGGGGCAGTCACCGGCGGCGATCGAGTTCCTCGGCAACCCGGTGGTCGCGCTGCTCATCGGCCTGCTCATCGGCATCGTCGAGACCATCCCGCAGGTCACCCGCAGCGGCGTCGACGAGATCATCACCCTCGGCGCGCAGACGTCCGGCTCGATCCTGCTGTTCACCGGCGTGGCCGGCTCCCTCGGCAACGTCATCACCGAGGTCGGCATCGGCGACATGCTCGGCGCCCTGTTCCAGGCCAACGCCGGCATCCCCGTGCTGCTCGCCTGGCTGGTCGCCGCGGTGCTGCGCATCGCGCAGGGCTCGGGGTCGGTGGCCGCGATGACCGGAGCCGGCATCCTCGCCCCGGTCATGGGCACGGTCGGCGTGCCGCCCATGCTCATCCTGCTGGCGGCGGCCTCGGGAGCGGCGTTCGGCGGCAACGTCACCGACAACACGTTCTGGATCTTCAAGCAGATGCTCGGCCTGACGACCCGCGGCGCGTTCCAGGTCTACACGCTGGCCCAGTCGATCATGGCCATCATCGGCCTCGTGCTGTGTTGCGCGCTCGCGCTGGTGTTCTGACGGATTCGTCCACACGCCGACAGCCCGGCACCCCTGCCTCAGGGTGCCGGGCTGTCGGGTTGTCGGGTTGATCAGCTCCGCGACTGGGGCCGCCAGACGACGAGCGCCTGCGAGCTCACGGGCCGCGACGGCCGCTCCCCGGCGCGGACCGCGACGACGTCGCCGGCTCGGCCGGCCGCGAACACGCGCCGGCCGAGCTCGGCGGCGGCGCGCAGCTGCGCGACCTCCTCGTCGAGTTCGGCGACGCGGCCGCGCAGCGCCTCGACCTGGTTCTCCAGCTGCAGGATCCGCTGGATGCCGGCGAGGCTGACGCCCTCCTCCTGGGAGAGACGCTGCACCTCGCGGAGCCGGGCGATGTCGCGGGACGAATATCGCCGGCCCCCGCCGCGGGTGCGCGACGGGGTGACGATGCCGAGCCGGTCGTACTGACGCAGCGTCTGCGCGTGCATGCCGGCGAGCTCGGCCGCGACGGAGATGACGAAGACCGGGGCGTCGTCGTCGTGCGCGAAGGCGCCGCGCAGGCGGGGCGACATCAGTCGGCCCCCGCCTTGCGGAACACCTCGGCCCGTGGGTCGTGGCCCTCGTCGGCGCGCTGCAGCGTCTCCACCGCGGCGCGCATGTCGTCGTCGAGCCGCTGCGGCACCTGCACCTGCACCTTGGCGAGCAGGTCGCCGGTGCCGCTCTTCTTCGGCACCCCTCGGCCCTTGACCCGCAGCGTGCGTCCGGACGGGGTGCCGGGCGCGATCTTCACGCGCACGCTGGAGCCGTCGAGGGTGGGCACCGGCACGGTCGCCCCGAGCGCCGCCTCCGCGAACGTCACCGGCAGGTCGACGACGAGGTTGTCGCCGTCGCGGGTGAACACCGGGTGCGGTTCGACGGTGATCTTCAGCAGCAGGTCACCGGCGGGCGCCCCGGCCGACAGGCCCGGCTCCCCCTTGCCGGCGAGCCGGATCGTCGCGCCGTCCTTGACGCCCGCGGGGATGCGGGTCGTGATCGGCGTGCCGCCGACGCCGACGCGCACGGTGTCGCCCATGACGGCCTGACGGAAACTCATCGTCGCCGACGCGTGCACGTCGCGACCCTTGCGCGGCGGGCGCCGCGCCCCGCCGAAACCGCCGGAGGTGCGGTCGCGGGTGCCGAAGCCGCCCTGCCCGGCCTGCTGGCCGAACATCGACAGCAGGTCTTCCAGGTCAGGGGACTCGCCCGCGTAGGCGCCGCCGCCGGGGGAACCACCCGGGTAGCCGCCCGGGTAGCCGCCGCCTCGGGCGAAGTTCGGGTTGCCCTGGGCGGCACCGCCTCCGAAGAGGTTGGAGAAGATGTCCTCGAAGCCGGCGCCCTCGGCTCCGGAACCGCCGGCGCTGAACCGGGGTCCGCCGGAGCGCATGGCGCGGATCGCGTCGTACTGCTTGCGCTGCTCCTTGTCGGAGAGCACCGCGTAGGCCTCGCCGACCTCCTTGAACCGCTTCTCGGCGGCCGCGTCACCGGGCTTGCTGTCGGGGTGGAACTCCCGGGCGAGCTTGCGGTACGCCTTCTTGATGGTGCTGGCGTCAGCGTCGGACGCGACGCCGAGGACTGCGTAGAAGTCTTTCTCGAACCAGTCTTGACTGGCCATGTCCCCTCCTTCGCTGATCGCTCATGCGAGTTGGTGTCGGTGTAGTCGTATCGTCCTCTGGCCGAAGGCTGCCCTTTCGGTCGAGGGCCCCTGCTGTTGCAGGAGCCCTCGACCGATCCGGCAGCCCTCGACCCGTGGTGGGTGTGTCGGGTGGGTCAGGCAGGGTCGGCGACCGCTACCAGGGCGGCGCGGATGACGCGCTCGCCCATCTTGTAGCCGGGCTGCATGATCTGCACGACGGTGGTCTCCGTCGTGCCGGGTGCGAGCTCGGCCTGGGTGTGCATGACGGCCTCGTGGATCATCGGGTCGAAGGTGTCGCCCGGTTCGCCGTACCGCTGAACGCCGTACCTGCCGAGGACTCCCTCGAGCTTGGCGGCGATCTTGGCGAACGGACCGCCCTCGAGGTCGCCGTGCTGGCGCGCGAGGTGGATCTCGTCGAGCACCGGCAGCATCGACTCGATGACGCCGGCGACCGCGCGGTCCTTCTCGACGGCGCGGTCGCGGTCGACGCGCCGCTTGTAGTTGATGTACTCGGCCTGCAGTCGCTGCAGGTCGGCGAGTCGCTCGGCGGCCAGGATCGTGTCGGGGTGCTCCTCGTCCGGAGCCGCAGCCGATGCCGGAGCCGGGGGCTCCTGCGGCGCGGCCGCGCTCGACTCTTCCTCGGGCTCCTGCGGGCCGGCGTTCTGGCGACCGGGCAGGTCCTCTCCGACGGCACCGCCGAAGGCGTCGTCGCCGCTGGACAGCGTGTCGCTGTCGGTCATGCTCGCTGCCTCCTTCGAAGCTGGCGGGTCTGAGGTGACGCGCAGGTCTCCAGTCTGCGGATCGAGACGCCGCTTGTCGCGGATGACGATTCGCGGGGTTTCCTCGTCCTGCTCATGGGCGGGCCTGCGCCCTTCGCGGGCGGGGCCGCCGGCCGCTGCCGGCGACCCCGCTGATCCGTCGAAGGTCACTTCTTGCCCTGGTCGTCGTCCTCCACGACCTCCGCGTCGACGACGTCGTCGTCACCCGGGGCCTGCTGACCGCCGGTGGCACCGGCGTCCGGGCCGGGCTGGGCGCCCTCGCCGGCCGACTGCTCGGCCTGCGCGGCGGCGTACATCGCCGAACCCATCGCCTGGGAGACCTCGTTGAGCTTGGTCACCTTGGCGTTGAGGTCCTCGGCGGACGGGGCGTCGTCACCGGTCTTGGCGAGCGCGGCCTTGAGGTCGTCGAGGGCCTCCTGCACCGGCTTCTTGGTGTCCTCGGGCACCTTGTCGCCGTTCTCGGAGAGGAACTTCTCCGTCGAGTAGCTGACCTGCTCGGCCGTGTTGCGGGCCTCGGCCTCCTCGCGACGCTTCTTGTCCTCCTCGGCGTGCGCCTCGGCCTCCTTGACCATGCGGTCGATCTCGTCCTTCGGCAGCGCGGAGCCACCGGAGATCGTCATCGACTGCTCCTTGCCCGTGCCGCGGTCCTTCGCGGAGACGTGCACGATGCCGTTGGCGTCGATGTCGAAGGTGACCTCGATCTGCGGCACGCCGCGCGGGGCCGGCGCGATGCCGGTCAGCTCGAAGGTGCCCAGCGGCTTGTTGGCGCTCGCCAGCTCGCGCTCGCCCTGGAAGACCTGGATGAGCACGCTCGGCTGGTTGTCGTCGGCGGTCGTGAAGACCTCCGAGCGCTTGGTCGGGATCGCGGTGTTGCGCTCGATGAGCTTGGTCATCAGGCCGCCCTTGGTCTCGATACCGAGCGAGAGCGGGGTGACGTCGATGAGCAGCACGTCCTTGCGCTCGCCCTTCAGCACACCGGCCTGCAGGCTCGCGCCGACGGCGACGACCTCGTCGGGGTTGACGCCCTTGTTGGGCTCCTTGCCGCCGGTCAGCTCCTTGACGACCTGGGTGACGGCCGGCATACGGGTGGAGCCACCGACGAGCACGACGTGGTCGATGTCGGAGACGGAGATGCCCGCGTCCTTGATGACCTGGTGGAACGGCGCCTTGGTGCGCTCGAGCAGGTCGCTGGTCATCTTCTCGAACTGGATCCGGGTGATCGTCTCGTCGAGGTGGATCGGGCCGTTCTCGCTCATCGACAGGTACTGCAGCGAGACGTTGGTGCTCGTCGCGGTCGACAGTTCCTTCTTGGCCTGCTCGGCCGCGTCGCGCAGCCGCTGCATGGCGATCTTGTCGTTGGCGAGGTCGACGCCGGTGCTGTTCTTCACGGTGGTCAGCAGGTGCTGCACGATCCGGTCGTCCCAGTCGTCGCCGCCGAGCTTGTTGTCACCGTGGGTGGCGCGCACCTGGATGGTGGAGAAGCCGTCCTCGGGGTCCTTGCCGACCTCCAGCAGGGACACGTCGAACGTGCCGCCACCGAGGTCGAAGACGAGGATGAGCTCGTCCTCCTTGCCCTTGTCGAGGCCGTACGCCAGCGCGGCCGCGGTCGGCTCGTTGACGATGCGCAGCACGTTCATGCCCGCGATCTCACCGGCCTCCTTGGTGGCCTGGCGCTCGGCGTCGTCGAAGTAGGCCGGCACGGTGATGACCGCGTCGGTCACGGGCTCGCCGAGGTAGCTCTCCGCGTCGCGCTTGAGCTTCTGCAGGATGCGGGCGCTGATCTCCTGCGCCGAGTACTTCTTGCCGTCGATCTCGCCGGACTTCCAGTCGGTGCCCATGTGGCGCTTGACCGAGCGGATGGTCCGGTCGACGTTCGTCACCGCCTGGCGCTTGGCGATCTCGCCCACGAGGACCTCGCCGTTCTTGCTGAAGGCGACGACCGACGGGGTGGTGCGACCGCCTTCGGCGTTCGCGATGATGGTCGGCTCGTTGCCCTCAAGAACGGACACGGCCGAGTTGGTGGTGCCGAGGTCGATGCCTACTGCACGAGCCATATTCGGTGTACTCCTTGGTTGTCGGTTCACGCCCTGCCCGGCGGTGCGCCTGTGGCTGACACCGACCGGCCAGGAGTCTGTAAGTTGCTGGGTGGTTCTACCGCAACCTTGCGGCGTCCTCGCTCAATCTCGCTGGCTGAAGGGCCAGTGTCAAGCTCAGGCTCCGTAAAGTTGCGTCTGATTGGCTCAACTCTTGGAGGCGGCAGATCATTCCCGCGCCGGCCGGGAGTTTCGCCCTTCTGGTCGCGGGCACCGCCATTAGGGCAGCGGGGTGCGGCGGTGCGGGTGCTTCCGGGGCCTCGGCCTGTCGACCCGCTGTCTCGTTCCGCGGGACGGGACCGGCCGGCTGCCGCTGAACCGGCTCCGCGGAGGTGATTCAGCGGAACCCGGGTGGTCCGGTCTCATGACACAGGCTCCCGTGCGGTCCCGCGAGCCTGCCTGCCACGCCGCGTTGACCGTTGCGCGATCTCGTTCTGGGTGGAGCGGTCCCCTAGCTCCAACACCAGATAGGTGGTTCCCCTACGGCATCTTCTACCAGCCGAAGCAGGCAGGCGGCGTGCTCGTCGTCCGGGTGCCGCACTCCCGACGCCACCACCCGGATGCCCTCGATCCGGAGGATGCCCCCAAGGCGATCCTGGGCGCCGAGGGAGAGCACCGTGCGCAGTTGCGCACGGGGGCCGAGGCGCTGCGCAGTGATAGGGAAGACGGCTAGTACCCCGGGGTCATGACCAGCAATTGACCGTCATCGGCCCGCAACACCGGCTCCCGTCAGGCAGAGCCAGGGTCGTCAGTGACGGGATCGTGGATCTCCAGGCCCAGCAACCGCGCGACGGCCGACATCGCCTGATCGTGGGTGCACACGACGACGTCCTCCAGCCCGCTGCGCAGCACAGATGCCAGGTGGATGGCATCCAGGGTCTTGATGTGCGGCACGATCGCTTCGGCCTCTTGGAGCACGGCGTGGTCCAGCGACACCGTGCCTATGTGGTCAAGCACCTCGTCGCGGCGCTCCACCGGCTCACCGACTCGGCGAAGCGCGCGGGTCATCTCGGTGCGCAGCAGGCGGGAAGCGATGATGCCGTCGTCTCTCGACGCTGTGGTCGCATCGAACCAGAGAGCCGCCGCCGCCGAATGGCCGAGCAGGATGCGCAGTGCCACTGAGCTATCGAGGTAGTACCACGTCACGACTCGCCCTTCAGATCGGCCAGGAAGTCGTCGAAGCCGGCGCCGTCGGGGAGCTCGACGCGGGTCAGATCCACGGTTCGCGACGGGCCGCTGCGCTTCGGCGGAATCACCACCGCCGACGACACGGTCGGCACGACCCGAGCCACCTCACGCTGATGGCGCGTCACGACATAGGTCTCGCCTGCCGCGACGTCATCGAGCATCCGCGTGGGGTTCTGCCGCAACTCACCCACGGAGATCCTCTTCACCCCATAAGCGTAGGCAGAAATATCTACACGTGTCTACGCTCGGGCGCCGATCGTCCCTGCGGCCCCGTGCCCGGGCGCCGCTCTGCTGAGCGGGCGATATGTCGCCCGTTCAGCAGAGCGGTTGGGTCAGCCCATGAGCCCGCACAGGTCGTACTGGTAACGTGGTAACCATGCTGGTAACGATCGATCGGGCCGGGCGGATCGTCATTCCCAAAGACGTGCGCGACCAGCTCGACCTGGGGGTGAACACGGAGTTGGAGGTGACTGTCGAGGGCGACAGCCTGCGACTGACCCGACCGCGCCTGCCGGGACGGCAGATCGTCGAGGTCGATGGGTGGCCGGTCATCGCGGCCGTCCCAGGGCTGACGATCACCGACGCCGACGTGCAGCGCTGGCGCGACGATGGCCAGCGCTGAACGGTGGGCGGTCGACACGAGCGTGGCCGTCGCCGCTCTCGACGCCGGCCACGGCGCCCACATCCCGTGTCGTCAGGCCGTCCAGCGGCACCGGCCCTCGCTCGCCGGCCAGGCGGCCTTCGAGGTCTTCGCCGTCATCACCCGCATGCCCGGCCAGGCCGCCGTCGACCCAGGCGACGCCGCCGCCCTCATTGCACGAGTGTTTCCCCACGTCGTCTGGCTCAGTGGCGAACAATCCGCCGCCCTGCGAGAGCGGCTCGCGCCTATCGGCATCTCTGGCGGCGCGACCTACGACGCGCTGGTCGGTGAGGCCGCGCGTACCGCCGGCCATCGCCTCCTCACTCGCGACCAGCGGGCGCGCCGCACGTACGACCTGCTCGGTGTCGACTACGAGCTGGTCGGGCCATAGCCGACGTCGCCCGCCGGTGGCCGACCACGTTCACGCCGTATAGCTACCCGGCCGAGGTTGCAGCTTCGCCGCGGGCGAGCACTCGGGCTCCCACGGGAAGGCGCCGCGCTCATCGGCCCAGGTCAGCTGGAGCCCGGCGACGGAGGCCTCCGGCGGTCGCTCGTAGAAGTCGTTGCGACGAAGAAGATGTCACCCGGGTTGGGCACCGCCTCGACGGTGACGACGAGCCCGCCGACCGTGAGCTGCTCTCCCGGTGTGAAGTCGCGCCCGTGCAGGACCATGTGGGTGGCCTCGTTGAGCACGCGCGCCGAGGCCTCCTGATCGAGCGCGTGCACGATGAACTCGGGGTGGCCGATGCCGTGCAGTCCGGTCGTGTAGCAGAACGCGGGGTGGTCGCCCGAGCCCTCCGGATCACCGGGATCGGGCTGGGCCGGACCCAGCGCCGCGCATTCGTGGCAGTCGCACGGCATGTCGTCGCCGAACACGTACGTGCACCAGCACCCGAACCTGCGGATCGCGTCGATCATGCGCCGCCGCACCTGGTCCTCGTAGGCCAGTTCGGCAGTGGTCGTGCTCATGGTGTCCTCCTCGTGACGCCGCTTCGGTGAGTGAGGAGAACGCTAGGGGCGACCGCCGACAAGATCCGTGACCTGCGCGAACGCGCAGTTCACGGCGGGGTTGGTCGATGGTGAGGGTCACGGCGCGAGCGGGCCGACCAGCTCCTGGCTGCGGCGCCACAGGTCGTCGCGGGTGGCGTCGTCGCGGGCGAGCGCCGACGGCTCGGGGAAGGTGACCTCGCCGCGAACCAGCGACACGTAGACCGACTCCGGCGGCGGTGCGATCTCGCCGGTGGCCAACTGCGCGAGCACCTCGCCGGCCCGCTCCGGCGTGCCCATCGCGAACGCCGGTCTGAACCGGCCGATGATCGTGAGCGCCGGGCGGATCACGGCCGACGCCGCCCGTTGCGCGCGGGTGCTCAGCTGCATGAGGTTGGTGCCCCCGGTCAGCCCCGGGTTGTAGGCGACCACCTGGATGCGTCGGGCGCGCACCTCGTCGCGGGCCGCGAGGGATCGTGCGGTCAGCAGATTGCACAGCTTCGAGGCGGCGTACGCCCGCATTCCCGCGGCCACTGCCCCGCGCTCGGCCGGGTGGGCCAGGGCCGCGGGGTCGAGATGACGCGGCCCGAACGGGATGATCGCGGGATCGTGGGTGTCGCTGGTCGTGATGACGATGCGTCCGCCGTCGGACAGGTACGGCAGCAGCAGACGCACCAGCAGATAGTGCGCCAGGTGGTTGACCCCGAAGGTGCTCTCGAAGCCGTCGGCGGTGCGGCCGTCGAGGTGACGCGCCTGCACCGCGGCGTTGAGCACCAGCACGTCGATCCGGGCGCGGGCGAGATTCCGGACGACGTCCTGCGCGAACTCACGAACGCTCGTCAGCGAGGCCAGGTCCAGCGGCACGGTCTGCACCCCGGCAGGGACCGCTCGGCCGGTTCCCCTGGCGCCCAAGAGCATTCGGTTGCCCGGCTCTCGAGCGAGCCGTTCCAGGGCCTGCGCGCCGATGCCGGAGGTGGCTCCGGTCATGACGATCACCCGCGCGGCCCGGTCACTCATGCGCGGGTCCGGTCTTTTCGACGACTTCGGCCACGAGGGCGGTCGGCTCGGAGACAGTGCGAGGCATGGGTGCGACGGTAACCCCGCGATGGGCCTGACGCTCGTGAGCCACTGGCGACCCGGGCAGGACGATCCGGTCACGTTGGCCGTTCTCGCCGCCGACCTGGCGGTGGTGTTCGCGCTCACCAGCACCTCCGCGCGAACCGGGTCGGGCCGTGCGGGCGTCGGCGCGGCGGGGCGCCCTCGACGACGACGGTGGCGGGCGATGCGGTCGCCGCTGGGCGGTACCGTCAGGAGCCGGACGGATCGGCGTGGTGATGTCACGATGTTGCGGTGCGTATCACCCTCGATATCGACGACGTCGTGCTCTCGGCTGCACGATCGTTGGCACGTGCGCACGGCGTGACGCTGGGAGCCGCCGTTTCCGAGCTAGCTCGCCGTGGCCTCGACGCGCCGGACGCTCACCCGGGAGCTTCGGTCGACACGTCCTACTCCCCCTTCCCGGTGCTGCTCGGCCATCCCGACCACGTGATCTCACGCGAGCTCGTCAACGCCCATCGCGACGAGTGACGACGACCGATCACGCCAGACCGTCGTCGTCAGGTCACGCGTGTCGAGCCCCGTGCGGGCCAGTTGCGGATGTATCCACCTGACGTGGCGAGGCATTGGCGACGCCCGCACACTCGGGCGCATGCCTTTCCTGAGCCGCGGCCCAGCCGCGATCGCCTTGGCCGTGGGTCTCGCTCTGTCTGGCCCCTCCGGGTTCGCCCCCGAGAGCGCGTCGGCGGCGGCCGCGCGAATCACCGTCTCCACGACTTCGATCGCCCAGGACACCTTGCGGGATCCGGTCGTCACCGGCCGGGCACCCGCGGGCGCCGCGGCGACCCTGCAGGTGCGGGTGCGCGGCGCGTGGGCGGCCCACCAGCGGTTCACCGTGCCCGCCTCCGGGGCGTATCGCGTCGCGCTGCGGTACGGGCGCGCCTCGGTGGGCACCTACGCGTTCCGCGTCGTGGCCCCGGGCGCCGTGAGCCCGACGATCACGCTGCGGCGCACCGCCGTGCTCGCCGCCGCCTCGCGGCCGACGACCCGCGCCGACGTCGCCAAGACCTGGCGTGCGGGCTGTCCCGTGCACTACTCGCGGCTGCGGACCGTCTCCATGAATCACTGGGGGTTCGACGGCCGCATCCACCGCGGGACGATCGTGCTCGCCGCCTCGGTCGAGAAGAGCGCGTTGCAGGCGTTCACCGTGGGCATCAGCTCGCGGTTCCCGATCGCCCGGATGCGGGAGGTGTCGGCGTACGGCGGCAGCGACACCGCCTCCATGGCGGCGAACAACACCTCCGCGTTCAACTGCCGGCGGATCACCAACGGCACCCGCTGGTCCAACCACTCCTACGGGCGCGCCATCGACATCAACCCCGTGCAGAACCCGTACGTCTACCGCGGCACCGTCTCCCCCGCCGCCGGCCGCGCCTACACCGACCGCCGGAAGGTGCGGCCGGGCATGATGGTCGCCTCCGCACCCCTGACCAAGGCGTTCGTGGCGCGGGGGTGGCGGTGGCTGTCGACCTACGACTACCAGCACGTGGAGAAGTAGGGCGGATCGACCCACGCCTCAGAGGCGCCGCACCGTCTCAGGGTCGCGCTCGCCGTCGAAGTAGCGGTCCAACACGTCGGCGAACAGCTGGGAGTCGGATTCGGCGGCCGCCTCGAAGAGCGTCATCGACGAGCGCAGCTTCATCGTGTCGATGCCACCGAAGATCGCTTCCGCGCTGGGCGCACCCGACTCCAGCACCGCACGAGTGCACTCCCGCAGACGCTCCCCGAGCACGGGATCGGCCAGATACGACCGCGCCTCGTCGAGGTCGCGGATCGCGTAGTGCTGCGCGGTCGAACTGCGGCCCAGACCCGCGATCTGCGGAAACACGAACCACATCCAGTGGCCGGTCTTGCGCCCGCGGCGCACCTGCGCGAGCGCCTGATCGTAGGTCCCCTCCTGCGCCGACACGAACCGTTCCAACCCGGTCATGACACCCTCCTCCTCCAGCACGTCGTGTCTTTCACATCCGCTACCCGCGTGAACGCACGGGATGCACGAGACGCGTGCGGTCAACCCGCCTTTCCGACCGAGCCGTCCGCGAGCTCGCGGGCGATGTCGAGGTGCCCGGCGTGCCGGGCGTACTCCTGGAGCACGTGCAGCAGGATCCACTGGAGCTGCGGGGTGTCCTGCTCGGTGCCGAACCGGCCTCCGGTCGCGGCGAGGTCGGTGAGCTCGTGGGACAGCACGATCTCGCGGGTGCGCCGGCCCTCGCGATGCAACCGCTCCAACAGCGTTGCCGGGTCGGCCGACGGGGCGACCCAGCCGTCACGTCCGCCGTCACCCCAGGGATCCTCCACCTGCTCGCCGAGAAAACCCCACTGCAGCCAACGACGTTCCATGTACGCCAGATGCGTGACGAGACCGGCCGGCGTCCACCCCGAACCCACACAACTGTGTGACATCTGAGCCGGAGTCAGACCGCGCACCTTGGCGGCCACGACGTCGCGGTAGAAGTCGAGGTAGGTCAGCAGCAGGAGCCGCAGGTCGTCGGTTCGGGCGGGCTCGGGGAACGGCACCATGGGCCGAGTCTGGCGGACCCGCGTGCGGCTCGCACCGTGCGCACCCAACGCGCGACACGATCCGGCGGACGCAGCACCCCGGCTACGGGGTCAGCCGCGCGAGGGCCGCGGCCGAGGGCGAGCCCGGCTCCGCGTGGTATACGAGCAGGGTCAACCCCGGGTCCGCGACGACATCGAGCGCCTCGTACCGCAGCGTGAGGTCGCCGACGAGCTCGTGACGGAAGTGCTGGTCGCCGGAGCGGTAGTGGTCGACGACGTGCCCGGTCCAGCGCGTGCGGAACTCCTCGCTGCGCTCGCTGAGCTGCTCGATGAGGTCGGCCAGGTCGCGGTCGGCCCGGGAGCGGGCGGCCTCGGCGCGCAGCCCGCCGACCGCGTTGTCGGCCAGCCGGGGCCAATGCCGGTAGAAGGCGCGCGACCGGGGGTCGAGGAACAGGGAGCGGGCCAGGTTGGGCACCGCCCCCGGCGCGCCGGCCGCTGCCGTGTCGAAGACGTGCGCGTACAGGGCTCGGGCCAGCGGGTTGGCCGCGAGCAGGTCGAGACGGGCATTGCGCACGAACGCGGCGGCATCGGGCATCAGGTCGAGCAGGTCACTCAGGTCGGAACGCACCTCTCCGGGCCCGCCCGGGTTCTCGGAGGCGCCGCCCCCGGTCGTGCGGACCAGCTCGGCCAGGTGGGCGCGCTCGACGTCGTCGAGGCGCAACACCTGCGCCAGCGACTCGAGCACCCCCTCGGAGACCGCCCCGACCCGGCCGCGCTCGAGGCGCGCGTAGTACTCCACCGACACCCCCGCCAGCAGCGCGACCTCCTCGCGCCGCAGGCCGGCGACCCGGCGGCGGCCGATCGCCGGCGGCAGGCCCGACTCCTGCGGCGTGATCCGGGCGCGCCGCGAGGCGAGGAACTCGGCCACCTCCCGGCGGGCCGCGGCGCGGGCGTCACGTGCGGTCACGCGCTCACTGTACGTGCGCACCCGGCGCGCTTCCCCGTGTCTTCAGGGGCGCCCTGTCAGTACGTGCCTGGTCACGGCCTTCATCCGGTTCTCGCGCGGTAGTGCACTGGAGTCAAGCCATCCCCGACCCACGAGGCGCCCCATGGACTCCCCCACCCTGCGCGAGGAGCATCTCCCGACCGCCGACCCCGACGCCGAGCCCGCTTCCCCCGCATGGACGCTCGTCACCTGCTTCCTCGGCATGTTCGTCGTGACCCTCGACGCGGTCGTCGTCAACGTCGCCCTCCCGCACATCCGCACCGACCTCGGAGGCGGGCTGGCCGGCCTGCAGTGGGTCGTCGACGGCTACACGCTCACGGTCGCGGCGCTGCTGCTGTCGGCCGGCGCGCTCAGCGACCGCATCGGGGCCCACCGGGCGTTCGGCCTCGGCATGGCGGGCTTCGCCGCCGCCTCCGTGGCCTGCGGGCTGGCGCCCACCCTGCCGCTGCTCGTCGCGGCCAGGGTCGCCCAGGGCGCCTTCGCGGCCCTGCTCATGCCGACGTCGATGGCCCTCATCGGGCAGGCCTACGGCGACCCCGTGCGGCGCGCCCGCGCCGTCGGCTATTGGGCGCTGGGCGGAGCGGTGGCCTCCAGCGCCGGACCGGTCGTCGGCGGCGCGCTCAGCGAATGGACCTGGCGCGCGATCTTCCTCATCAACGTGCCCGTCGGCCTGCTCGCCCTGTGGCTGCTTCGGCGCGCGCCCGCGTCGCCGCGCCGCCGGCACCCCTTCGACGCCGGCGGACTCGGGCTCGCGATCGTCGCCATGGGCGCCCTGACATGGGCCGCCATCGAATCGGGCTCCGCGGGCGTGACCTCGGCTCTCGTGCTCGCGATGTTCGGGCTGGCCGTGGCCGCCGGCACCGGGCTGTGGCTGCTGGAGCGCCGAGTGGCCCACCCGATGCTGCCACCCGCGCTGTTCGCGGCACCGGCCGTGTCGGCCGCGTCCTTCGTCGGGTTCGCGTTCATGGCCTGCTTCTACGGCACACCGTTCGTCATGAGTCTCGACCTGCAGCAGCAGCGCGGGCTGAGCAGCCTGACCACGGGCCTGGTGTTCCTACCGATGATGCTCGTCGGCCTGGTCCTCACCCCGCTCAGCGCCCGCATGGTCGAGCGGTTCGGGCGCCGCCCGGTCATGATCAGCGGGCTGGTCGTCATGGCGGCCGGGCTGCTCGGGCTGGGCCTGGCGCCCGCCTCCGCGCCGCTGTGGCACATCGCCGGCCTGCTGATGCTCGTCGGGTTCGGCGGGCCGACCGTCATGCCCCCGGCCACCGCCGCGCTGCTCAACGCCGTCGACCCGAGCCTGTCCGGCACCGCCAGCGGCGTGCTCAACACGAGCCGCCAACTCGGCGGCGCGCTCGCCGTCGCGGTCTTCGGATCCCTGCTGGCCTCAGCAGGCTCGTTCGAGACCGGAGCGCTGCTCAGCATGCTCGTCGCCACCGCTCTGGCGCTCGCTGCAGCGCTCGTGACAGCTCGGAGCCTCGGCCCCAGCGCGGCCGATCGCTGACGGCCGATCTCCCCGGCCGATCGTTGACCCCGCCGCACGCCCACCCCTACGCTCAGTGCAATTGCAATGGCAACACGAGAGGGTCACGATGACCATCGAGCGCTACGAGAGCGTCGACTACCACACGGGCGGGGAGCCGTTCCGGATCGTCACGAGCCTGCCCGTCACGATCGAGGGGCCCGACGTGCCGACCAAGCGGGTGTTCGCGATGAACTCCCCCGACGTCGAGCGGATCCGCCGGATCCTGTGCCACGAGCCGCGCGGGCACGCCGACATGTACGGCGGATTCGTCGTCGAGCCCGACGACGAGGGCGCACACTTCGGCGTCTTGTTCTGGCACAAGGACGGCTTCTCCACCGCCTGCGGGCACGGCACAATCGCGCTCGGAGTGTGGGCGATCGAGAGCGGCCTCGTCGCCGCCGACCCCAGCGGGGTCACCGACGTCGTCATCGACGTGCCGTCCGGGCGCGTGACCGCGCGGGTGCACACCGACTCCGGCCCTGGTGGCTCTGGCGGCTCTGTCACGGTGACCGGGGCCGACTTTCTCAACGTGCCCAGTTACGTGCTCGCCACCGACGTGCCGGTGCAGACCTCCCGCGGCGAGCTGACCGTCGACGTCTCCTACGGCGGCGCGATCTACGCCCAGCTCGACGCAGCGAGCGTGGGGCTGCAGGTCACCCCCGAGCATGTCGGCGACATCATCGCCATCGGGCGCGAGATCAAGTGGCTGCTCGACGAGTCCGAGCACGCGCGGCATCCGAGCGATCCCCGGCTCAGCGGCATCTACGGCACGATCGTCTACGAAGACCTCAGCACGGGCGGGGAGGTCGTGCAGCGCAACGCGACGATCTTCGCCGATGGCGAACTCGACCGCTCCCCCTGCGGCTCCGGCACCTGCGCGCGGCTCGCGACCCTCACCGCGCGCGGCCTCCTGCCGCAGGGCGTGCTGGGCCACCGCTCGATCGTCGGCTCGCGATTCACCGGCACCGTCATCGACCGCACTCAGGTCGCCGGCCGCGAGGCCGTGGTGCCGATGGTCTCGGGCACCGCGTACCGCACGGGCGAACACGTCTTCCTCGTCGACCCGCGCGACGATCTCGTGCCCGGATTCGTGCTGCGATGAACTCCATGATCCCGTTCATCGACCGTGCCGCCGTCGACAAGCTCATCGGCCCGGCTCAGGCCGTCGCCGCGCTGCGCAGCGCCCTGGCCGACGGCTTTCGCCCGGAGAACGACCTCGAACGCGTGGCCCAGCCGCTACGCAACGGCGAGTTCCTGCTCATGCCCGCGGAGGCGGGGCCGGTCGCCGGCATCAAGGTGCTCACGCTCGCGCCGGGCAACCCCGAGCGCGGGCACGATCGCATTCAGGGCATCTACCTGCTGCTGGACTCCGACACGCTGACCCCGCGCACGCTCATCGACGGCCCGGCCCTGACCAACGTGCGCACCCCGGCCGTGTCGCTGGCGGGCATCCACGACCTGCTGCTCTGCGCAGACGGTCCGCTCGACGTCGCCGTCTACGGAGCCAGCCACCAAGGCCAGGCGCACGTGCGCACCCTGGCCGCGGTGGTCGAGGGGCGGCGGGAACTACGCAGCGTGACCGGGGTCGTGCGCCACCCCGAGCGGGTGACCTCGGAGGCGTTCACGCAGGTCGTCGCGAGCGGCAGCCAGGAGGCGGTGTCGGCGACCGCGGCCGCCGGGCTGATCCTGTGCACGACCACGTCGCCGACGCCGCTGTTCGACGGGGCGCTCGTGCGCGACGACGCGATCGTCGTGGCCGTCGGGTCGCACGAGACCGACAAGAGGGAGCTGGACGCAGGGCTCATGGGCCGCGCGGACGTCATCGTCGAGGAGGTCGGCGCCGCGCTGCGCGAGTGCGGCGACGTCGTCCTGGCGATCGACGAGGGCGCGCTGAGCGTCGAGGAGCTGCTGCCGATGGCCGACGTCGTCACGGGCGTTCGCAGCCCGCGCGGCGGCCGGCCGGTCGTGTTCAAGACGTCCGGGATGCCGTGGGAGGACCTCGTCATCGCCGCGGCGGTCGCCGACGCAGCCGACACGACCGACACGACCCAATCGGCGTGAGCGGGGTCCGCGACCCGGTGCGGCAACGGGTGGCCGCCGGCCTGCGGGCCGCCCTGATGTCCGGGGACCTCGATCCGGGGCGGGTGTACTCGGCGCCCGCGCTCGCGGCGCGCTTCGAGGTGTCGGCGACGCCCGTGCGCGAGAGCATGCTCGACCTCGCGCGCGACGGCCTCGTCGAGGTGGTGCGCAACACCGGCTACCGCGTGCGGGAGGTCAGCGCCGCCGAGCTCGACCAGCTCGCCGAGGTGCGGCTGCTGCTCGAGGTGCCGGTCATGGGCGCGATCGCCGCGGAGCACAGCGAGGCCGACGCCGAGCGCCTGCGCGCGCTGGAACCGCTGGTCGCGGCGATGGAGGCGGCCGAGCGAGCCAACGACATCGTCGAGTACCTCATGGTCGACACGCAGTTCCACACGTCGTTCCTCGAGCTGCACGGCAACCCTGAACTCGTCGCGATCGTGCGCCGCGCCCGCGAACGCAGCCGCATGCGCGGGCTGCTGCCGCTGGCCCGGTCGGGCCGGCTCACCGCCTCCACGCAGGAGCACCGCGCGATGATCGACCTCGCCCTGCGCCGCGACCGGCCGGGCCTGGAAGCCCTCGTGCGGCGGCACATCGAACGCGTCCGGCGCGAGTGGGCCACCGGCTGAGCGCAGAACTCACCGACACGGTTCCGGCGGGCATGTGGAGGTAGATCGTCACGACCGCACCCGCTGCGGCAGGCGCTCGTCCGCACGCAAGCGACCGACGTCGGTCGGCGACCTGCTGGGCGGTCAGGCCCTGAAGCTTGCGCCAGGCCCGCGCCCGCCGCCGCGAAGGGAGACCGTCGCCTCAGAGGCCGCGAACCTGCTCCAGGGTCAGCTCAACGAAGCCCAGGTCGCGCGGCAATCGCTTTCCGGCGGCGCGGAAGTCGGTGTCGAGCACGATCGAGGCCAGCGAGATCACGGTGTCGATCGCGGGCGTGGCGACGCCGCACTGGCGGGCCAGTTCGGACATGAACACCAGGCCGTAGGGCACGTCCTCGGTGAGGTAGCGGAAGTCGAGGCTGCTCGGCGCCCGCGAGGTCGCGAACCCGATGCCCTCGTTGTAGCCCTTGAGGTACGTCGACTCCGAGACGTAGCCCTGCCGCAGCCCGAGCTCCGGGTCGGGCACGATGTCGATGCCGAGCACGCGCCCCAGCTCCTGGCGCTCGCGGTCGATCGCCTCCATGAGGCGGGCCGCGGCCGTCGTCACTCCGTCGGTGTAGAAGAGGAAGTCGCCGCCGGTGTTCTCGATGCGCCCGGCGTTGAGCAGCATGATCGCCGGGTGCAGCACCGGGTTGCCGTTCTGCAGCGTGGTCTGCAGCACGTTCTTCGCGGCCTCGGCCTGCGGCCACACCACCTGCAGGGCCGCGAGCAGCTCCGGCGTGCGGCTGCTCGGCAGCGCCGCGGCGAACAGCGCGTCCAGCACCCGGGTCGTCACGCGCACGACGCCCGGCTCCACGAGCCGGCACCCGTAGGGCAGCGTGTGGGTCTCGCCGACGACGTAGGTGTCGTCCATGAGGTCGAGCCCGAGCGCCTGCTTGAGCACCACGGCGCCGTTGCACGAGCTCGGCAGCACGCAGTAGACGGTGTCGCGCGACAGCCTCCCGCGCAGCGCCTCGCCCATCGCCTCGTGCGCGTACGCCGGACCGACGACGAGCACGAGTCGGGCGCCGTCGAGCGCGCGGTCGAGGTCGTGCCCGGCGTAGCGGATCGGCGCGGTGCCCTCGAACTTGACCCGTCCTTCGATGTGCCCGGAGGCGGCAATCGCGGCGATGTTCGCGTCGAACCGCTCGAAGTCCCACATCGACACCTCGTGGCCGGCCTGCGCCCACTCGAACGCCGCCGCCGTGCCCCCGTTGCCGGACCCCATGATCGCCACGCGCATCGTCGCGCTCCCCCTACTCTTCATCGTCTGTCGCTCATCCGTCGCTCACAGGGGGCGGCCCGGACCGGCCGCCCCCGTCAAGGATGCAGGGCCCCGCCGGACTCGTGGTCACGGTGGTGCTCGGGCTCCAGCTGGAACGTCGCGTGATGGACCGCGACCTCGAAGTGCTCGGCGACACAACGCTGCAGGTCGTCGAGGATGCGCGGCGCGTGGCCGTCCTCGAAACAGCCCGACTCGACGACCACGTGCGCCGACAGGATCGGCAGGCCGGTCGCGACCGTCGAGGCGTGCAGGTCGTGCACCTCCTTGACGTGATCGAGCGCCAGGATGTGCCCGCGCACCTCGTCGAGGTCGAGGCCCTTGGGGGTGAACTCCATGAGCACGGCCACCGTCTCGCGGATGAGCAACGCCGCGCGGGGAATGATGAGCAGCCCGATGAGCAGCGCCGCGATCGTGTCGGCACGGGCGTAGCCGGTGGTCATCATGAGGATCGCCGACGCGATGACCGCCAGCGTGCCGAGCGCGTCCATGAGCACTTCGAGGAACGCCGCCCGCATGTTGAAGTTCGCGGAGCGGCCGGCCGACAGCACGAGCATCGCGGCGAGGTTGAGCACGAGCCCGACCACGCCGAAGACGAGCAGCTCCTGCGCCGCGACCTGCGGCGGGTTCTCCCAGCGGTGCACCGCCTCGACGAGCGCGTACCCGCTGACCCCGACGAGCAGAGCCGCCTGCGCGAGCGCGGCGATCACCTCGATACGACGAAACCCCCACGTGCGCTTGCTGTTCGGCGGGCGAACCATGAGCGTCGCCGCGACCAGGGCCACGAGCAGCCCGGCGGAGTCGGTCAGCGAGTGCACCATGTCGACGAGGATCGCGAGGCTGCCGGTGACCCAGGCCCCGACGCCCTGGGCGATGACGATGCCGAGGACCAGCGCGAACGCGATGGCCAGACGCCGCCGGAAGTCGGGAGCCTGTGCCGCGTGTTCGGGGTCCACGCCGTGGTCGTGTGCATGTCCGGCGCCCATGTCCGGACCTCCTTCGGTGATCTATTCATCGCTTTCTGGCGATGTTATCGCTTGAGCGAGTTATGACAAGCCGTCTCACCCGGTGGCGACCCCGGTGGACGCCGCGTCGCGGTGCCGCCGCAGGTGCGCGCCGAGTTCGGCCCGCGTGCCGGTGGCCTGCAGGAGCGCCTCCGCGGCGGCGATGAGCGCCCCGAGCCGCACCGGCTCCGCGAGGGAGTACCAGGAGGAACGGCCGGCCGGCCGCACGACGACGAGGCGGCACTCGAGGAGAAAACTCAGGTGCTTGCTGACCGTCGACTGCGCGAACCCCAGGTGGTCGACGAGGTCGCGGACGCGGTGCTCGCCGGAGGCGAGATGCTGCAGGATCGCCAGCCGGGTGGGGTCGGCCAACCCCTGGAACAGGTGCGCGTAGGTCGCCGTCGACTCCGGGTCGATGACGACCAGCTCGTCGAGCACTCCCGAATCCATTGCCATGAAGCGATGTTATCGCCGGTCATTCCTCAAACGGAGGACCACAGCACTGGCCCCCGATGGCATTCGGATTTCCTTGTGGCAGAGGGGAATCGGCCGATGGGCAGGTGTCCGATCAGCGCCTGAGTCAGGAGCGGTCACATGCCAGTTCGTCCATCGGCGATCGCCTCGGTGGTCGTCCTGCTGCTGCTCGGGATTCCCGCGACCGCGGGCGCGGCCACCACTCCCGCGACCGCCCGCACGACCGCTTCACCCGCCGCGCCACCGACCGGCACCTACCGGTCGGCTCCGCTGACCGTGCGGGTGTCGCGGCTGACGATGACGGAGCGGCCCGCCGCCTCCCTCGGCGACGTGCGCGCCCGAATGATCCTGCCCCGGGCGCTCGCCGGGCGCGGGTACCAGCTGGAGGCGAGCGGCACCGCCGGCACCGGCGTTCCCGATCGCAACGCGTTCGGGCAGAAGATCACCTGCGCCGATGCGAGCAACCGCATTGTGGCGCAGTCGTGGTCGGGCACGAACACGTTGAACGCCGAGGGCGGCGCGACGGTGCGCAACCGGCTCCTGTTCGTGCCGCCGCGCACCGGTCGCTACGTGTGCTCGCTGCGCGCCTACGTCAACTCGCACACGCTGCAGCCCGCGACGCAGATGCTCAGGAGCGCCCGGCTGGCGGTGACGCGCGGGGCGATCCCGCCACGGGACCTGCGCACCGCCTCCCCGCGGACCGCGAACACGCACGTGGTGGCGAACCGCACGTACGCGATTTACGCGGATTCGTTCCGGCCGAGGGCGACCACCCGGTCGGTCTCCGTGCGCGCGAGCCTGTACATCACCTCGTGCTACGGCGGCGGCGGAGCCGGTTGCCCCCGCGGCTCGTTCCCGCGCACCGGTGAGGCGGTCTACTCCCTACGGCACGTGCTGATTCCGGCCAACCGCGCCTGCCGCAGCGTGCGGACTCCCGAGCGCACGTACCGGGTGTCCGTGGCCCGTCACCATCTCGGCCACCACGTCGACCTCACCGGGGTGGCGCCGCGTGGGCGCGCGGTGGGCGCCTGCGGCACCTGGCGCACCGTCACGTACCTGACGAAGAAGCCCGGGCTGACGTTCGGGCTGCACGCGGGGGCCTACGCCCAGTTGTCGTGGACGGCGCGCTGATCCGGAGCCGCGTCATGGCGAGTCAGGCAGCCGGGGCGGTCAGGGAGCCGGCCCGGCGGGCGGCGTGGATGAACCACAGGAGCGCGGCGGTACTGACGACCGCGACCCCCAGATGCAGCGTGACGGAGGCGGTGGCGTCCCAGACGGCGTGCAGCACGACGGCCGCGAGGTAGGCGCCGAGCAGGTGCGTGAACGGGGCGACGCCGTTGCGCCAGCGCCACAGCATGGCGGCGGTGACGCCGGTCCACGCGATGTGGCAGGCCGGGGACAGCAGGCCGCGCAGCAGCAGGGTCGCGTCGACGGCGGCGAGGTCGCCGCGGGAGGCGAGCAGGCTGACGAAGCCGTAGCCCATCGTCTCCAGGGTCGCGAAACCGGTGGCCGAGGCGACGCCGACGGCCACCCCGGCCCACCCGCGGGCCGGCCGGTAGAGCAGCAGCAGAGCGGCGGGCACGATGAGCTTGGCGCCCTCCTCGATGAGCCCGACCGCGAGCATCGGCAGGAACGACAGCCCCCGCAGCGTGTCGTACTCGAGCACGCCGGCGGTCAGGGTGCCGACGACGCCCCCGACGATCGCGACGAGAACCAGCGCGCCGACCGGGGCGATCGGCCCGCGCCGGCCTCCGGAGGCGAACAGCAGCGCCGCCGACGGCACCGTGACCGAGCCGATGAGCAGCAGCGACGGAAAGAAGTTCGGGTTGTCGGTGGCGAGCATGACTTCGAGCACCGCGATGTACGCCAGCACTCCCCCGACGAGCGCGAGCACCCATCCCCAACGGGACGGCCAGGGGTTCGAGGGGATGGTTGTCGTCACCCGCGAAGGCTACCGGTGCGGGCGCGAAGCCGCCCCGTCCGTCGTGCTGTAGTGGATGTTTGATACATCGGGCAGGGTGGCCCGAGCGCGTCAATCGCTGTGCGGCACCTCGCCTGCACCGGCGGCCAGGTCCGCCTCCAGGCTCTCCAGAAGTCGGCGCAGCAGACGCAGGCCGTCGGTGACCTCGGCGCGGTAGTAGCGCTGAGTGCCCGACTTGGTGGCGGAGACCAGCCCGCTGTGCTGCAGCAGCTTGAGGTGATGGGAGACGGCAGGTCGCGAGAGCGTCGAGGTCTCGGCGATGTCGCCGACGCACAGCGGACCGTTCTCGACGAGTTGCACGAGGATCCGTTGGCGGTGTTCGTCTTTGAGCGTCTCGAAGACGGGGATGCACGCGTTGAGCAGGTCGAGGCTGCACAGGTCGTCGGCCATGGCTCAGCCCCTGGCGCGGGCAGCGCGGCGCGGCCGCAGCGCACCCGGACCGTGCTGCCTCAGCGCGAATCCGATGGCCGGCCAGGCGCTCTGGGAGTCGGAGGCGCGCTTGCCGTCGGCGATCCGGCGCATCTGCAGTTCGTACCAGGTGAGGGCGAGCGCCGAACCCATGGCTTTGTCGAGGGCCGGCACCCGGGTGGACAGGCGCGGGAGGCGCACCGGCTCCGCGCCGCCGGTGAGGAGGCGGGCCGGCAGGTCGGGCTCGACGACGAGGGGTCGAGCCAGGCCGATGACGTCGGTGACGTTGTCGGACAGCGCGTCGGCCATCGCCTCGGCGGTGCGGAAACCGCCGGTGAGCAGCACGGGGATGTCGACCTCGTCGCGCAGACGCCGGGCGTAGTCGGAGAAGTAGGCGCCCACCGCCGATCCACCGGTCTGCATGACGGGGCTGGCGTAGGTGCCGCCGGAGATCTCGAGCAGGTCGAGGCCGAGGCCGGCCATTCTGCGGGCCACCTCGATCGACTCCTCCTGGGTGAAACCCCCCTCGACGAAGTCGGCGGAGTTGAGCTTGAGGCCGATCGGAAAGTCGCCGCCGAGTTCGGCGCGCATGCCTTCGTAGATCTCGACGAGGAAGCGCATGCGAGCGGCGAGGTCGCCGCCGTATTCGTCGGTGCGGTGGTTGTCGCGCGGCGAGAGGAACTGGTTGACGAGATAGCCGTGCGCGCCGTGGATCTGCACGCCGGTGAAGCCGGCCTCCTTGGCGATACGCGCCGTCGTGACGAAGCGCCGCACGAGGTCGCGGATTTCGTCGCGGGTCAGCTCGCGCGGCGGCACGAACAGGCGGCTCATGTCCCCGCCGATCGGCACGGCGCTGGGGGCGACCGGGGCCGAATTGACCGAGCGCGGAGACTGTTTGCCCGGGTGGTTGATCTGCATCCACAGGTGCGCGCCACCCTCGGTGCCCGCCTGCGCCCATTCACGCAGCACGTGGAGGTGCCGCTCATCCTCGATCGCGACGTTGCCCGGCTCCCCGAGCGCAGTGCGATCGACCATGACGTTGCCGCTGATGACCAGGCCCGCGCCACCGCGGGCCCACGTGCGATAGAGCGCGACGTGCCTGCGGTTCGGCGCGGCGTCGCGGGAGGCGAGCGCCTCGCTCATCGCCGACTTGGCGAGGCGGTTCTTCAACACCGCACCCCCGGGCAGCGTCAGCGGCTCGGCGAGGGTGGCGGTGGTTGGGTGGGTGTGAGACATGAGTCCATCAATTCGTTTAAGTATTTGAACGTTTAGACCAATCGTAGATTACGTTCGGGTGCTAGCCGGCACGTGGTCGGTTGCCGATGGGGGTGCCGTCGGCTCTGCTCCATCTGACCTCGCCGTCGATGACGACGCCGATGAAGCCGTAGCGGTGGACGACGGTGTGGTGGTGCCGGCAGAGCAGGGCGGTGTTGTGGCGGTCGGTGGGTCCGCCCATGAGCCAGCTGATGAGGTGGTGTCCGTCGCACCAGGCGGGTGGCATGGAGCAGCCGGGGAAGGTGCATCCGCCGTCTCGCATGGCCAGGTAGGTGGCCAGTGCCGGTGTGATCAGGCGTTTTCCGCGGCCGAGGTCGAGGGGTTCGGGCCCGGTGCCGAGGACGGCGGGGATGATCTGCGCGTCGCAGGACAGGACCCGCACCTGGCCGGGGGTCAGGGTGTGGCCGAAGGCGGTGGTGCCGCTGCCGTGGTTGTGGTCGGTGCGGAATCCGGTGCCGCCGGTGCGTTCGCGGTGCTTGCGCACGAGGTCGGCGAACAGGCCCGGCAGGGCCTCGGATTCGAGCCCGGCGACCAGGTCGGCGAGCTTGATCGTCACGACGACCTTGGCTTTGGCGCCGGTGCCCGGGCGTGTTCTTGTCCGGCACCGCGGCGTGCGCAGCGAGCGCGACGAGGGCGTCGGCGCGGCGTTCGCCGGCGGTGCGCAGGTCGGGCTCGGTGCGACCGGTGACCGCCGCGTCCAGGGCTTCGGCCTCAGCGTCGAATCCGTCAGCGGCAGCGTCGGCCGCACTAGTCGCTCCGGCAGGGTCGGTGGTTTCATCCGTTCCGGTCGTGTCGGGCTTGGTCGGGCGCGGCGCGCTCAGGGCGTTGATCGCGGCGATCACCACGGCCGCCGAGGCCGCGTCGAGCCGAACCCGGCCTTCGTACATCCCGGTCCGCGGGTTCAGCGTCAGCTCGGTGAAGTCGCGGCGCTCGTAGCGGCGTTCGCGTTCTTCATACTCGCCCTCGGTGCCGTACTGCCCGATCAGCTGCTCTTCCATCGCCGCCAGCTCACGCCGGTTCACGCCGTGCGGGGCCAAGCCGATCAACGCGTCCATCACACCGTCCCAGGACTTCACGGTGATCGAGGCCTGCAACCGCCGGTAGGTCGCGGCGAGCAAGTCGGCGGCCTCAATGGCGACCCGCCCCTCCAGCACGGCCTCGCGCAGCGGCGCCGCGTCCTGCCGATCGCAGATGCGCGCCAGCGCGTCTAACGCCCGGGCCCGGCTCGGCGAGACCGGCACCCCGGCGTCGACGTGCGACTGACTCACCCACGCCGGCACCCGCGGATGATCCGACTCCGCAATGACCCCGCGGTTCTCGGCCTCCAGCACGACGGCCGCCTGCGCGGCAGACGCTGCGGCGACCGCACCAGCCGCCGCAGCGGCCAGTTCCGGCAACTCAGCAGACCCGACCCGCGACAACAGGCCCGGCAACCCCGACAACACCGCGCGCGCCGCTTTCACCTGTGCCAGCAGCGCCTCCCCAACCGGCGCCCCGCCTCCCGACAGGTCGACGTCACCGGCCGATGCCGCAGCACCGTCGGAGGCGTTGACGTCAGGGGTGAAGTCCATGCACATAGGATATCGAACACACGTCTATTTGGTGGTTGTGACTAACCTTGAGTTCGCCTGTCAGACAGAGGAATTCAAAGCGCTTCGGGAGGCCATGAATTCCCTTCTCGAAGAAAGGAATTCGCCGATATGCAACAGTGTGAGTTGCGTCACTTCTCGCCGGTGGTGCGCTCTCAACCGAGCACGCCCGACTCCCGCAGGTAGACGGCAAGGTCGGTGGTCAGCGGCAGATCGTCGAGCTCGGCAAGCGCCACCCAGCGCGCGTCGTCGGCGTCATCCCCGGGGGTCAGTTCGCCGCCGATGACGGTCGCTGCGAAGTCGCGGATGTCGTAGGCACGTCCGTCACCGATGGGCACCTGCACGCGCCACAGTTCCCGACCGACCCGCACCCGAAGGCCCGTCTCCTCGTGAGCCTCACGTGCGGCCGCCTCCTGCGGGGTCTCGCCAGGCTCGCACTTTCCTCCGGGCACCGACCAGCACCCCCGTTGCGGCTCCCGGCCCCGTTGCACGAGGAGCACCCGGCCCACCTCGTCGACAATGACGGCGCTCGCCGCACGCACCAACTCCATGGTTGCCCCCTTCGCACCCTGGCACCCATCATCGTCCGCGACACTGACACCGGGCGACAACGAGGCGATGCGAAGATGCCGAGAAGCCACCGGCCACGAGACGAGGGGCAGCTCATGGATCTCACACAAATCTTTGCACACATGGCCACGGGCGACATGTACGACGACCTGCGCCGGCCTCTCGTCGATGCTCGCATCGCGGCGGTGCAGGCCACCGACCGCTACAACGCCTCGTACAGTCGACCGCAGACCGATCGGGAGGCGTTGCTGCGCTCGGTCGTCGGCTCGATGGGCACCGACGTCGGCTTCGAGCCGACCTTCCGCTGCGAGTTCGGCCGCAACATCCACCTCGGTTCGCGGGTGTTCGGCAACTTCGATTGCGTCATGCTCGACGCCGCGCCGATCACGATCGGCGACGACGTGCTCATCGGGCCCAAGGTCGGCTTCTACAGCGCCGACCACGCACTCGATGTCGGCGAACGCCTCGCCGGCGCCTGCCGAGCCCGGCCGATCACCGTCGGCGACGGTGTCTGGATCAGCGGCGGCGTCAGCGTCCTACCCGGAGTCACCATCGGAGCCGGTGCCGTCATCGGCGCCGGCAGCGTCGTCACCGCGGACGTTCCCCCGCGCACGATCGCCGCAGGCAACCCCGCGCGGGTGCTGCGCGAGATCACCGCCGCCGACCGCACGGGGTACCGCCCCAGTCACTGACTCGAGCCACCGAAGCGAGCCCCTGACCCGAGCCATCGAACCGAGCCACGGATCGAGCCACAGATTGGGCGCGACAGCGCGGTGACCACGGGAAACATCCCGTGAAGCCCCGAAGTGAGCGCGCGTGCGTCGTTAGGCTGGGAGTGCCGCGAACGAGCGCGGGTCACGTCGAGGAGGTCGTGCGTCATGTCCGTCGCAGGCAGGGTGGTCGCCGGAACCGATGGGTCGAGCCGTTCCCACGATGCGGTCCGCTGGGCCGCCGGGCGGGCGCAGCTCTACGGGGTCGGGTTGACGATCGTGCGGGTGCTTCCCCGGTTGCTGATCCCCAGCCGCGCGGCCGCGATGCGCGCGATGCGCAGCGGCGTCGACCTCGACGCCCGCATCCACGAGTCGGCGCAGCGTCAACTCGACGAGGCGGCCGCCGTGGCCCGTGCCGACCACCCGGAACTCGACATCGAGACCGAGGTGATCACGGGCGACTCCGCCGGTGCGCTCGCCGACATCACCGAGACGGCAAGGCTGCTCGTCATCGGTTCGACCGGCGCCTCGGGGGTCTCCGGGGTGCTCCTCGGTGGCACCGCCTCCGGTGTGCTGCACCACGCGCGCGGTCCGCTGGTCGTCGTCCCGCACTCCCTCGGGGACCCGCAGGGGCCGGTCGTCGTCGGCCTCGACGACACCCCCGCGGCGGTCGACCTGGCGCGGGTGGCGGTCGCCGAGGCGCAGCTCAGTGAGCGCACCCTGCTCGCCATGCACGCGTGGGACGTCGACGCGATCGTCGGCGACATCGTCACCGCGTTGCTCACCGAGAAGGCCGCCATCGCAAAGCAATACGAGGAGATGCTCGACGAGATCGTCGAGCAGGCTCGCGGTGATGCCCCGGTCGAGACCGAGTCGCGCGCGCAGACCGGCCGGGCCGAACGGGTGCTCGCCGAAGCCTCCACGTCGGCCTCGCTGCTCGTCGTCGGAAGCCGGGGCCGGGGCGGGTTCACCGGGCTGCTGCTCGGGTCGGTGAGCCGGTCGCTCATCACCCACTCGGCCTGCCCGACGATGCTCGTCCGCACCACGCCGGCCCACTGAACCATCCAGCTGAACGGAGGGGCCATGACGAAGACGAAGCTGCTGAGTACCTCCGAGGCTCTCGACCGGGACGGCGCCGCCGACCTGCTCAACGCCCTCGCCGAGCGGCTCCGGGGCGGCACCGTGCTGCTCGAGAGCGCCACCGACTCCGTGACCGTCCAGGTGCCGGAGGGCGTGACGGTCGATGTCGACCTGACGTCTCGTCAGAAGAGCGCGGGAACGAAGGTGAAGATCGACGTCGAGATCGAGTGGTACGAGGGCGCGGACGCCGTGGGCGGAGCCAGCGGTCTGACGCTCCCGGAGCCGGGCACGAGCGAGACCGGCTGAGCCCTGAGGCTGTTCACGCCTGCCGACGCGCGGGCCGCGAGCGCTGCACCGCCCAGTCGGCGAGCGCTGTCGCGGCCGGGCGGCGGTCCCGAGCGCGGGTGACCAACGAGACCGTGACCTCGGGCGCGTCCTTGATCGGGTGATAGGTGACGCCCGGATGAGGGGCCAACTCCGCGGCGAGCGCCGGCACGATGCCGATGCCGCGGTCGGCCGCGACGTACGCGAGCCACTCGTCGAAGTCGACGCAGGAGACCGCCTCCTTCGGCCTCGAGCGCCACAGGTCGGGCGTCGTCGTGCCGTTGGCGCGGTTGAGCACGACGGGGAATCGCGCGAGTTCGTCCCACGATGCGTCGACGGCCGCGGCGAACCGGGAACCGCGGGCGATCGTCAGGACGCGCGGCTCGCGCCCGACGGGGATCGCGACGAGATCGTCCGCGACGACCGGTAGGCGGTGCACGGCGGCGTGCAGCCGCCCCGCCCGCAGCTCCTCCAGGGGCCGCTCGGTGCGGCGCACGCGCAGCGTCAGGGCGGGCTGGTGGTCGCGCAGCCACGGTTCGAGGTCCGGCGGTAACCACGGCGGCAGCAGCCAGCTGAATCCCAGTGTGGCGTGCACTTCGTCGGCCCCGACGCTCGCCACCGCCTCGTCGAACTGGGCGACCGCAGCCTGCGCCTCCGGGAGGAAGCGGCGGCCGGCCGGCGTGAGCGTCAGGCCGCGGGGTCCGCGATCGACGAGACGGACCCGCAGCCTCGACTCCAGCTGCGTCAGCGTGCGAGACAGGGCGGGTTGCCCGATCCGCAGGCGCCGCGCGGCCGCCGTGATCGAACCGCTGTGCACCACTTCGATGAACGCCCGCAGGTGCCGGATCTCGACGTCCATGGCACGGCAGCGTAGAGCGCGCGGACGTCACGGACATGCCGTTCGGGCATGATCCATGCCGCATCGGCAGTTCCCCCTCGCCGCGGCAGCTCCTACCGTCGAGCAAGGCAGCTCGAGGAGGAGCCGATGTTCGCACTGCAGGACCTACCCCGCCCCCTGGTCGTCGCGCCGATGGCCGGCGGCATGTCGACCCCGGAACTCGTCGTCGCCGCGGAGCGCGCCGGCGCCCTGGGGTTCCTCGCCGCCGGCTACAAGAGCGTCGAGGCGATGACCGAACAGATTGCGCGCACAAGGCAGCTCGGCGGCGAACTGGTCGGCGTCAACCTGTTCGTCCCCGACCCGGAGCCGGTCGATCTCGCGGCCGCCCGGGCCTACCGGGAGCGGCTGACCCCGCTCGCGCGGCGATATGGCGTGCAGCTGCCGGAGCCGCACGCCGACGACGACGTCTATGACGTGAAGATCGCTGCGCTGCTGGAGAATCCGGTGACCGTCGTGTCGTTCGCGTTCGGTTGCCCGAGCGGCGAGGTCGTGGCCCGCGTCCACGAGGTCGGCACCGCCGCGGTCGCCACGGTCACCTCCGCGGACGAGGCGCGCCAGGCCGCGGCC
>NZ_BCNQ01000022.1 GCF_001515525.1 Piscicoccus intestinalis NBRC 104926 | reverse complement strand
ATCGACATTGCCAAAGGGTTGCAGGTATCCGTCCTCGGTCAGGTACCAGCCGGACGAGGCCAGGGCGCGCTTCAGACGGTCCACGTTCTCCCCGGAAGCCTCTTCTCCGATCAGGCCCGCCACCCGCAGTGTCGACAGGAGCTCGTCGACGAGGGTGCGGGCGCGAGTCGGCTCACGCTGCGCGGTTCTCAACGCGGTCAGCACCCGCTGTTGCTTGTTCGTACCCTGCGCATTGGGGTTGTAGACGTAATTGTCCCCGTATCCCGAGCCCGTCAGGACGGTCGTGATCGTGGTGTGGCTAGGCCCCGCGCCACCGTGGAAGAACATGGCCAGGGCAGCGCTGATGTCGCTGGTCAAAGGGACGGTGGCACGAGGACTCATCGGTGCTCCTCCGGCTGATGGGTGACTCTCAGAACGATCTCGGCCAAGGCCCGGGTCTGCGCGATGGTGAGGGATCGCGCGAACTTTCGATAGCGCCATGGGTCACCAGTTGTCGGCGCCGACGCGAGGTGGCTCTGCGCCGCTTCGAGCCATAACCACTGGACGGCGTACGAGTGGCTAGACGAGCGACTACCTGGACGGTTGGCACGGGCCCAGCGAGTGAACCAGCGGGTGGTGCGGGCAAGGTGCCGGACACGGTCTTCGAGATCTCGGTAGTCGATCTCGAGCTCACGGCTCGCTGCGCCGAGGGCGGCGACGACGGCGGCGGGCGATGCGGTCATCGATGCAGAGCCGGCGCGTGCGGTGCGTTCGCCGACCTCGGGTGACAGCCCGAGTTCGCGGGCTGCATCGGCCCAGGAGTGGATGTGCGGGTGGGTTCTGGCGAGGCAGAGGGATGCGAAGAGGCCGACGGTCGCGGGGCGGGAGTCGAAGAGCCCGCTGAGGTGTTCGTCGACGAGGCGAGCGGGGAGGACTTGCGGGATCTGCCGGGTCGAGTCGGTCAGCGGTGGTTGCTGGTCGAGGAGATGGGACAGGCGACGCCGCGGTGCGTGGGCGGCCATGACAAGCCGCGTGAGGGTCGAGGTCATGCGGGTGTGGTCGGCCAGCCATCCGAGCCGGCCTTCGGGGACGTCGGGGACGTGGCGGAGCCATTGCCCGAATCGGGCCGCGGCGGTGTCGATGTCCTCGACGGCGAGGATGCGGTCGGCTGCCGTGAGCGCGCGTGAGCGGAGTACGGGGTCTTGGGGCGGGCGGATGCTCCAGCGCCGAATACTGCGTGTGCTGGCATCTGCGACGTCACGTGCCCAGCAAGGAAGGTTGTCCGGCGTTCGGGATGCTGCGGCGAGGTGCAGCACAAGGGCGGTCAATGATCGGAGGGTTGCGGTGAACTCTGGCGCGTCGAGTCCGCCGGCGAACGTGGCGAGGATCCCGCCGACGTCGGCGGCGTCTTGCCGTGCTTGGCGTTGGAGGCAGTCATCGTCGGCCGGCTCGGCAGTGAGGGTGGTGAGGTCGACACGGCATTGTTTGCGTGGGCCTTGGCCAAGAGGGTTGCCGCACAGCGTCTGGGGACCAACGACGCGCAGGGGTGAGTGGCGCTGGTCGCGGAAAGGGCGCTGGCAGCCGGGGCACGTTGCGAGCAAGTAGGTGCCGTGGGTGCGGCATGCGGTCGTCGTCGGCAGACGCCAGGAGGTGCGCCAGATCCCGTCGTCACCGAGGCATTGCGGACAGATCTGGGTGCCGTGGCCGGGGGTCCAGCCGCGGGCGGAGATGGAACGGAAGCTGGACTGGTGGCCGGGGTCGAGCCCGCGCAGGTCCAGGCTGGTTCCGTCGTAGGCCGCCAGGGTCGCGTTCTGCAGGGCGGCAGTGTCGACTCCAGTGAGGTGGGCGATGCGGGCAAGGGTCCCCGGTGTGGGCGCGAGCATGAGGTACGCGGTGGTGGTGTCGTGCCCGGCCCGCACCATCTCGATCAGGCGGGCCGTGGTGAGGTAGTTGGCGTCAGCAACGCGTTCGAGATAGGCATCGAGGGCCTCGCCGGGAGCGAGGTCGACGAGGGTCGGCAGGTGGTTGTCGGCGTTGTCAGCCAGCATCTCGACTCTCCTCGGTTGCACCGGCCAGCGAGGCGGATTCCTGGGCCTTGACCAGGTCGCTGACGTGGCTGAGCCGCTGATGCCACCAGGCGCGCAGGTGGAGTTTCGTTTCGGGGTCGAGGGCGGTGTCGAAGGCCGCAATCTCGGCGTTGGCTCGGTGTGGGTGGGGTCCACCGGCGGGCCGGCCTGCGGTGGCGTCGAGCCACACCCAGGCAGCCGCGACCTCGCGATCGAGGTGCGCGCTGCCGGCTCGCGGGATATCTCGGAGGGCGGTGGATGGGAGACGTTGGATGCCGCGCAGTTCTGCCCGGGCTTGTGCCCGGTCAAGCAGGCCTGCGGAGTGCAGTCGCTCAGCATGTACGGCGAGTCGGCAGAGCGAATATGTGTCGGCGAGTAGGCGTGCTGCGACGCGTTGGGCGCGGGAGGAGCAATCGGCCGCGTGAAGCGAGGCAGCTCCGGCGACCGTCATGGGGGTGCCGTGCGCTTGGCTGGCGAGGGCGGTCAGGGCAAGGGCTTCGGCGGTTCGGTGGGTGCGTTGGTGTTCAGGAAGGATGATCGGGTCCTCGGGCAGGCGCAGGATGGTCGGGACGTGTCGTGCCTGGAGGCCGAGGTTCTCCAGGAGGTCGAGCAGACCGACTCGAGCGTCCACCGGGTTGCGCCAGTCTGGCATCTCGTGGGGGTCGGGATCCCACGGGTCGGCCATGATCGCAATGTCATCGAGGATCGCTTCGGCGGTGGCTCGATCAACCGATGCGTCCCAAGTCAGAGTGAGCAGGGTGGCGGTGATCGACGGCGGGCGGGCGAGCGTGTATCGGCCGGTGATGACGTTGCGGTCCACCCAGCGCACCGCCCGAGTTCTCCATTGCTGCGTTTCCCCGTCGAACAGTGGGGGCCAGTTCCGCCAGAGGGCGAGTTCGACCTCGGCCATGAGGGATTCCAGGCGCCGGAGCCGATCTTGAGCAGACTGGCTGGACGTCGTCGCCGCCAGGGTGGCCATCACCTCTCGGTGAACATGGCGGACGCGGGTCGGGACCGGTGGTGGCGTGGGGTCGAGACGATCGATGAAGAGTTCTTCGCAGTTGGTGCAGAGGACGACCAGGTTGAGCCTTGCGGCGACCGTGTCAAAGCAGCCGCGGGGGCATGTAGCGGGTTGGCCGGCATACCGGCGCCCGGTCCGGGCCCGTCCGAGCGCCATCCCCGGATAGGTACCCCCCAGCGTGGCAGCCCGCAGGCGTTCCTCGGCGACCCCGGTGATCGACGAGAGCTGGGCCAGAAATGGGTGCTCTGGGTTCTCCCAGACACGGGCGGTGCGCCGGTGGCTGGTCAAATCGCGGAAATCGAGGTAGTTGGCATCGGCGACCCGTTGCAGGAAGGCCACGATGTCTTCCCCGGGCTGGATGTCGACAGCGACGGGGAGCTGGCAGGCACTGGTCATCCGGTGCCCTGCCCGTGCTGGGTGACGCTGACCGTGGGATGCAGCTGGGTCGGCTTCGCGACGGTCTTGTCGGCCTTCTGGGCGAGTTCGTCGACGGTGAGTTTGGACGCGGGAACGGCCAGCACATGCTCCTCGGTGACCGCCCAGGTGCCGTTCTCAATGGCCGCGACGGTGGCTCGGCGCAGGAGGGTGACGATGGCCTGCATTCGTCCGTGGGTGCGTTCCAGGATCAACCCGGGCAGGTCGTTGTGCAGCATGCCCGGTTCGGCGGCCGGAAGGAACGGGGCAATGAGGTCGCCGGATTCTTTGAGGAACCGTTGCCACGCCAGCACTTGGTCGTGGGTGTCGGAACCGTAGGGAGCGACGGTGATCGCGTAGGCGCGGCCGGTGATCTGGGGGTCGCTCATCACGTCGTGGTCGTGCAGGTTCGCGCCGCTGAAGATGACAGTGATGCCGTACTCCCCCAGGGCGGTCACGATCGCTTTGAGGTGGTCCAGGGCGTATCGGCCGAGGCGTTCGGTCAGGATCAGCTGGTGGAGGTCGTCGATGACCAGCAGCCGTACCCCGTGCTCGAGGACCAGGTCGAGAGTGGAGGCCTTCTTCGCGGTGCTCTTGTCCATGTCGAAGGCCTCGACGACGAGCTCGTTGAACCGGGTGACTGTGGTCGCGGCTTCCAGGGACAAGAACAGCACCGGAGCGTGGGTGGGGTGGATTTCCTGGTCACGGCGCCCGAACCGACGGGTCGTGGTTCGCCGCGCCATACGTTCGGGGTCACCGTCAGGGCCGACGTGGTGGCGGTGCACGGCATACGACAGCTGGTAGAGGACTGTGGACTTGCCGAGGACGTTGAAGCCGGTCAGGAGGGCGACCTCCCGGGTCCCGGTCAGCATCTCGGCGTTGTCTTCAATCAGGTCATTGAGGACCTGCCGGATGTGACGATCCCGCTCGGAGTCGAAGTAGTGGCCGTTGAGGTAGCGGCGTACCTCACGTGCATACTCGCGACGCTTGGCCTCCGACATCCCCGCAGCCGCTGTCCGAGTCAACGTCGCAGGCGGGACCAGCGGGGGTGCATAAGCCTGCGCGTGCAGGCGGGACGCCTTCACGACTCCCCCTCCTGTGACTCCAGCGTCGGCCACGCCGTCTGTGTCGGGTCAAATGCTGGTGGAGTGCTCGACCTGCTCGCATCGGCGCGGGATCCCTTGGATGAGGCACCGTGGCGGGTGCGTCGGGTGCCGCGGGCGCCAGCTTCGGCGGCTTCGGCGTGGTCGAACTGGGATCGTGATTCGCGCAGGTGGGCCGCCGCGACCTTGTTGGGTTTCCAGTCGACCAGGTCCGGGTTGGCTCGGAGGCGGTCGATCGAGGCGATGTCGTTGATGGCCTCAAGGATTTCCCGCTGAACACTGTCCTTGTTGATGGTGGTGTTCGTGCCGCCGCGACGCTTCACCGCCTTGGCGGCGGCGTCGAGGACCAGGTCGGTCATCGGCGCCTGCAACTGGAATGCTCGCCGCCAAGGGACCTCCACCACGGCACCGGTGTCAGGTCGACGGAACCACAACCGCGAGAGGTCCCGCGGATCCATGAAGAAGGGGGCGGCACGGTCCCGGTCGCGGAAGAGGCCCTTGGGGACGGAGCGGAAGTCGTCCAGTTCCTCACAGTCGAACGTCAGGTCTTTGTACTCGACGCCGTCGTGGCGGATCGTCAGCCACAGTTGTGGCAGCAGGTCATAGAGAAGGTCCGGACGCTGGAGGACGTGCAGCCGGCCCGTAGCGGCCAGGAGCGCGTCGAAGACCTCCAGCGGGGTCATCCCCACCGCCGGTGAGCGGTCTTCCATGGTGCGGTCGACGACCGTGAGACCGCCGTGGCGGGTGCGGTGGTAGTCGGTGCAGATGAACTCTCGCAACCGGAGTTCGAGCTCGCGCGGCGTCAGGCTCGGGCCGTCGCCCTTGAAGACGGCGCGACCCTTCTTGTCGACGACGATCTTGCCGGCGTCGCTGCCCCGCTGGGACACGTTGCGGCCCTTGTGGCCGGACAACTGCAGCAAACAGCGCTGCAGCGTCTCGTGCCAGCGCTCCACAAACGCGTTGTCGGTGGGCTTCTTCGCCCGGGAGAGCAGGAGGTGGATTCCCAAGAGGGTGCACACTTCGCGGAAGTAGCGGCCGGTGAAGATGCTGCCCTTGTCGGCGCGGATCGCGTCCGGGAGCAGTCCCGGGATCGCATGCTCCCCGATCAGCGGGCGCCCGGAGAGGCGTTCGGCCTCGACGACGGCACATCAATCGAGCCAATCGCCTCCGGGACTCCAGCCCAGCGCCAGTCATGAACCTGGCCGGGTTCGACGACTTGGCTGAACGGGCGCAGCACGTCGTAGAGGATGTGGCCGGCCTCGATGGCGTTTGCGCTGCGGGGCACGACCCGTAGAGCCAGGACGACACGCGTACACACGTCCAGGGCGGTGATGATCTCGACCGATATGGGTTTGCCTGTCCACGGGTCGACGCAGAAGGTGTCGCTGCGGGTCACGTCGATCGCGACGACTTGGCCCGGTCGAAGGGCGGGGTAGGCGGTCAAGGCCAGGACACCGCGAAGCTTCTTGGTCGTGTGGGAACGAGTTGTGCGGCCAGCGGCTTGAGCAGCCTGCGTCAGGTAGGTCCGCAGGGTCGACTCCGGTGGGTCGAGCGAGTCCAAACCCTCGGCTTTGAGCGCCAACAGCGTGCGGCGGAGAAGTTCATCGATCGAGCGAACCGCTTGTGTCCCATCGATGCGGGCGGCGATGTCGTCGGCGACGCGTCGCACCTCAGGATCGAGACCTCCGAAGGCGGAATGCCGGCGAACACGGCGCTTGTCCACCAAGGCCAGGAGGCCGCCGTTGATCGGGCGGTCGAAGTCGGACAGCCAGTTCATCAGCTGACGCTGTGAGACCGCGCCAACCCTCGCTCGAGGTGTGGCTTTGCCCGCCTCCATGTTGCGTTGACGACGCCGATCGAGCAGAGCCTCCCGGGCAAGGATCTTGGCCATCGCCTCGCATTTCTTGCTGTCCGAGACCTTTCGGGCCGGGTTGAACAGCGAGTACGGCTCCCCTGGTCGTGCGAGAGCGGGGTGCCCACGGGCGAAGCCCGTGCGAATGGTCAGAACGACCTCCAGCTTGTCCAGCGACTCTTGGACAGCGTCATCGCTGAGCCCGGACAAGACGGCCATCAATGACTCGGCCACCGCGTCCACCCGCCCGTGGACGATGGCGCGTGCCGGTTGGACGTCGGTCCACGACACCTCGTCGACTCCGCCGGTGACGTCGCGGACCGTGTACCCGAACGGGCCGACTGCGACCACCACTCGGGGTCCCTCCGGGAAGAGGATGGTGGCGCCCTCGTAGAGCGTCACTCGGGCGTTCATGTCCGCGCCGCATCGGTTGCCCACGCGAGGCGCGAGCGCTGATCCCAAGGGGCGTTGAGGTCCATCTCGATCTCGCCGGACCAGACCAGGTGCCACATGGCTGACGTGAGGAACCCTCGATCGTCATCGGCCGCGATGACATCACCGACAGTGCCGTCACCGTCGGTCAGGACACCCTGCAGGATCGCCTTGGCAGGCATCACCCACTCCGGGGCTCGGCGCGCCGACGCGATCCAGCGGAGGTTCAACGACGCCACCGGGTCCAGACCACCGAACAGCTCGTAACGCCAGCCGACCTTCGCGCAGGCCGCCTGAGTACGCGTCGACATCACCATGAACGTGTCGTCGCGTTCTTCCGGGGCGCGGACATCCCAGATGGTCACCGAACCGTCCCGGTGCGCGCTCAACACGTCGGGGAAGTGCTTCGTTCCGTCCTCCCAGCGCAACAACACGGGTTGACCGACCAGCCACGTCACATCACGTTGATGGTCCAACCATGTCGCGAGCTCGTGCTCAAGACCAGACTCGAGGAACAGCCACCCACCCGTCGTCGTCGACATCGCCTGCACCGGGATGTTTCTCGACAGTCGGCCAGACTTTGTCTCCCGCACCGGCTGCAAGCTGCGTGGATCGGGCGGCCCCGCCACCCATGACCACTCGGATCGCGAACCCCCAGCACACCAAAACGACCACGTCGCTTCACCCACTTGGGCACCGACGGGCCGTAGCCCTACACTGGGCATGACGACACCTCCTGTCTCCTCACCCGGATCAGGTACTTGTCTTACGAGGGCGCTCCGCTGGAACGGGGCGCCCTCGACGTTTGTCTAGTGCGTTGAGCGTAGACCTTCCCCTCTCGTGCCGCCTAGCGCAGAAATCACGATCTGACAAGAAGACACGCCGTAAACCCTCCTATGAAACATAGGTGGCGGTTTGTGAAAAGTAGGACCCATCTCTACAGCAGCATCAGAAGTTTGTCGCCATGTTGGTAAAGCGGCTGTAGTGCCCCTGGAAGGCGACGGTAATGGTCTTCGTCGGGCCGTTGCGGTGCTTGGCGACGATGATGTCGGCTTCGCCCTCGCGGGGCGAATCCTGCTCGTACACCGACTCGCGGTGCAGGAGCATGACCATGTCGGCGTCCTGCTCGATGGAGTTGTGCACGACGACCCCGTTGGCGACGAAGTTGTGGGTGCCGAGCACGGTGGCGTCGAAGACCTCTTCGTAGCCGGCCGGCTCGATGCTGACGATCATGTCCCACTCGACGTCGTTGACCGCCTCCAGGTCGACGTCCGCGCGGTCCAGCACGGCCGCGACCTGCGCCAGCGCGCTGCCCTCGGTCGACGTCGACGTCTCCGCGACCGCCGCCGCCACCTCGCGCCACACCGGGCTCGTGTCGGCGGCCGGGCGGGTGTCGGTGCGCACGATCGTCAGGAGGCGGTCCGCCTCCGCACCCATCGCGCCCTCCACCCCGATCTCCTGCAGGAACCGGCGCTGGCTGTCCAGGTCGACCACGTCGAGCACCCAGTCCTTGCCCGCGCCCCACACCTGGCTGGAGATGCCGAAACGCAGCAGCAGCAACGCGATCCGGTCGAGGCGCTCCCGGTCGTCGGCGAAGCAGAAGATCTCCCCGCCCGCGTGCGTCGCCGCCAGACCGACTCCCCCGGCCCGCGTGAAGACCTCCCGCAGGAACAGCGCGATCTGCGCCTTCGGCAGCCGCGAGATGCCCGCCGGCACCCGCGCCTCCGGCAGCTCCGCCACGAGCCGCGCCGCCATCGTCACGTCCGAGTCCGAGAAGCCCTCGTCGCACTGGCCCGGCGCCGGCACGTGCCGCGGCACCGCGACCCGCTCCCCGACTCCGAGATCGCCGAGCGCACGCCAGCCGCCGTACGTAAGGAACGGGTGGTTCGCCGTCGCCCGCAGCGTGCGCCCCGAACTCGTCGTCATCGTGAACGTCTCGCGCACACCCGTGCTGAACACGTGCGTCATCGGCCGCGCGACGTAGCGCAGCGACTCGTCCAGCGCCCACACCGGCACGTCCGTCGCCCCCGACGCGTACAGCGCGCCCAGCGTCGTCTCCGCGCCCGTGTCGGCCCGCAGGATCCGCGTCGACGCCGGCAGGCAGCCCGACTCACGCAGGTCACTGACCTGCGGCTTCTTGTCCGTCCGCTGCTCCGGGCCACGGTTCAGCTGCGACAGCGCGATGACCGGCACCTCGATCTCCTTCGCGAGCAGCTTCAGAGCCCGCGAGAACTCGCTGACCTCCTGCTGGCGCGACTCCACCCGCTTGCCCGAACTCATCAGCTGCAGGTAGTCGATGATGACGAGCTTGAGGTTGTGCCGCTGCTTCAGCCGCCGGCACTTGGCCCGAATCTCCATCAGCGACATGTTCGGCGAGTCGTCGATGTACAGCGGCGCCTCCGAGACCTCCCCCATCGTGCGCGCCAGCTTCTGCCAGTCTTCGTCGCGCATCGTGCCCTTGCGCATGTGCTGCAACTGGATCGACGCCTCCGCGCTCAGCAGACGCATCGTGATCTCGTTGCGGCTCATCTCCAGCGAGAACACCACCGTCGTCTGGCCATGCTTGATCGCGGCCGAGCGTGCGATATCCAGAGCCAACGTGGAGTTGTGTGTCGGGATCATCGATCGGCCTGCCAGGTACAGGTGGTCTTCCGCCTCCACCTGGATGCACCGCACCGGCACGGACTCGACTGGGGTCACCGCAGTGAACTCGCGGTCGGCTTCCACGCGCAGCCGCTCGGCGCCGACCCGGTCGGCCAGCCGGCCCGACGTCGAGGTGCCCTCACCGACCACCGGCCACTGGTGCTCCTCGTCCGCGACGATGCGCGAGCCATCGGAGAAGGCCACCTCGTAGCAGGGGCGCCCGGTCATCACGTCGGTGGCGGCCACGACCTTCGTCGGGCGGCCGTCGGAGCCGAGCACCTCGTTGCCGACCGCGACCTCCCCCATTGTCGTCCAGCCCGTCGGGGTCGGCAGCGGCGTGTCGAGCGCCAGCGCCTTACCCATCGCCGGTCGGGCGGCGATGACGATCATCTGCCCCGAGTGCAAGCCGTTCGTCAGGTCGTCGAGGTCGACGAAGCCGGTGGGCACGCCGACCATCTCCCCCGAGGAGCCGGAGGCGTGCTCGATCTCGTCGGCGGTGGCCTCGAGCAGTTCGCCGAGCAGGTGGTAGTCCTCGCTGCCGCGCTTGTCGGCCACCTGGTAGATCTCGGCCTGCGCCGCGTTGACGATCTCCTCGACGTCGCCGCCGCCCGTGCCGTAGCCCATCTGCACGATGCGCGTGCCCGCGTCGACGAGCCGGCGCAGCACCGCCCGCTCCGCGACGATCTGCGCGTAGTAACCCGCGTTCGCCGCCGTCGGCACCGCCGCGATGAGCTGGTGCAGGTAGCTCTGCCCGCCGATGCGGGCCAGGTCGCCGCGCTTGGTCAGCTCGTCGGCCACCGTGATCGCGTCGGCCGGCTCGCCGCGCCCGTACAGGTCGAGGATCGCGTCGTAGATCGACTCGTGGGCCGGCCGGTAGAAGTCGACGCCGCGAGTGATCTCCAGGACGTCGGCGATCGCGTCCTTGGACAGCAGCATGCCGCCGAGCACGCTCTGCTCGGCGTGCATGTCCTGCGGCGGGAGGCGGTCCTGATCCTCCTCGCGGGGGCCCTGCTCGAACCCCTGCTCCAGCTTCGCCAGAGACACTCGATCCTCCTGAAAGTGGCACTCGGCCGCGACTACGCCCCAGCCCCGCCGCGCCGTCGGCGCGACGCCGGAAAGAACGTCCCCCACACCCTCACACGCACCACCGACAAGCTGACGAAACCGCCTGTGTGGCTACCCGACTGACCGGGTTCTGTTCACGCTAAGTCGCAGGTCAGGCCCGCTCAAGCAGGCCTGTGGATAACCCTGTGGAGAGCCTGGGGACGACCGGGGGACAACCGCCGCGCACCGTGTGGACACCGCTGGGGACAACCGATGAATGCAACCCCGCACAGAGCGCCTGACCTGGACATTCGCCATCCACCGCTTGTGCGCGGAAATTAATTCTCTGACCAGCGGATCCGTCTCATCATCCGGTCGGTGCAGCCGTCCACGGATCATGTACGCAACGATGCGCCCGCGCCCAAACCGCCCTGTGGAAAAGCTGTGGACAGTCGTGAAGTGCCTGGCCAGGCACACAAGTCCGAAAGGAACGCCGTGACCGAGCCGAGCACCCGCCGCGAGGTGCTCCGGCTCGCGATCCCCGCCTTCCTCGCCCTCGTCGCCGAACCTCTCTTCCTCCTCGCCGACGCCGCCATCGTCGGCCACCTCGGCACCACCCAGCTCGCCGGCCTCGGCGCCGCCTCCGCCGCCCTTACGACCATGGCCAGCGTCTTCGTCTTCCTCGCCTACGGCACCACCGCCCTGGTCGCCCGCCTCCTCGGAGCCGGAGACACCCGCGCCGCCCTCGGCGCCGGCCTCGACGGCATCTGGCTCGCCGCCCTCCTCGGCCTGGCCACCGCCTCCCTGACCTACCTCTTCGCCGCCCCCATCTGCCGTGCCTTCGGCGTCTCCCCCGAGGCCACCGAGCACGCCGTCACCTACCTCAGCGTCAGCGCCTTCGGCCTGCCCGCCATGCTCCTCGTGCTCGCCGCCACCGGCGTGCTGCGCGGCCTGCAGGACACCCGCACCCCGCTCATCGCCTCCGTCGCCGCCTTCAGCGCCAACGTCGTGCTCAACTACGTGCTCGTCTACGGCGCCGGCATGGGCATCGCCGGCTCCGCCTGGGGCACCGTCATCGCCCAGACCGGCATGGCCACCGGACTCCTCGTCGTCGTCCTGCGCGGCGCCCGCCGCCACGACGCACCCCTACGCTTCCACCCCGGCCGCGTCGTCTCCGCCGCCCTCACCGGCCTGCCGCTGCTCATCCGCACCCTCGCCCTGCGCGCCGCGATCCTCGCCACCGCCTTCGTCGCCGCCCGCCTCGGCGACGTGCCCCTGGCCGCCTACCAGGTCGCCGCCACCGTCTGGACCTTCCTCGCCTTCGCCCTCGACGCCCTCGCCATCGCCGCCCAGGCCCTCACCGGCAAGGCCCTCGGAGCCGGTGACGTCGCCGGGGTCCGCGACGCCACCGCCCTCATGGTCCGCTGGGGCGTGCTCGCCGGCGTCGTCTTCGGCCTCGCCACCGCCGCCCTCGCCCCCGTGCTCCCCCGCCTGTTCACCACCGACCCCGCCGTGCAGGCCGCCCTAGCCGCCGGGCTCGTCGTCGTCGGCCTGTCCCAACCCATCAGCGGCCACGCGTTCGTGCTCGACGGCGTGCTCATCGGCGCCGGCGACGGCCGCTGGCTCGCCGGCGCCCAGACCGTCGCCCTCCTGGGTTACCTACCCGCCCTCGGCATCGTCCTGTTCCTCGGCGACGACCTGCTGGCCCGCGGCGGAGCCCCCGCCGCCGTCGCCGCCGTCTGGGTCGCCATGGCCTGGTTCATGACCCTGCGCAGCCTGCTGCTGCACCACCGCGCCCGCACCGACTCCTGGCTCGTCACCGGCGTCTGAAACCCTCAGACGAGGCCGATGACCCGCAGCAGCGCCCAGATGCCGAGGATCGCCAGGCCGATGACGACGGCCATGATCGCGACCACGATGCCGACGGCGCCGAGCACGTAGGTGCGGTGGTCGGCGTGCACGATGTCGCCGTGTTCGACGGTGCGTTCGAGCAGGCGCAGGTTCTTGCTGTTGGCGCGGTGCGCGGCGTCGGCGACGTCGCCGACGAAGGGGATGAGGCCGAGCAGGGCGTCGATGAGCAGGTTGAGGCCCATGCGCAGCAGCACCCGATAGGGCACCCGCAGGCGCACGGCGTCGACGAAGATGATCGAGGCGATCGCGCTGCCGGCGGCGTCGCCGAGCCCGGGCAGCAGCCCGAGCACGGGATCGAGGCCGACGCGAAAGCGCGTGCCGGGGATGCGGATGAGGTCGTCGAGCACCCGCGCGAGCACCCGGCTGGAGTAGCTGGTGGCGCCCGGTTGCCCGGGTTGCGGGGCGGCCGGGACGTCGTCGGTGAGGACCGGTCGGCGGGAGACGGGTGGGCGCGCGGCCGCGCGGCGGGTGTCACCGGGGCGGCTGCCGGGGGTGCTGCTCATCGGTCTCCTTGGTCGGCTCGTGTGGTCGGCTCGTATTGTCGGCTCGTATTGTCGGCTCGGATGTTCGGCTCGATCGGACGGTGGGGCGCAAGGCGTGAACGGCCCGAGACTGGGCACAGTGCCCGGGTATGGGCATTTTCGCAATCGGTAGGGAAGGTATGCGATGACGAACGACCTCGTGCCCGGTGTGATCTTCGACGTGGACGGCACGCTGCTCGACACGAACTACTTGCACACGGTGGCGTGGACGCGGGCGCTGCGCTCGCACGGGTACGACGACGTGACGATGGCGGCGGTGCACGGCGCGATCGGCATCGCCAGCGGCGAGCTCGTGCAGCACCTGACAGGCGGCACCGACGAGGCGGTGGCGCAGGCGCACACGCAGGAGTACGAGCCGTTCCAGGATGACGTGCGGGCGTTCCCGCGGGCGGCGGAGCTCATGGGCGCATGCCACGACGCGGGGCTGCGGGTGGTCATCGCGACGAGCGGCAAGGAGAAGGATCTCGACTGGATGCTGCCGGCGATCGGCGTCGACGAGGCCATCGTGGCGGGCGCCTCGACGTCGTCGGATGTGGAGGCCGCCAAGCCGGCGCCGGACCTGCTCTCGGTGGCGATGGAAAAGAGCGGCCTCGACCCGGCGCGCACGGTGGCCCTCGGCGACACGGTCTGGGACGTCAAGGCGGCCGCCGACGCGGGGGTGCCGTGTATCGCGTTGGCGTGCGGCGGGATCGGCGCTGCGGAGTTGCGGGAGGCGGGCGCAGTCGAGGTGTGGGACAGCCCGGCCGACCTGCTGGAGAACCTCTCGGAGTCGCGTCTGAGCGCGCTGACGTGAGGCTCCGGGCAGACCGCCCGGCCCTTCTTCGTGCCGCCTCCGATTTCCCGGCCGGCCGGTCGAGCTGACCGGCCCTGACCGGCTCCGGGTGGCTCCGGGCGGCCCCCTTGGCCGATGGGAATTGACCTCTCGACGCGCGTCGAGTGGTCACCGCATGCGGTTCTCTGCGGTTTCGAGGCTGTGACCTCCGGTGTTGCGGTGCGCAACTAAGGTGACCGCTCGCGAGTGGTCACCGCCCATGACCCTGTGCGGTTTCGCCCGGCTGCGAGGCCTTGGAGCCGGTACGCGCGCCCGGGGCCGGGATGGCGGCCGCGAGCCGGCAGGGCGCCGGGAGCCGGTGACAACCGGAGCCCGCGCCAGCAGGCGCGCACCCTACGACCCAATCACCCACTCGCGCATACCCCCCGGACGCCCTCACGCGCCACCTAACCCGGATGTAAAACCGAATCGGGTCTCACTATTCGAGACGTATGTCGATCCGTAATATATCCACTCATGACCTATGCGTCTAGACGAGTTCACGCGCCTGACCTGCCAAAACAGGCACGAACGGGCGTCCAAATCCGCCCCCGAAAGCCCCGTTCGGGTGGCTTCGACCCCGGTTTAGGCCGCCTCGACGTTTGACCACCCCCGGCGAGGACGCGCAGCATTGAAGACGTCGACGGGACACCGGAGACACCGAAAGAACCCCAACAAGTTCGCCCGATCCGGGCGCACGACGGTCGTGCAGGATGAGCCGTCGTGGCTCCTCCTGCGCGGCAGGTAAGGAGCAGAACATGATCTACACGCACCCCTACGCTTACGCGTCGGACCACATGGAGCCCAGCGACTTCGTCAGCCTGCAGAGCGTGACGATGGGCGTCACCGCGGTGGTCCTCTTCGTCACCGGCATCATCAGCGGCATCGTCGGCGTCATCGCCCTCTCCGGCGTGACGGCCGTGCTCGCCGGCGGCTTCTCGATCGTGGCCGCCATCAAGGCCGTCGAGAACGCCATGGAGCAGACCTCCGAGAACCCCGAGATCTCCGAGGCCCCCGCGCCGGTGCACACCCCCGCGTCGCTCTGAGCGCGCAACTAGCTCAACTAGCTACTGCCCGAAAGGAACCCCACCATGCCGTACATCTTCCCGCACTCCGTGCCGACGCCGACCGGCCTCTCCCCGCGTGAGTTCTTCAGCGTCGAGGGCCTGACCCTGGCGATCCTGGCCTTCGTGTTCGCGGTCGTCGGCGCGCTCGCCGGCAACACGGTCGTCCTCTACTTCGCCGGTGCCACGATCATCCTGTCCGCCATCTTCACGCTGGCGACGGCTGCTCGTTCCCTCATGGCCCCGACGCAGGAGCAGGCGGGCTGAGTCTCCCATCCGACGATGCGTCGGGGTCGACCACAGGGTAGTGGTCGACCCCGAATCTTTTTGTGCCGCAACCGCCTCAGGCGGAAACCTCGACCGTCGCGCGCGAGTTCAGGCTGGCGCCGGCCGCCTCCGCGAGCACGAGCGCCGCACGCCCGTCGTCGAAGCCGGGCGAGAACGGCCGCCCCTCCTCGATCGAGGTGACGAAGGAGTCGAACTCCGCGGCGTAGGCCGGCATGTACCGGTCGAGGAAGAAGTTCAGGTAGGGCGCCGCCACCTCCGTGGCGTCCGCTCCCGAGAACCGCACGCTGGTCGGCAGCTGGTTGACCGCCGTGAACATGCCTCCCTCACCGAACGCCTCGAGCCGCTGGTCGTACCCGAACGCACACCGCCGCGAGTTGAGGATCGTCGCCACCGCGCCGGTCGAACCGCGCAACACGACCACCCCGCCGTCGATGTCGCCCGCCTCCTCGATCTCCGGGGACACGAGGTTGGAGCCGGTCGCCGTCACCTCGACCACGTCGCCGAGGAAGAAGCGGGCCATGTCGAAGTCGTGGATCATCATGTCCTTGAACAGGCCCCCCGAGCTGGCCACGTAGGCGGCCGGCGGCGGAGCCGGATCGCGGCTGATGATCGTCAACTGCTCGAGATTGCCGAGTTCACCAGCGGCCACTCGGGCCTGGATGTCGGCGAACGTCGGGTCGAAGCGCCGGTTGAACCCGACCATGACCTTCGACGTCAGGTCGCCGATCCGCTCGCGGCACGCGTCGACGTTCGCGACGTCGAGGTCGATCGGCTTCTCGCACAACACCCACTTGCCGGCCTCGACGGCCCGGGTCAGCAGGTCGACATGCGTCGGGGTGGGCGAGGCGATGACCACCGCGTCGATCGCCGGGTCGTCGAGGATCGCCTCCGCCGTGGTCGAGTGCTCGGTGCCGAAGCGCGTCGCCACCGCGACGGCGGACTCTTCGATCGGGTCGAACACCCTGGCCAGACGCGCCCGGGGGTGGGTGGTGATCGAGTCGGCATGGACCTGGCTGATGCGCCCGCAGCCCAGCAAACCCACGTTCAGCATGATGACTTCTCTCCCGGCGCAAGGACGCTGCCTCAGCTTAGTGCGACATTGCGACCCCGCCGATCTAGACCGGTCTACTAGTACGTTCTAGAATAGGGACCAGACCCACCCGGGGTCAACAGATTCCGCATGGACGACGCCTGTCCGTGGGATGGTCGAGGAGGCGCCGATGCCACCCGGTCCACAGCCGCAGCGCGGGCCGACGATGCGTGACGTCGCGCGCGCGGCCGGCGTCTCCAAGGCCCTGGTCTCGGTGGTCTTCCGGGGCGCACCCGGCGCCAGCGAACAGACGCGCCGACGCGTCTTCGAGGCCGCCGAACGGCTCGGCTACCGCGCCAATCGCAGCGCCAGCCTCCTCGCGCTCTCCCGCACCCGGCAGCTCGGCATCGTGCTCGACCTGCGCAACGGCTTCCACATCGACGTCGTCGAGGCGGCGATGGCAGCCGCGCAGGACGCCGGATATCACCTGGTGCTCAGCCCGATCGGCCCCGAGCGCGACGAGGCCAAAGCCGTCGCCACCGCGCTGGAGTTTCGGTGCGAGGCGCTGCTCGTCGTCGGCGCGGCCCTCGGTGAGAACGAACTCGCGCGACTGGCGGCCGGCACCCCGGTCGTGTGCGTCGGGCGGCAGATGCACGACAGCCGCTTCGACGTCGTGCGCATGGCCGACGAGACCGGCATGGAACTCGTCGTAAACCACCTCGTCGAACTCGGGCACCGGCGGATCGCCCACGTCGATGGCGGAGACGGTGACATCCCGGCCGCCCGCCGCGCCGGTTTCGCGCGGGCCGCCCGACGACACCGGATTGTCGGGCGCTGCCTCACCGTGCCGGGCGGACACACCGAGCCCGACGGCCGGCGCGCGGCGCAGGCGCTCCTGCGGCGCCGGCACCGCCCTACCGCGATCGCCACTTTCAACGACCGCTGCGCCATCGGCGTTCTCGAGGCGCTCGACCGGGCGGGCCTGGAGGTACCGCACGACCTGTCGGTCACGGGGTACGACGACTCCCCGCTCGCGCGGCTGGAGTTCATCGAACTGACCAGCGTGCGCCAGGACGCGCAGCAACTGGGCCGCCTCGCCGTCGAGGCGGCCGTGCAGCGACTCGACGAGGGGCGCCTGGAGCGCCTCGACGTCACCCTCACCCCCGTGCTGGCCGCGCGCGCCAGCACCGGTCCGCCCGGGGCACCACCAGAAAGAAGGACGCCATGAGCACCCCCACCCTCACCACTGCGCCCGAGGTCGGACGGCACGGCCCGTTCACCCTCGCCGTCAGCTCCGAAATGGTCTTCGGCGAGCTCACCGTCGCCCAGCGCCTCCGGCACCTGCACGAGCTCGGCTTCCAGGTCGAGATCTGGGACTGGAGCAACCACGACCTCGACGTGCTCGCGGCCGCTGTGGCCGACGGCGTCGTCATCGGCTCGATGACCGGCTACCTGCGCGGAACGCTCGCCGACCCCGACGGCGCCGCCGAACTGCTCGCCACCGCCCGCGAATCCATCGACGTCGCCAAGCGGCTCGGCATCCCGCGCCTCAACCTGCACGGCACCGGACTCGACGGCGACGGCCTTCCGGTCGTGCCCTGCGACGACGTCACCGGCCCGATGTGGGCGCGCGCCGCCCTCACCCTGGAGGCGGTCGCCCGCCTCGGGCAGGAGCACGACGTCGTCTTCGAGCTGGAGAACCTCAACCGAGGCGTCGACCACCCGCGCACCCCGTTCGCCACCGCCGCCGACACCCTCGGACTGGTGCAGACGGTCGACAGCCCCTACCTGCGGCTCAACCTCGACCTGTACCACGCGCAGGTCGACGAGGGGAACCTCATCGAGCTGTGCCGCCGCGCGCTGCCCTACGTCGGCGAGATCCAGGTCGCCGACGTGCCCGGCCGCTGCGAACCCGGCACCGGGGAGATCAACTACCCCGCGATCGCGCGCGCCCTCGCCGACGCCGGGTACACCGGCACGATCGCCATGGAGGCCAAGGCCGCGGGCGACTCCACCGACGCCGTCGAGGCCTTCCGGGCGGCGTTCACGCTGTGACGGCCACGCCGCCCGCCGTGGGAGTCGTCCCTCGGCGGGCGGCGCAGGCGTATCTCGCAGGTCCTGGGCAGCATTCCTCAGTTCCGTCAGTGCTCGGGGTCGCCGTCCACGATCCGCATCGCACCGGTCGGAGCCGCCACCTCGCCATGCTCGACCGTGTGCGGCTCGACGACCTTCTCCGGGTCGAGATCCCCCAGCTCGTGAGACAGCTCGGCGAGCTCTTGCCCGCCGGCCATCTCCGCCGTCAGTTGGTCGAGCGTCAGGTCGGCGCGGTGCGCGTCGAGCACCACCCGGCCGAGCTTGAGGATGATGAAGTGGTTGCCCACGAGAAACGCGTGATGCGGGTTGTGCGTGATGAAGACGACGCCCAGACCGGCGTCGCGCATCTTGGCGATGTACTTCAGCACCACGCCGGATTGCTTGACGCCCAGCGCCGCGGTCGGTTCGTCGAGGATGACGACTTTGGCCCCGAAGTAGATCGCGCGAGCGATGGCGATGCACTGCTTCTGCCCGCCGGACAGCGCGCCGATCGGTCGATCGAGATCGGGGATGACGATCCCCATCTTCGTCAGCTCCTCGCCAGCGATCCGCTTCATCTGCTCGACATCCAGGCTTCGGAAGATGCCCTTGGTGATCTCGTTGCCGAGGAAGAAGTTGCGCCACACGCTCATCAGCGGAGCCAGCGCGAGATCCTGGTAGACCGTCGCGATGCCGCGGGCCTGGGCCTCTCGGGGCGAGGAGAACGTCGTCTCAGCGCCGTCGAGGCGCATGACCCCGGAAGTGTGCGCGTGCAACCCAGCGATGATCTTGATCAGCGTCGACTTGCCGGCGCCGTTGTCGCCGAGCACGCACGTGACCTCGCCCTGACGCACGTCCATCGACACGCCGCGTAGCGCCTCGACGTTGCCGTACGCCTTGCCGACATCGTCGAGGACCAGCAGGGAGTCGGGCTGTCCGGCTCCGTCGGTGCGCTCTTGCCTGGGAGTGTCCACCGTGCTCATCTCGCGTCCGCCCTCGTCTTGACGTACAGGTTGACGATGCAGGCGAGCAGCAGCATCACCCCGAGGAACGTGAAGAACCAGTCGGGGTTCCAACTCGCGTAGTTGATGCCCAGTTGGGTCATGCCGAACACGAGCGCGCCCAGGCCTGCACCGATGACCGAGCCGTAGCCACCGGTCAGCAGGCACCCGCCGACGACGGCGGCGATGATGAAGATGAATTCCTTACCGACACCCTCACCGGACTGCACGACGTTGTACTCGAACAGCAGGTGCATGCCGAGCAGCCAGGCGCAGAATCCGACGAACATGAACAGGCCGATCTTCGTGGCGGTCACCGGCACACCGACCGCACGGGCCGCCTTGTCGTCGCCGCCCACCGCGAAGATCCAGTTGCCGATCTTGGTGCGCAGCAGCACGTACGCGGCCAGCGCGGTGAGCACGAACCACATGAGCACCAGCATCTTGATATTCACCGGGCCGAGCCGCAGGTTCCACGCGAACACGGCCTTCGCCGAATCCCAGCCGTCCATGTCGGTGATCGAGGTGGTTGCGACGTTGCCGGTCACACTGCGGGTGATGCCGAGGTTGGCACCGCGCAGGATGAAGAAGGTCCCGAGTGTCACGAGGAAGCTCGGCAACCCGGTTTTGACGAGCATCCACCCGTTGAAGGCACCGATCGCCAAGGAGATGACAAGCGCCAGTAGCACGCCGACCCACACGTTGAGCCCGAAGTACCAGGCGCCGAGGGCCGCGGTCAGCCCGGACGTCGTGGCGGCGACGCCGGTGGACAGGTCGAACTCGCCGCCGATCATGAGCATCGCGACGCCCACGGCCATGATGCCGATGAGCGACGAGCCGTACAGGATCGTGCCGACGTTGGCGAGGTTGCGGAAGGCGGGGGCCACCGCGAAGAACAGCGCGAACACGGCGAACGCACCGACCAGCGCGCCGATCTCCGGTCGGCTCATCAGCACGTTGATCGCGGTGCGCTGACGCACCCGGTCATCACCGGGCGGTGGTGCGTCCTTCGCCGGCGCCGGAGTCGGTGCCGAAGAGGTTGTCATCGACGCGTCACCGCTTTCCGTTGGCCGCGAACTGCTCGACGGCCGCGACATTGCTGCTGTCGACGAACGAGGGGCCGGTGAGCACCGGCTGGCCACCACCGACCACGTTGCCGTTCGTCTTGTGCAGCCACAGTGAGTCGACTGCGAGGTACCCCTGCAGGTACGGCTGCTGGTCGACGGCCCAGGCCACCGTGCCCGCCTTGATCTGGGCCACGATGTCCTTGTTCATGTCGAAGGAAACGAGCTTGGCCTTGCTTCCGGACTCCTGAATCGACTTGATCGCCGTCATGGCGAACGGGGCGCCGAGCATCATCACGTGCGTGACGGAAGCGTCCTGCTGCAACTTGGCGGTGACCTTGGACTGCACGTCACCCATGTCAGTGCCGGTGACATAGAGCTTCTCGGTCTGCGGATGGCCGGCGGCCACGCCGTCGCAACGGGATTCCAGGCCGACGTGGCCCTGCTCTTGAATCACGCACACCACCTTCTGGGCACCCTCGCTGGTCAGCCGCTTGCCGGCCTCCTCACCGGCGATCTTCTCGTCCTGGCCGAAGTACGACAGCACCCCCATGTCACGCCATACGTCGCTACCGGCGTTGAGAGCGACGACCGGGATGCCCGCCTGTACCGCCGACCGCACGTTGCCGCTGAGCGCGTCGGGCTTGGCCAGAGTGACCGCGATGCCGTCGACGCCCTTGTCCATCGCCTGCTTGACGAGGTTGGCCTGGTTGGCTCCGTCGGGGTCCGGGGTGTATTCGAGGGTGACGCCGTCCTTCTCGGCCGCGTCCTCCGCGCCCTTGCGCACGAGGTCCCAGAAGGTGTCGCCGGCTGCCGCGTGCGTGATGAAGGCGACGGTCATGATCTTGGCGGGAGCGGCTCCGGCACCTGCGGTGGCCTCTGCCTGTTGCCGGCCCCCCGACGAGGAGCAGGCCGTGAGGGTCAGGGTGGCCGAAGCGGCCACCGCCACAGCGACACTGATGCGGCGGTATCGGGTCATCGTCATTACCTTTCGCAGGCCCCGTCACCGTCGACGGGGTCGGTGGGCGGACTTCGGGAGTTCCGGAGTCCAGAGGAGGAGCGCCTCGAATCGACGGCTCAGGCCGGGGCGATGAAGTGAAGAAAGACTGCATCGACCGACGCAGCAAAGTCAACGGTTTGTCGTAACATTCTCACGTCTGCGGGCGTCGCGAGCGGTCGGCCAGGGAGGCACGGTCGGGCTCCTGTTGCTTCGGCAGGGAGCTGAGCAGGGTGACGAGGGCGTCGTGGAGCACCTCGGGGTGGGTGTGGGCCATGAACGAGCGGCCGGGCAGGCGGGTCGTGGCCCAGCCCAGCCGGCCGGCGGCCATGGCGGTCACCTCGTCGAAGCCGTCGCCGTACTCGCCGTCTTCGGGCTGCAGCACCCAGACCGGCGCGATGACGCGTTCGAGCAGCTCGCGGCCGGGCACCGGGAAGCGCTCGTCGACGGTGGTCAGCAGTTCCACCGTGCGCCGGGTCGGCTGCCGGACCCACTCGCCGGACTGCGGGTCCGTCAGCACCGAGCGCGCCAGCTGGTAATCCTCCGAGCCCACCCGCGGCAGGCTCAGCCAGTCGTCGGACATCCTGCGCCCAGCCTCCTGCAGGAAGCGGATGCGCGACTCCTCGCCGACCCCGGAGGCGCCGAACGCGAACCGGTTGGCGAGCTCGTCGCGCACCGGCTCACTGGAGAAGATGTCGAGCAGGCCGCGGTACTCGGCTTGACTGCTGGTCACCGGGCTGTCGATGACGCACAGCCCGCCCCACAGCAGCGGCGACAGGCTCGCGATGACGGCGGCCACCCCGCCTCCGTACTGGTGGCCGAGGAGCACCGGGCAACGCAGGTCGAGTTCGGCGACGAGGGTCTCCAGGTCGGCCGCGATCTCCAGCACCTCGGACAGCTGGGCCGTGCTCTGCCCGTGCCCGCGCAGGTCGACGGCGAGCACGCGGGAGGACTCCGCGAGCAGCGGCGCGAACCGCCGCCAGACGTCGCTGGAGTAGCCGACGCTGTGGACGAGGACGACGGTGCGCCCCGGACCGCCGTAGTCCGTGACGGCCAGCTCGCCCCCCGCCACCGGGATCCGCAGTTCTTCGGCCATGTCTGCGCGTCCTCGCCGATCGGAGTCGATGGGTCCGGGCGCGCAGCCCGTTCGCGGACGCCCGTGGTCGATCACCGTACTGGGCAATCCGGTACTGCGGGAGCCGCAGAGTCGCCCCACGACCCCGCCCGGGCACCGCGAGCGTGCCGCTGGGAGGCTCAGTCGGGGCCGAAATCCGCTGCTATTGAACGGTTTTCAACCTGAGAGCGAGCAGGACGATCGTTCGGGAGAAGAAGGGACGTGGGTGGTCGAGCGGTAACGATTCGGCATCCCGACGCGGGCCCGTCACACCGGCCCGAGACGCCGGCCCGTCACTGACCGAGCTCGGCTTCGATCCGCTCACGCATGCGCACGTGGATCGCGTCCATCTCCTCTTCCCACCCGAACACGCAGACCGAGACCGGCCCGTCGTAGGAGATCTCGCGCAGGTAGCCGAAGACGTCGTCCCACGGGACCTCGCCGTTGCCGATCTCGTTGTGCTGGTGGATGCGGGCGTCGACGCCGGGCGGGTTGACGATGTAGCGGTTGCCGACGTTGGCCACGTGGTTGTAGACGTCGGCGATGTGCACGTGCTTGAGGCGCTCGCCGGCGTACTTCATCATCGACACGGCGTCGGTGCTGCCCTGGCCGAGGTGGAACATGTGCGGCAGGCAGAACTCGTAGTTCAGCCACCCCTTGTTGACGCCGCGGACGATCTGAACGGCGCGGTCGTTGGTCTCGACGAAGTCGTAGGGGTGGGCCTCGATCGTGCACTCGATGCCGTGCTTCTCGAAGTCGGGGATCAACTCTTCGATCGACTTATAGAAGGCCGCCTCGCTGCGTAGCGGCTGGTTGGGGTCGCCGGAGAACTCGGTGGCGATGAGCGGCACCTCGAGCTCGTTCGCGATCTGCAGCAGCCGCCGGATGCAGCGCACCGCGTGCTCGCGGTCCTGCTCGTCGGGCGCGGACCAGTTGTACACGGGGTTGAAGGTCCAGATCTTCACGCCGGAGTCGGCCATGGCCTTCTTGACCTGCGCGATCTGGGCGTCGTCGACCTTCGGGTAGTGGTGCCACTCGTGGAAGTCGGCGCGCGGCGACAGCTCGATGTACTCGTACTCGAGCTCGGCCGCCTTGTAGCACTCGTCTGCGACAGACAGCTGCGGGTGGTACATCGAGGGGTCGAGGAGGATCTTCACCATGTGTCGGTTCCTGCTTTCGCGTCGGTGCGGGAGGCGGGTCGGCTAGCGGTCGTAGGTGGTGCGGCCCGGCACGGTCGGCACGTCGTGCCACGCGCCGTCGGCGGCGGAGGCCACCGCGGCCTCGTCGCACTCGGCAGCCGCCCACGCGTCGGCGGCCGAGGGGGCCAGCTGCTCGCCGGTGAGCACCGACTCCAGGAACAGCTTGGCCTCGATCGTCTTCTGGTCGTCGAAGCTCATGCCCTGGCCGGGGCCTGGCTGGAAGCGGCCGAAGTCGCCGTGGGTGGCGTCGGCCATGACACGGGTGTAGCCGTGGTGGTGCGCGTTGTCGGCCGCGATGAGCACGTCGAGGTGGTTCATGTACTCGTAGTTCCAGCGCACACTTCCCTGCGTGCCGTAGACCTCGATGACGTACTCGGCGCGTGGCCCGACCGCGACCCGGCTCGTCTCGAAGGTGCCGAGCACGCCGCTGTCGAAGCGGGCGAGCACGGCGCCGTAGTCCTCGTTCTCCACGGGGTAGGTCTCCTGGGTGACCGCGACCGCGGCGTGCCCGATGCCTTGTTCCAAGGCCTTGGGACGCTCGGGGATGAACGTTCCCGACATCGCCGAGACCGAGGCGATGCGGCCGACGAGGTACTGGGCGAGGTCGAAGCCGTGCGAGAGCAGGTCGCCGAAGACGCCCGAGCCCGCGAGCTCCTTGCTGTACCGCCACGTCAGCGGGCCCTGCGGCGAGGAGGCGTAGTCGGCGATGAGCCAGCAGCGCACGTTGGTGATGCGCCCCAACCGGCCGCCGCGAATGAGGTCGCGCGCGTGCTCGACGGCCGGGGTGTGCCGGTAGTTGAACCCGGAGGCGGTGACGAGCCCGGCCGCCTCCGCAGCCTGGGTGATCTCCTTGGACTGCGCCGCGGAGACGCCCATCGGTTTCTCGATCCAGAACGGCTTGCCGGCCTGCACGGCCGCGAGCGCCATCTCCTGGTGCAGGTAGTTGGGGCCGCAGATCGAGACGACGTCGACCTCGGGGTCGGCGAGCAGCTCGCGGTAGTCGGCGGTGGCCCGCTCGAAACCCAGCGAGCGGGTGGCGTCGTCGAGGTTGCGCTGCACGGGGTCGGCGGCGGACACGAGCCGCAGCCGCACGTCGAGCTCGGGATAGCGCTCGGCGACCTGCTTGTAGCCGCGGGTGTGCAGGCGTCCCATCCAGCCGAGGCTGATGACTCCGACGCCGAGGTCCTTGCTCATGGCCGTCCTTCTGATCGTTGCTCGGGCTCGGCACGGGCCCGTGTTTGACGGTGGTGCGTCGCGGCGGGGCCCCTCCGGCGGGGGTGGGCCCGGCCGGGCGCAGTTCTGCAGGTCAGGCGTAGAACGCGGGCTTGTCGATCAGCTCGACGGCGACCTTGCCGTCGGCGGTCAGCGCCTGCACCCCGGCGTCGCAGACGACCGCGGCCGCGTACCCGTCCCAGCTGCTGGAGCCGGTGTGCTCGCCGGCGGCCGCCGCGTGGATCCACTGCCGCACCTCGGTGACGAAGGCGCCCCAGAACCGTTGGTTGTGGTCCATGGTCAACACATTCGAGCGGCCGACGGTGCCGGTGCGCTCGATCTTGTGCTGGTCGGAGAGGCGGATCGTGCCCGTCTCCGCGACGGCCTCGCACTGGATGTCGTAGGCGTGCTGGTTGTTGACGAAGACCTCGTCGTCGATCCAGATGCCGGACTGCGTCTCCATGATGAGGATCAGCGGGTCCTGCAGGTGCTCGAAGCGGTGGGTCGTCTTCTTCGGCTTGTCGACCCGCACCGCGACGATCTCCTCGCCGGTCAGCCAGCGCATCGTGTCGATCTCGTGGATCGCCGTGTCGTTGATCGCCATGTCCCACGTGTAGTGCTGCGGCACGGTGGGGTTGCGGTGCCGGTTGTGGATGATGAGCGTCTCGCCGACCTCACCGGAGTCGAGGATCGCCTTCATCTGCTGGTAGGACTCGTCGAAGCGGCGCATGAAGCCGACGGTGACGAGCTTGCGGCCCGCATTCTGCTCCGCCTCCATGATCTCGATGGCCTCGGCGGCCGTGGGGGTCAGTGGCTTCTCGCAGAAGACCGGCTTGCCGGCCTCGATGCACGCGATGACGTCGTCCTTGTGCGCGGGGCCGTAGCTGCAGATCATCACGGCGTCGACCTGGGGGTCGCCGATCAGTTCCGCGCTGGAGTTGTAGCCGGTGACGCCGTACTTGGCCGAGACGGTCGCCACGTTGTCGGGGGCGATGTCGCTTATCGCGACGAGCTGGCCGCCCGCGATGACGGTGTTGATCCGGTCGATGTGTGCCTGACCCATGCCGCCGGGGCCGATCATGCCGATACGCAAAGTCATGTGTGTCGTCTCCTCAACTCGCGTCGGTCACTTGACGCCGAGGCCGCACTCGGCCAGGTACTCGCGCGTCTTGATGGCGTTGGGCAGCGGGTAGCTCGGGTCGCAGGGGTACATGTCCTGCTCGGTGATGACGTAGAGCTCCTTGTCGAGGTCGGCGAGCGCCTCGATGAGACCCGGCATCTTCGGCTCGCCGTCGGGCGGGGCGACCGAGCAACCCTTGGCGACCGCGAGCCCGAACGGCCAGTCGTCGTCGTGCGCCTGCTTGACCAGGCCCGGGTCCATCGCCTTGATGTGCACGTAGTCGATGCGCTCGGGGTAGTCGCGGATGAGGTCGATCGGGTCGGTCTGGCCGTAGACGATGTGCCCGGTGTCGAGGCAGAAGCCGACGTAGTTCGGGTCGGTGGCGCCGAAAATGCGGTCGATGTCCTCGCGGGTCTCGATGTGGCTGTCGCCGTGCGGGTGCAGCACCATCTTCAGGCCGTAGTCCTCCTTCATCATGCGGCCGAGCTTGTCGGCGTTGCTGATGTAGAGGTCCCAGGCGGCGGGGGTGAGCACGCGGTCGTCGGTGTACTCCCAGGTCTTGTCGTCGCGGAACAGCGGGGGCAGGTGCACGACGTACTCGGCGCCGACGGCGGCGTGGGTCTCGCCGATCGCCCGGAAGGTCTTCTCGGTGTCGGCCCAGGCCTCTTCCTTGTGCAGGATGCCCCAGCCGGTGCCGGCCACGACCCGGAAGCCGCGGGCGTCCATCTCCTCCTTCAGGCGCGCCGGGTCGGTCGGGAAGTAGCCGAACGGGCCCGTCTCCATGATCGAGAGACCGGCCTGGGCCATCTCGTCGAGGGCGGTGTTCCAGGGGATCTGCTTGGGGTCCTCCGGGAACCACACGCCCCACTGGTCCGGGCAGACGCCGATCGCCAGCTTGTTGTAGCGCGGGTCGGGGTTGCGGGACTTGTCCTCAGCCATGAGTCGTCCTTCTCCGGGGTGTCGACCACCGGTTCGTGTCAGCGTTGACAGGGGATGCGCTCTCGACACTAGTGAGGCAGCAAATGTCCTGTCAATAAGTCATTTGAGCCTCGATGGGACGTGGGACCTAGGTCCGTATCCGACCGGATCCTGCGTCTGGCCTCGACGGTATGGCGCAAGGACTCCCCGCAACGCACCGACCCATGACAGAATGTTGTGACATTAGACAAAGCGTCTGCGCGCCGAAGGAGCCGCCCCGATGAAGATCGCCACCGCCCCCTGCAACTGGAACAACGGAGACATTCCGGACTTCCGTCCGTACACTCCGCACGGCCAGATGATGGACGAGATGGTCGAGGCCGGATACTCGGCGACCGAGTGGGGCCCGGGCATGCCCGACGACCCGGCCGTCGTGCGTGAGGAGATGGCCAAGCGCGGGCTGGCCATGGTCGGGGCGTTCGTGCGCCTGGGCTACCGCGACCGGGAGGCGTGGGACGAGGCCGACGCCGCGGCCCTCGCCGTGGCCGAGCGCGTCAAGGCCGCCGGCGGATCGATCCTGGTGGCCGCCGAGCTGGGCGACGAGCGGCGCGACGCCGAGGCCGGGCACGTCGACGAATCCCGCGGACTGACCGACGAGCAGTGGAAGAACCTCGCCGACGGGCTGGCCCACCTCGCCGACCTGCTCGAGCCGATGGGCATGAAGGTCGTGCTGCATAACCACGTCGGCACGTACGTCGAGACCGCCGCGGAGACCAAGCGCTTCCTCGACGAATCCGATCCCGCCAAGGTCGGCTGGTGCCTCGACGTGGGTCACCTCAAGTACGGCGGCGGCGGCGACGCCCTCGACTTCCTGCCCGACTACGGCGACCGCGTGGCCCACGTGCACCTCAAGGATGTCGACCCCGACGTGCTCGCGCAGGCCAAGGAGCAGGAGTGGAGCTTCGGCGACGCCCTGCGGGCCATCATCTTCCCCGAGCTCGGAGACGGTCTCGTGCCGATCGCCGACATCGTCGCCGACCTGGAGCGCCGCGGCTACGACGGCTGGTACGTGCTCGAGCAGGACACGACACACAAGCACCCCAAGGACGCCGCCGCGATCAACCTGCGGTTCGTGCAGGGGCTACCGCAGGCCTGAGCCCGCGGTCCGCGGCCCCGCGCCCCCCACCCCTCCGCCGGCGCGGCGCCGCCGGGAGGCCCTGTCCACCTCGTGGGCCGGGCCTCGTCACGTTTCCCGGACGCCGACGTGTGCGGCGCCCACGTGTGGCGCTGTCTCCGGGAGGGCCGGGCGGGCCGGGCGGTTCGGGCGGTGGGCGCGCCGGGCGGTTCGGGCGGGCCGGGCGGCTCACCCCGACCAGGCCCCGAGGTCGCCTGCTGGATCGTGTGTTTCGACGGCTGAGACGAGACCGCCGGGCTGCCGCGGAACCGGCTCCGCAGACGTGACGTCGCGGAAGCCAAGCGGTCCGGTGAGTTGGCACAGGCTCCCGTGCGGATCAGCCGGGACCGGGAAGCCGGGAACCGCTGCGCTCGGCGCGTCCCCGCACCGTTTCACCGCGGAGCACGCCGCGGTGCGTCCGCTGGCGCGAAAACGCCGCGGGCATCCCCGCCGCGTGAGCGCAGCTGGGCGCTCACGCGCGTCTCGTGACGGACCGGAGCCCGATTCGTCGACTGAACACCGGTCGCGCGACTGAACGCCGGTTTCTCGACTGAACACCTGCGATCGGCGGTGTCCCGTCGACCAGCCGGTGTCCCGTCGACCAGCCGGTGTCCCGTCGACCAGCCGGTGTCCCGTCGACCAGGCGGTGTCCCGTCTCCGAGCACGGTGTCCCGTCGCACCGTCCGCACACGCCGCAAGGGGCGTCCCCGCACGGCGAGGACGCCCCTTGCGGGCGACGGTCAGTCGTTCTGCGGGAAGCCGAGGTTGAGGCCACCGTGGCTGGGGTCGAGCCAGCGGGCGGTGACGGCCTTGGTCTTGGTGAAGAAGTGCACGCCCTCCATGCCGTGGGCGTGGGTGTCGCCGAAGAGGCTGTTCTTCCAGCCGCCGAACGAGTAGTACGCCATCGGGGTGGGGATCGGCACGTTGATGCCGACCATGCCGACCTGCACCTCGTTCTGGAAGCGCCGGGCGGCGCCGCCGTCGTTGGTGAAGATCGTCACGCCGTTGCCGAACGGGTTGTCGTTGATGAGCTGCATGCCCTCCTCGTACGAGTTCACGCGCACGACCGAGAGCACCGGGCCGAAGATCTCGTCGGTGTAGATCGACATCTTCGGGTCGACCTTGTCGAACAGCGTCGGCAGCAGGAAGAAGCCGTCCTTGCTGCCGCCGACCCAGTCGCCCTCGCGGCCGTCGACGACGAGCTGGGCGCCTTCTTCGACGCCCTTGACGACGTAGCCGGTGACCTTGTCCAGGTGCGCCTTGGTGACGAGCGGGCCCATGTCGACGCCCTCGCCGTTGCCCTCGCCGGTCTTCAGCGTGGCCATGCGCTCGGTGATCTTGCCGATGAGCTCGTCGGCGACCGAGTCGACGGCGAGCAGCACCGAGATCGCCATGCAGCGCTCGCCGGCGGCGCCGAAGCCCGCGTTGACGGCGGCGTCGGCGGCCAGGTCGAGGTCGGCGTCGGGCAGCACCAGCATGTGGTTCTTCGCGCCGCCGAGGGCCTGCACGCGCTTGCCGTTCTGGGTGCCGCGCTCGTAGACGTACTTGGCGATCGGCGTGGAGCCGACGAAGGAGATCGACTTGATCTGCGGGTTGTCCAGCAGCGCGTCGACCGCCTCCTTGTCGCCCTGCACGACGTTCATGACGCCGTCCGGCAGGCCGGCCTGCGTCCACAGGGCCGCGATCTCGTTGGTGGCCGACGGGTCCTTCTCGCTCGGCTTGATGACGACCGCGTTGCCGCAGGCCACCGCGACCGGCACGAACCACAGCGGCACCATGGCCGGGAAGTTGAACGGGCTGATGACGCCGACGACGCCCAGCGGCTGCAGGATCGAGTAGGCGTCGATCTTCGTGGAGACGTTCTCGTTGAAGCCGCCCTTGACGATCTGGCCGACGCCGCAGGCGAATTCGACGACCTCGAGGCCGCGGTTGATCTCGCCGACCGCGTCGACGTAGGTCTTGCCGTGCTCGGCGACGATCGTCTTGGCGATCTCACCCTTGTTGGCCTCGAGCAGCTCGCGGAACTTGAACAGGATCTTCGTGCGCTTGGCGATCGAGGTCTGGCCCCACTCCTGGGCGGCGACCGCGGCCTTGCCGATGACCTCGTCGACGAGCTCCTTGCTCGCCAGGTCGAGCACTCCGGTGACCTCGCCGGTCGCCGGGTTGAAGATCTCGCTGGTGCGTTCGCTCGAGCCCTCCCACGCGGCGCCGTTGACGAGGTGGGTGACGCGGGTGGCGTTGACGGTGTCTGTCACGTCGTTGTCCTTTGTGTTTGTTGTTCGATACAAGAGATGGTGATCAGTGGTTCAGCGGGAGGCGGGAGTCGACGTCCTGCGACTCCCAGGTCTGGCGCACCCAGCCGTGGGCCGGGTCGTCGCAGATGAGCCAGACCCGCTCCTGCCCCGGGCCGGCCATGACGTTGAGGTAGTACATGTCGTAGCCAGGCGGGGCCATCGCCGGACCGTGCCAACCGTGCGGTACAAGCACGACGTCGCCGGAGCGCACCTGCGCCTTGACGTCGATGGGCCGCTCGTCGGTGCCGTACACGCACTGGTAGCCCATCGCGTCGGCCTGCTCCGGCGCCCCGGAGACCGTCTGGATCTCGAAGTAGTAGATCTCCTCCAGCTCGCTCTCCACGCCCTCGCGGTGCTCGTCGTGCTTGTGCGGGGGGTAGGAGCTCCAGTTGCCGGCGGGGGTAATGACCTCGCAGGCGATGAGCGAGCTGGCCTCGAGCGAACCCGGCGTGCCGAAGTTCTGCACCTGTCGCGAGCACGTGCCTGCGCCGCGCAGCTCGACGGGAATGTCGGCCGCGCGCACCACCGAGAACGGCACGTCCGCCTTGGCGGGGGCGAACGGGAAGGCGACCCGACCGCCTCCGAGGCTGGTGACGGTGAGGGTGGAGTTGCGCGGCACGTACGCGCAGTCGGCCGGGACGGCGAAGACGTTCGCGCGGCCCGCGAGCGTCTCCTCGTGCTCGCCGGACTGCACCCGCACGTCGCCTCCGGAGAGCACGAGCACCATGTACTCGTCGTCGCCGGTCTCGATCGTGCGGGTTTCGCCGTCCGAGAGGTCCGCGACGAGCAGACCGGTGTGCGCCCAGCCGGGGCGGCCGGGCCGGATCGCCACGGGATACTCTGCGTCGCCCTCGGTGCCGAACGGGCGGAGCCAGTCGCTCATAGACAATGACCTTTCAGCTGGTGGAGGAGCCGTGCACGAGCTCGGCGGCGGTGTCGACCGCAGCCGCGACGTCGGAGTTGGGCGGATAGAGGAGCGCGCGACCGATGACCAGGCCGGCGGCCGACGGGCACCGCAGCGCGCGACCCCATTCGGCGTAGGTCTCCTGCGGCGACCCGGTGGGGTCGCCGCCGAGCATGAGGGTGGGCAGGGTGGTGGCCTCGAGAACCCGCTCCATCTCAGGCACGACCGGCAGCTTCAGCCACGTGTGCGCGCTGGTGCTGCCGAGGCCGGAGGCGACCTGCACCGACTTGATGACGGAGTCGGGGTCGAGCAGGTTGCGCACCCGACCGGTCTCGTCGCGCACCGACCAGAACGGCTCGACCATCGCCATCACGCCGGCGTGCGCGAGCTCGGTGACCGCCTGCGCACACGCCGCCAGGGTCGGGGCCGTGCGGTCGTCGGCGAGGCACACGCGGGTCAGCATCTTGCCGCCGTCGAGCCGGGTCGCCGCGATGTCGTCGGCGGAGTACCCGGTGAACCGGTCGTCGAGCTCGAACGAGGCGCCTTGCAGGCCGCCGCGGTTCATCGAGCCGATGACGAGCTTGTCGTCGAGCAGACCCATGAGCAGCAGGTCCTCGAGAACGTCCGGGGTGCCGAGCACGCCGTCGACGCCGGGCCGCGACAAGGCGGTGGCGAGCCGATCGAGCACGTCCGGCCGCGACGCCATGGCCATCGGATCGGAGCGCACACCCAGGGCCCCGCGGGCCATGTGGTCGGCAGCCACGATGAGGATCTGGTCGGAGTCGGTGAGCACCGGCCGCCGGCGACGGGCGCGCCAGGCCTGCGCGACCGCCTGGGGGTCGCGTCGTCGAATGGTCGTCAGTTCGGCGATCGTCGCGGCGTCGACGGCCATCACCGCACCCCCCGCTCGGCGAGGAAGTCACGCAGCTCGGTCTCGACCGGCATCGCCGAGGAGCACTCCAGCCGGGAGGCGACGATCGCCCCGGCGGCGTTGGCGAGCATGACGACCTCCTCCAGGGGCAGGCCCTCCAGGAGCCCGTGGCACAGGCTCCCGCCGAAGGCGTCACCGGCTCCGAGGCCGTTGACGACGTCGACGAGGATCGGGGGCGCCTGCAGCGTCTGCTCAGCAGTCATCGCGAGCACGCCCTTCGGGCCCTGCTTGACGATCGCCAGCTCGATGCCGCGCTCGAGGAGGGCACGACCCGCGCGCTCCGACTCGGTCTCACCGACCGCAACCGCACACTCTTCTTTGTTACCGACGGCCACGGTGCAGTGCTCGAGGGCGGTGGCGCAGGCGGCGGTGGCCTCGCTCGGGTCGTCCCAGAACATCGGCCGGTAGTCGAGGTCGATGATCGTCATCGGCTTGCGACCCCGGGCCTGCCGGGCCGCCACGTGGGCGGCGCGGCTCGGCTCGGCGGACAGGCCGGTGAGCGTGGCCCAGAAGACCTTCGCCTCGGAGACGAGGTCGGTGGGGATCTCGTCGGGTTCGATGAGCAGGTCGGGCGCCGTCGGGTAACGGTAGAAGTACAGCGGGAAGTTGTCGGGCGGAAAGATCTCGCAGAACGTCACCGGCGTCGGCAGATCGGCGACCGGGGTGACCCAGCGGTCCTCGACACCGAACTCGCGCAGGCTGGCGTGCAGGAAGCGCCCGAAGGGGTCGTCGCCGGTGCGCGAGATGACGGCGGCACTGTGGCCGAGCCGGGAGGCGGCGACCGCGACATTGGTGGCCGAGCCGCCGAGGAACTTGCCGAACGTCTCGACCTCCTCCAGACCGACTCCGATCTGGTGCGGGTAGACGTCGACCCCGATGCGCCCGATCGTCACGACATCGACGTGCTGATCGCGAGGTGGGGTCGATGTCGGCTCGGTGGCTGACGTCGGGAGGGACGCCTGGTCGGCCATGGCAACGGTGCCTTTCGCAAAGAACGTCGGATGTGTCTCGTCGGGGGCTGGGAGCCCGTGTGCGGCCCCGCGCGAGTAGTGAACCCGCAGGTCGGGCCGCCTTCTGACCCCAAGTCAACCGCACCCTGCCCCGACTGTCAAGACTTTGTAAGGACATTCGAACGTGACGACCTTTTGTCCCCCGTCGCCTATTCTGTGGAGATGATCGCCCATCTGGCCGTGGAGATAGACCGCACGAGCCCCGTGCCGCTCTATCACCAGCTCGCGCAGCAGATGACGGCTGCCATCGAGGACGGCACCCTCAAGCCGGGTGACCCGTTCGAGAACGAGTTGTCGCTCGCCGAGCGGCTCAACCTGTCGCGCCCCACCGTGCGCCGCGCGATCGCCGAGCTCGTCGAGCGGGGCCTGCTGGTGCGTCGCCGCGGCATCGGCACCACGGTCGCCAACCAGGTCGTGCACCGGCGCGACGAACTGACCAGTCTGCACGAAGACCTGCAGCGCTCGGGTCGCAAGCCGGCGACGCAGGTGCTGCGGCTGGAGTCGATCGTCGACGAACGGGCCGCGCACGCGCTGCAGTTGCCCGAGGACAGCGAACTGATCTTCCTCGAGCGGCTGCGCCTCGCGGGCGACCAGCCTCTGGCGATCCTGACCAACTGGCTCCCGCCGATGGAGGAGCCGTTCACCGCCGAGGAACTGGCCGCCGACAGCATGTACGCGCTGCTGCGCCGGCGCGGCATCCGACCGGTCGTGGGCCACCAGGTCATCGGGGCCCGGCCGGCGACCGCGCACGAGCGTCGCCTGCTCGAGGTGCCGAAGGGTCAGCCGCTGCTGACGATGACCCGGCACGCCTACGACGCCGACGGCACGCCGGTGGAGTTCGGCGACCACTGCTACCGGGCCGATCTGTACGCCTTCGACATCACGGTGCACGAGCGCTGAGCCGCGGCGCGATTCCACGCCTTGACGGCGGATGAACTGACAAAGAGCGGCTTTGTAGCCTTGCCCCTTGGGGTGGGCGATCGCATGTCCGCCCACGGGGTGCGGGACGCGCCCCGGCATCGTCGGAGGTTTGGGGTCAATGGGTTCGATTCGAGTGGCCATCGTCGGCGTCGGCAACTGCGCGAGTTCGCTCGTGCAGGGCGTCGAGTACTACCGGAACACGCCGGACGAGGCGAGCGTGCCAGGCCTCATGCACGTGCGTTTCGGCGACTATCACGTGCGTGACGTCGAATTCGTCGCCGCGTTCGACGTCGACGGCAAGAAGGTGGGCATGGATCTCGCCGAGGCCATCAACGCCTCGGAGAACAACACGATCAAGATCGCCGACGTGCCGCCGACCGGGGTGCCGGTGCAGCGCGGACACACGCACGACGGTCTCGGCAAGTACTACGCCGAGACAATCACGGAGTCCGACGCGGAGCCGGTCGACGTCGTCGCCGCGCTCAAGGAGGCCCGGGTCGACGTGCTCGTCTCCTACCTGCCGGTCGGCAGCGAGCTCGCCGACAAGTTCTACGCGCAGTGCTGCATCGACGCCGGGGTGGCGTTCGTCAACGCGCTGCCGGTGTTCATCGCCAGCGACCCGGAGTGGGCGGCGAAGTTCGAGGCGGCGGGCGTGCCGATCATCGGCGACGACATCAAGAGCCAGGTCGGCGCGACGATCACGCACCGGGTGCTGGCGCGGCTGTTCGAGGAGCGCGGCGTCGTGCTCGACCGCACGTACCAGCTCAACGTCGGCGGCAACATGGACTTCAAGAACATGCTCGAGCGCGAGCGGCTGGAGTCCAAGAAGATCAGCAAGACGCAGGCGGTCACCTCCAACCTCAGTCACGACCTGGGTGCGCGCAACGTGCACATCGGCCCGAGCGACTACGTGAGCTGGCTCGACGACCGCAAGTGGGCCTACGTGCGGCTCGAGGGCCGCGCCTTCGGCGACGTGCCGCTCAACCTGGAGTACAAGCTCGAGGTGTGGGATTCGCCGAACTCGGCGGGCATCATCATCGACGCGATCCGGGCCGCGAAGATCGCCCTCGACCGGGGTGTCGGCGGGCCGCTGCTGTCTCCGGCCGCGTACCTCATGAAGTCCCCGCCGGAGCAGCGGCCCGACGACCTCGGCCGCACGCAGCTGGAGGCCTTCATCGTGGGTGCCGCCGAGCGCTGAGCGAGCGCCCCGGCGTAACGGCCCGTCTGGCTCGGCCCGTCTGGCTCGGCGCGGCTGCCAGAGTGGATGGTGCGGGACGGGCCTCGGGTCCGCCCGATCCGGCGATCGTTCGAGGAGGCACGCGATGTGGGCGTTCCGGCAGCCGGCCCCGCGCCGGTACGAGATGGTGCAGGTCCCGGAGCCCGATCCGGCGGGCATGAGCGACGGTCAGGTCGTCGTCAGCTACCGGCTCGGGGCGCTGTGCGGCAGCGACAGCCCCAAGTTCCTCGGGCGGGATGCGGTCGGCGAGCCGATGTTCGGGCGGGTCGGCACGTCGATGCACGAGCTCGTCGGGATCGTGCGGGAGTCGCGTGACCCGCAGCTGCCGGTGGGTTCCCGGGTCGTCGGGGCGGTGCGTGGACACGCCGGCCTGTTCGAGCACGTCGTCAACTCCGGCTCGAACATGGCGCTGGTGCCGGACGACCTCGACGACGCCGCGGCGATCACCGCCCAGCCACTGGCGACGGTGCTCAGCGCCCTCGACCAGGTGCCCGCCCGCCGGCCGGGCCGGGCCCTCGTGCTCGGCCTCGGACCCCAGGGGCTGTTGTTCACGCATCTGCTGCACGACCGCGGGTGGCACGTGACGGGGCTCGACCGGGTCGACCGCGCGGACGTGGCCGGCGTCTTCGGTCTCGACGAGGTCGTCGTCGGCGACGCGGCGCAGTGGGCGCGGTCGCGGCCGGCGACCACCGGCCTGACGCCGGGGGCGCCGGGCACCACGCCCGGCGAGCGGCCCGAGCCGGGCTACGACCTCGTCGTCGACGCCATCGGCCACGATCAGGAGGTGCTCGATGCCGCCGTCCGCGTGCTGGCGACGTTCGGGCACATCGTGGCCTACGGCCTGCCCGAGTCGCACGTCGTCTTCCCGATGTGGGCGTTCCTGCGCAAGAACGCCACGCTCTCGGCCGGCACCGCCCGCCGGTGGCGCCCTCATCTGACCGACGCCCTGGAGCATCTGCGCACGCATCCCGCGCTGTACGAGGTCGGGGTCACCCACCGCTTTCCCCTCGACCGCATCGAGGAGGCGTTCGAACTGCACCTTCGGCCCGCGACCGGGCGCCTGAAGGTGCTGCTCGACCCGCCCGCCGGAGCCTGAGCGCTGGTCGCGGCGCCGCGCGGGTGCCATTCTTCGGGGCATGCTCGCCACCTTGGGAATCACCGCCGAACAAGCCCTGGACGTCGTGCTCTCCGCCGTGGGGATGTACGCGGCGTTCCTGGTCATGGTGCGGCTGTTCGGGGCTCGCGTGCTGGCGCGCATGACCACCTTCGACCTCGTCGTCACGCTCATGCTGGGCGCCGTGGCGGGCCGCGTCATCCTCGGGAACACGCCGGTGCTGGCGGCCGGTGTCGTCGGCCTGGGCACCCTGCTCGTGCTGGAGGTCGTGGTCGGCCGGTTGCGAACGATCCGGCGCTTCGACGCGTGGCTGACGCCCGCGCCGATCCTCATCATCGCCGACGGCCAGCTGCTCGACGCGGGGCTGCGGCGCGCGCATCTGAGCCAGTCCGAGGTCGCGGCCGCCCTGCGCGAGCGCGGATTCCGGCACGTCGACGAGGTGGCCTACGGCATCTTCGAGTCGACCGGGGTCATCAGCCTGTTGCGCCCGGGTCGGGATGTCGACCCGGCGCTCCTCGTCGACGTGCACCGACCCGCCGGCGACATCCGGCCGTGGTACCGGCGAGGCGGAGACCGTGCTTCGTGAGCGGCCCGCGGACTCTCGTGTAGCCGCTGATATCACGTGAATGGCGTTCTGAGGGTGTCGTTATCCACGTGATGGATAGCTGGCATCGGTGACTGTCTCTTCCGCCCACACGTGCGGTGCGTTCACACTTCGTCGAAACCGTTCGTTTCCGGCATCGTCTCCGCACGCGCCGGCCAGTCGTGCGCGAGGAGTGCCGATGTCGTCATCCCCTGCCACCGAGCCCGATCTCGACTCTCAGGTGGCCACCGATCCCCGTACCGGCCGGCCGGCCGGCGCCCTGCAGGGCGGGATTCTGCTGGCGTGCGCGTGCATGGCCGTGCTCGCGGCCGTGCTCATGTCGCCCAACCTGCCGCGGATCCAGCAGGCGTTCGCCGACACCCCGGGGTGTCCGCGCTGACGCCGATGGTCGTCACCGTTCCGGCGCTCATGGTCGGTCTCACGGCCCTGATCGCCGGCCGCGTCGTCGACCGCGTCGGCCGCAAGCGGCTCCTCGTCGGCTCGCTCGTGGTCTACGCGATCGCGGGCACGGCGCCGCTGTACCTGCCGACCCTGCCGCTCATCGTCGGCAGTCGGGTCATCGTCGGCCTCGCCGAGGCCGCGATCATGACGTGCTGCACGACGATGCTCGCCGACTACTTCCACGGCCGACAGCGCGAGCGCTACTTCGGCTACCAGGTGATGGCGACGACGATCGCGGCCACCGTGCTGTTCGGTCTCGGCGGGGCGCTCGGCGCCCAGCACTGGCGGGTGCCGTTCGTGCTGTACGCCGTGGCGCTCGTGCTCGCCGTGCTCGTCGCGGCCTTCCTGTGGCAGCCGGCGCACCAGGTCGAGTCGACCGACCACCTCGTGCCGATCCCGTGGCGCCGGATCATCGCCCCGGTGCTCGTCACCTTCCTCGGCGGCCTCGTGTTCTACGTGCTCATCGTGCAACTGTCGTACAAGCTCGACAGCCTCGGCCTGTCGAACCCGGCGACGATCGGCATGGTCAGCGCGATCGCCTCGCTCGGCACGGCCACCGGCGCGTTCGCGTTCACCCGGCTCGCCCCGCGCGGACCGGCGGTCACCGTGCCGCTGGGGTTCGTGCTCTCCGGGATCGGGCTCGTCGCCCTCGGCCTCTCGCAGGCGCTGCCGCTGGTCATCGGGTCCGCGGTGCTCACCGGGCTCGGCAACGGACTGCTGCTGCCCGCGCTGCTGACCTGGGCGCTGACGCCGCTGACCTACGAGCAGCGCGGTCGCGGCACCGGGCTGTGGACCTCCGCGAGCTTCCTCGGCAACTTCGCCAGCCCGATCGTCGTCATCGCCCTCGGCGCCGCGTTCGGCGGACTCGGGCCGGCCATCGCCGCCATCGGCGCCCTCTCCCTGGTCGTCGGCGTCGCGGTGCGGCTCGGGCGGCGCAGCTCGAGCGCCGGCGTCGCGATCGATGCCGCACAGGCGCCGGGCGTCACGCACTGACGCGTCACGACACCATGAGCCAGGCTCCGGAGAGCCCGGCGACGACGAGCACGACCTTCTCGAAGACGTCCTTGGAGATCCGGGAGATCAGCCACCGGCCGAGCACGGCGCCGAGCAGCACGGCCGGCACGAGGGCCAGGCACAGCAGCAGCCGCTGCGGGCGCACGAGCCCCAGGCCGATGCTGAACGGGAGCTTCGTGAGGTTCACGGCCGCGAAGAACCACGCGAGGGTGCCGACGAACCTCGTCACCTCGAGATCACGCCGCAGCAGGTAGAGCGTCATCACCGGCCCACCGGCGTTGGCGACCATCGTCGTGAAACCGGCCAACCAGCCGAAGCCCGCCGAGCCCAGCGCCGACGCGAGCGCGGACCGGGCGCCGCTGGGCTGCGCCACTGGCGCGGCCGGCTCCCTCGACCCGGTCGCCTCGCGAAGGCGACGGGCGTCGCGGCCGGCCAGCCACATGCGCCAGGCCTGCAGCAGCGACATGGCCACGACGATGCCGCCGATGACGGGCTTGAGCAGCGCCACCGGCGCGAAACCGAGGAAGACCGCGCCGACGACGACGCCGACGAGCACCGGCAGCATGAGCCGGCGGATCAGCGCCCAGTCGCCGTGCCGCCGGTACGTCCACACGGCGGTCGCGTCGCCGACCATGAGCAGCACGAGCATGACACCCGTCGACTCCCGCGTCGGCAGCACCGAGGCGAACAACACGATGGAGACCGTCGCTGCCCCACCGATCGCGGTCTTGGAGAAGCCGATGAGCACGGCCGCGAGGGCCAGCGCGACGTAACCGAGCGCGTCCACACCCATGTCATCCTCCCTTCTGCGGCTCCCGCCCGTGTTGCGGCCGCAGGCGAGCTTAGGTCACGCGAACGCGCGGAGCCGGTCGCGCACCCAGGCGCGACCGGCTCCGTCTGCGGCGTGGAACCTCAGAGGTAGTGCCGCTGGGCGGCCTTCTCCTCCTCGTACTCCTTACTCGCCAGTTGCGTGCTCTCCAGCTCGCTGACCTGGGAGACGGGCACGTCCCACCACGCGCTGCCGGGCGGGTTGGGGCCGTACAGGTCGGTCTCGATGTAGAGCACGACCGGGCCGTCCATCCCTTCGGCCCTGCGGTAGTTCTCGCGGAACTCGTCCATGCCGTGGCAGGTCAGCACCTGGGCGCCCCAGCTCGCGGCGTTCGCGGCGAGGTCGAACGGGATGTTCTCGCCGTCGAGGCGGCCGGTCTGCTCGTTGCGCATCCGGTACTTGGTGCCGAACCGCTGGCTGCCGCGCGACTCGCTCAGCGCCCCGATCGAGGCGAAGCCGTGGTTCTGCAGCAGCACGAAGATCACCTTGAGCCGCTCGGCGACGATCGTGGCGATCTCCATCGGCAGCATCTGGTACGTGCCGTCTCCGACGATCGCGACGACCTGCCCCTGCTCGCCCTTGGCCATCCGCACGCCCATGGCCGCCGGGATCTCGTAACCCATGCAGGAGTAGGCGTACTCCAGGTGGTACTGCTCCGGGGTGCTCGCCCGCCACAGGCACTGCAGGTCACCCGGCATGGAGCCGGCGGCGTTGATGACCACGTCGTCCTCGCCCATGAGTTCGTTGAGGGCGCCGAACACCTCGGTCTGCGCGGGCAGGGGGGTCTGGTCGCGGTGGTAGCACTCGTCGACGACCTTCTGCCATTCGGCGTCGAGGTCGACGGCGCGTTGCGCGTAGGACTCCTCGACGCGGAAGCCGTCGAGCCCGGCCTGCAGGGCGCTCAGCGCCTCCCCGGCGTCGGCCACGAGCATCGTCGCCGAGTGCTTGGCGGCATCGAACGGCACCACGTTGACGTTGACGAACCGCACGTCCGGGTTGGCGAAGATCGTGTGGCTCGCGGTCGTGAAGTCGCTGTAGCGGGTGCCGATCCCGATGACGACGTCGGCCTCGCGCGCCAGCGTGTTCGCGGCACTGTTTCCCGTGGAACCAACGCCGCCGACGGCGCAGCGGTGGTCCCAGTTGATCGCGCCCTTGCCGGCCTGGGTGTCGGCGACCGGAATGCCGGTCGCAGTCGCGAACTCGCGCAACGCCTCGCTCGCGCCGGAGTAGATGACGCCGCCACCCGCGACGACCAGCGGCTTCTTGGCCGACGCGATGACCGCCAGGGCTCGGTCGAGCGCCGCGGGCTCCGGCACGGGTCGCGCGACGTGCCACACCCGCTTGCGGAAGAACTCCTCCGGCCAGTCGAACGCCTCGGCCTGCACGTCCTGCGGGAGGCAGATCGTCACGGCGCCGGTCTCGGCCGGGTCGGCGAGCACCCGCATCGCCGCGAGCGCACTCGGCACGAGCTGCTCGGGGCGGTTGATGCGGTCCCAGTAGCGCGAGACCGGCTTGAACGCGTCGTTGACGCTGATGTCCAGGGTGCGCGGGTCCTCCAGCTGCTGCAGCACCGGGTCGGGGTAGCGGGTCGCGAAGATGTCGCTCGGCAGCAGCAGCACCGGCAGCCGGTTGGTCGTCGCCAGCGCCGCGCCGGTGATCATGTTCGTCGACCCGGGACCGATGGAGGCCGTGACCGCGAGCGCCTGGAGCCGGTTGGTCGTCTTGGCGAAGGCGGCCGCCGCGTTGACGGCGCCCTGCTCGTTGCGGGCCATGTAGTAGGGCAGTTCGCCCGACGCGGGGTCGGTGACCGGGCGGGCGGTCACGCTGTCTCCGCCGCCCGACTCCTCGGCCTGCACCTGGGCCTGCAGCAGGGCCTGCCCGACACCGGCCACGTTGCCGTGGCCGAAGATGCCGAAGATGCCGGGCACGAGGCGCCGTTCGACGCCGTCGCGCTCGCTGTACTGGGCCGCGAGGAAGCGCACGAGGGCCTGGGCCACGGTGAGCCGGACGGTCCGACTACCGGATGACGTCATCGTCATATCTCCTTGAAGTTGCCGCGGTAGAGATGAGATCGGTACGCCGGCTCAGGGCGCGGGAACGAGGATGTCGCGCACCAGGGCGTCGAGGTCCGCGTCCGCCTGCAGGAACTGCCGCAGCGTCTTGCGGGTGGCGCCGAAGTCGTCGAACTGCGCGGGCGTCATGCCGTCGACGTCGTAGGCCTTACGGAAGTCGGGGATCTTCTCGTACAGGGTGTCGATGATCGTCTGGTCGACCGGGATGTCCATGCGCGGGGTCGGGTCGACGCCGCTGGCCTGGAACTTCTGCTGCCACGCGAACGGCGGGGAGAGCACCACGTCGCCGCCGACGAACTCGGTCCACTGCAGACCGTTGCGGTAGGCGGCCGACAGCAGGCGAGAGCGCAGGCCGCGCTCCTTGAAGATGCCGTACGCCTTCTTGAAGGCCGCGACGCCGGCCCACTCCAGGTAGCCCGGGTCGAACACGTGACCCTCGCGCTTGTAGCACTCCTTCATCCAGTCGTCGAGGCGGCCACACATGATCGTGACGACGTGACCGGAGTTCTCCACCGGCTTGCCCTCGGCCTCGCGGCGCTTGAGGCCGCGCTCGATCGCCTCGCCGGCCTCGACGGCCTGCGGCACGGTGAAGGAGACGGTGACGTTCATCGTGACGCCGCGGTAGGCGGCCTCTTCGATGGCCTTGATGCCGACCTGCGTGGCCGGCACCTTGACGATGATGTTCTCCGCGAGGCCGCTGAAGTACTCGGCCTGGTCGGCGAGGGCCTCGGCGTCGCGGTGGAAGCGCGGGTCGGTCTGCATCGAGAGCCGCCCGTTGACGCCGTGGTACTTCTCGAAGGCGGGCTCGAGCAGCTTGGCCGCGTCGATGGAGACTTCCTCGACGACCTTCCAGCCGATCTCGGACTCACCGGCGGTGGGGAACTCGGCGGCGAGCTCCTTGATGCGGGCGGTCCAGCGCGGCAGGTCGGCCTTGATGCAGGCCAGCGCGATCACCGGGTTGCAGGTCGCACCGACGGCGCCGAACTCGATGGACTGCTTCAACTCGGCCGGGTCGGCCGAGTCGTTCCACAGGACGGTGCCCGTCGTCTCGGTCATCGTGTTCAGCGGCTTTTCGGTGCGGCTGGCGGTGACGGTCATGGTTCCTCCGCGATGAGGCAGTTGGGGTGGCTTCGCGATCCATTCAACCGCTAGGGCGTTCGACCTGTCAACCAAATGTCTTTACAAAGTCCCCGGGCTGGCGGTCACGTCGCGGAGTCGGTGGGGCCCGGTCGGCGGGCGTCGCGGCTGCGGAAGTAGGCGGCCAGCAGCGCCCCGGACAGGTTGTGCCAGACGGAGAACACCGCGCCGGGCAGGGCCGCGGTCGGGGTGAAGAACGTCGCGGCCAGCCCGGAGGCCAGGCCGGAGTTCTGCATGCCGACCTCGATCGCCACGGTGCGCGCGACCCGCTCGGGCTGCCCGGTGAGGCGGGCCGCGAGGTAGCCCAGGAGCAGACCCAACCCGTTGTGCAGCACGACGGCGGCGAGGACGATGAGGCCGGCGCCGATGAGCCGCTCGGCGGACAGCGACACGACGATCGCGACGACGATCGAGATCGCCGCGACCGAGAACCACGGCAGCACGGGCAGCAGGGCGGCGACGGCGCGCGGCAGGAAGGCCCGCACGAGCAGGCCGAGGATCACCGGCACGAGCACGATCTGCACCATGCTCACCGCCATGCCGGCGGCGTCGACCGGCAGGCGGGCGCCGACCAGCCAAAGTGTGAGCAGCGGGGTGACGATCGGTGCCAGCAGGGTGGAGATCGAGGTCATCGTCACCGACAGCGCCACGTCGGCACGGGCGAGGTAGGCGACGACGTTGCTGGCGGTGCCGCCGGGCACACACCCGACGAGCACGACGCCGACCGTCAGCTCGTCGGGCAGGTTCAGCGCCGTCGCGACAGCGAGACCGGCCAGCGGCATGACCGCGTACTGCGCGAGCACGCCGAGCAGCACCGGCAGCGGCCGGGTGATGACGAGCGTGAAGTCCGGCAGCCGCAGGGTCAGGCCCATTCCGAACATGATGAGCCCCAGCATCGGGTTGATGAACCCGGCCAGCCCCGAGAGCGGCTCGGCGAAGAAGTAGCCGATCACCCCGGCGGCGAGCACGAGCATCGGGAAGATCGCGACCGCGCGCAACGCGCTGCGTTCCTCGGCGACGGCGGTCGGGGGCGGCGCGGGCGCCAACGGATCAGTCACGGGCACACAGCCTCTCCGAGGTCGTCCACGATGGCAAGGCAGCCGGGCCGCGAGACGGCCAGCCGGCCAGACGGCAAGTCCGCGGGCCGGCCGAACGGCGCGAGGGCAAAGCAACGAGACGGCCAGACAGCGAGCCGGCCAGGCGCGCGGGCGGGCGAGGCGCGCGAGCGGGCGAGGCGCGCGAGCGGCCTTCGCGGGGGCGACCCGCACGGCGCAGGCCCGCACCCCGGTGCGGGATGCGGGCCTGCGCGCGTGACCGCCGGCGGAGCCGGCGCGTGGTTCGTCAGCCGGCGACGACCTGCAGCTGCACGGTCGCCTTGACCTCGGGGTGCAGGGCGACGGTGGCGCTGTGCTCCCCGACCGCCTTGATCGGCGAGGGGAACTCGACGCGGCGCTTGTCGATCGTGATGCCCCGCTCGCTCGCCGCGACCGCGACGTCGGACTGGGTCACCGCGCCGAACAGGCGCCCGCCGGAGGCGGCGTGGGCGCTGATGCGCAGCGGCTGCGCCTCGAGCTGCCCCTTGACGCCCTTGGCCTCGTCGAGGCTCTTCAGCTCGCGGGCCGCGCGGCCCTTCTGCAGATCCTCGACCTGCTTCTGGCCGCCCTTGGACCACGGCGTCGCTAGGCCCCGCGGCAGCAGGAAGTTGCGGCCGTAGCCGTCCTTGACCTCGACGACGTCACCGGCGGAGCCGAGACCGGACACCTCGTTGGTGAGAATGAGCTTCATCGTTCCTCCTTGCGGCGCCCGGCTCAGCGAGCCGAGCTGCTGTACGGCAGCAGCGCCATCTCGCGGGCGTTCTTCACGGCCTTGGCGATGAGGCGCTGCTCCTGCACGGAGACGCCGGTGACGCGGCGGGCGCGGATCTTGCCGCGGTCGGAGATGAACTTGCGCAGCAGCGCGGTGTCCTTGTAGTCGATGTTCTCGATCTTGGCGACCTTGAGCGGGTTCGCCTTCTTCTTGGGCTTACGCACAACGGGCTTGGCCATCGTGGTGCTCTCCCTTCCTGGTGAGAGCCCGGGGCTTCCGGCCCCGGGATGGGTCTTGCTGGATGAACGCGGCGAACCGCGTGGTGACGCGGGCGAACCGCGCCGGGGATGTCGGGCGCCCGCGGCGGGCGGGCGCCGACGACGTCACGGGTGCCGGATCAGAACGGGGGCTCGTCGTAGGATGGGGCGTTGCCCCACCCGCCGGAGCCCGAACCGCCGCCCGGGCCGGAGTTGCCGCCCTGATTGCCCTGGCCGCCCTGGCCGCCGGTGGCCCACGGGTCGGAGTCGGGCCGGGACTGGCCGTAGCCGCCCTGACCGCCTCCGCCGTAGCCACCCTGGCCGCCCTGGCCGCCGCCGAAGCCACCGCCTCCGCCGCCGCGCTGGGTCTTGTTGACCTTGGCGGTGGCGTAGCGCAGCGACGGGCCGACCTCGTCGACCTGCATCTCCATGACGGAGCGCTTCTGGCCGGTCTCCTTGTCTTCCCACGAGCGGGAGACGAGGCGTCCGGAGACGATGACTCGTGCGCCCCGCTGCAGCGACTCGGCGACGTTCTCGGCCGCCTCCCGCCACACCGAGCAGCGCATGAACAGCGTCTCGCCGTCCTTCCACTCGTTGCTCTGTCGGTCGAACTGTCGGGGCGTGGACGCCACGGTGAAGTTCGCGACCGCCGCACCCGAGGGGGTGAAGCGCAACTCGGGGTCGGCCGTGAGGTTGCCGATCACGGTGATCTGGGTTTCGCCGGCCATGGGATGACTGCCTCTCTGCAGGCTGGAGGGGACGGGGGTGACGTGCGGGTCAGGCGGCCTCGGGCCGGATCAGCTTCGTGCGAAGAATCTGCTCGGACAGCCCGAGCTGACGGTCCAGCTCCTTGGCCGTGGCCGGCTCCGCGGTGAAGTTGACGACGACGTAGACGCCCTCGGAACGCTTCTTGATCTCGTAGGCGAGACGACGACGGCCCCAGACGTCGATGTTGTCGATGGTGCCCTTGTCGTTGGTGATGACAGCGAGGAACCGCTCGAGAGTGGTCGCCACCTGGCGGTCGTCCACCTCGGGGTCGACGATGATCATGATCTCGTACTGACGCATGCTGCTTAACCCACCTCCTCTGGTCTGTAGCGGTCACGGCTGTGGGCCGTGACAGAAGGGTCTTGCTGCGTTGGTCTCGACGACGCGAGGGCGGGCGGCACCCAGCGGCGTACACCGTGGGTTTGGCCCGCATCTCGTGACATCGCCGCGGCCACCCGGCTCCTGCGGAGGAGGACGCGGCCCGCGCGATGCGCCCGGAGGACCGGGCCGTCGATGGGACGTGGTCCAGAGTAACCGCCGCGCACGGCAGTCGCCGAATCCGCTGTGGATAACGCGCGTCGAGCCGGAGCCGGTCGCGCGCCTGTGGACGGATCCGCGTCACGCGGTGAGGACGTGGCAGCGGGCTGCGCTCACCCGAAGGTGACGACGAGGGCGTCGTCCCGACCGGCCGCCGGTCCCGCGGCGTCGTCGGGGTCGCGCCGGGCGGCGATCGCGGCCTCGTCGGTCGGCTCGCCGGGCGCGCCGAGGTCGTCGAGGGTGTCGGGATCGTCGAGGAGACCGAACCCCTCCGGCAGCGGCTGGTCGGGGGGCACCGCGGCGGGCCGGCGCAGCGCGGTCACCGTCACCCGGTAGGCGAGGTAGACCAGCGCGGCGCAGCGCAGCACGAGGAAGAAGGCGTACCACTCCTGCGGCAGGGCCCGGGTCGGCTCGTCCTGCCCGCCGAGGTAGAGCCAGACCGCCACGAAGTACAGCAGTTCGGCCACCCACCAGCCGATCACGTCGCGCCACCGGAGCCCGGCGAGCGCCGCCAGCGGCGCCAGCGCGAGTGTGGCCTGCACCGGGATCGTCTTCGAGGTGAGCAGCACGACCACGAGAACGAGGACGAGCACCTCGGCCACCTTCGGCCGGTGCGCCGGCACGAACGTCAAGACGGCCCCGGCGATGAGCGCGACGACCCACCCGGCGATGGCGAGGGCGGTCAGCATTCCGAGCGGCATGTCGTAGCCCATGAGATTGCCCAGGTAGACCGGTGCGCCGTACTCGGCCCCGGCCCCGAGCCACGACTGGTAAGGGGCGAGCACCCCGCCTCCGGCGACGAGACCGACGAGCAGCAGCACTCCCGCCCAGGTCGCCGCGGCCACCGCGGCCGTGCGCGCCGCCACCCGCGGCACCCCGGCGCGGGCGGCGATGAACACGAGCACGATGACGACGAGCGCGGCGTACGAGCGGGCGGAGGCCGCGGCCCCGAGGGCCAGACCGGCCCACACGGGCTTTTCGCGCGCCCACAGCAGCAGGCCGACCGCCACGAGGGCGACCCCCAGCAGGTCGGGCGCGACGAGCACTGTCGTGATGAGCAGCGGGCACGCCGCGACCTGCGCGGCCCGCCACGGGTCACGACGCAGCGTGAGGGTCGTCGCGGTGACGAGCACCACGGCGAGCACGACGGCCAGCACCGTCCAGGCCGCGACGAACCAGGTGGCCTCCCGCGGTCCGCTCGGCACCACCTGGGCCATCGCCCACAGCACCAGCCCCGTGCCGGCGGGCTGGTTGACGGCGGTGCCGGCGTCGCCGTAGGGCATCGAGCCGGTGACGAGACCCGAGGTCACGTACATGCGGGGCAGGTCGGAGTAGCAGGCCCGCCAGAACACCTCCGAGCCGCCCCAGCCATGGGTGAAGCAGTAACTCTTCTGCACCGCGCCGAGCCCGACGAAGACGGCCGCGACGATCGCGAGCACCGCCGCGATCGGGCGTGCCGGGAGCACGAGCAACCGCCGGCGCGGGCCGGTGCCACCCCAGCGGGTGCGCTCCAGGCGGGCGTGCCGCCCCAGGGGCCCACCGAGCACCTCGGAGGCGGCGGCGACGAGCGGCTCGTCGGCGGAGGGGACGCCCGCGCGCGACGGGTCCACCGGGCCGCGGGGTCTACTGGCGGGCATGAGGTAAGCCTAAGCGGGCGCGGGGCGCCGACGCGGCCGGGCACCCGTGCCGCAGCGCCCGAACCGGCTCCGACGCTCGGACGGATTCGCGCGGGCCCCAACGGATTCGAGATGGCCACGCCGGTCACGGGCCGGCGCCGCCGGACGGGGCGTCGCTACTCCTCGTCCGCGGGGGCAGGGCCGTTGTCGTCCCCGGCGGACTCGCGCTCCCGGTCGGAGGTCGAGTTCTCCGAGTCGCCGTCGCCGGAGTCCGAGCTGCGACCCGACTCCTCGCTCGAGCTCTCGTCGGAGTTCTCATCCGAGCTCTCGTCGGAGTTCTCGTCGGAGCTCTCGTCCGAGCTCTCGTCCGAACTCTCCTCGTCGGAGGATTCGGAGGTCGGCGAGGACGACGTGCGTCGCGGCGAGGGCGTCTGCACGGGCGGCACCCAGCGCACCTGCGAGTCGCCGATGCCGACCCGATCCGGGAACGACGCGACCGGCGTGCCCTGCAGGTAACGGCGCATGAAGCCCGTCCAGATCTGCACCGGGTACGACCCGCCGGTCAGCTCCGCGCGGCCGCCGATGCCCTGCAGCGGCTGGGCGTTGCCCTGCTCGTCCGGCAGGTAGAGCGCGACGGCCGTGGCGGCCTGCGGGGTGAATCCGTCGAACCAGACCGCGCGGTTCTCGGTGGTGGTGCCGGTCTTGCCCGCCGCCGGCCGGCCGAGCTCCCGGGCGCCCGTGGCGGTTCCCTCGCGCACCACCCGGGTCATCGCGTCGACGGCATCGGCCGCCACGTCGGCGCTGATCGCGTCGCTGACCTGCGGGGTGACCGCCCAGGCCGGCACCGAGTCGTCGACCGAGGTGACCGCGCTGACGAGATAGGGCTCGGCCCGCTTACCGCCGGAGGCCAGCGTGGCGTACGCGTTGGCCATGTCGATGACCCGCGGGGAGGCGGTGCCGAAGACGTTCGCGTAGTTGTCCGACAGTCCCGCGGTGTTCGCGGGCAGACCCATCCGCACCGCGACGTCGCGGGTCGCGGCGGCCCCGACCTCGGTGTTGAGGTCGGCGTAGGCGGTGTTCGCCGACTTGGCGGTGGCGTCGCGCAGCGTGATCGTGCCGTAGCTGGTGTCGCCGAAGTTCGTCACCTTGCCGGTGGGGTTCTGCTCGCTGCGGAACTCCCGGAAGTACCGCGGGCTCGAGGCGTCGAAGGGGGTGCGGGTGCTGATGCCCTTCTCGAGGGCCGCGACGAGGGTGAACGCCTTGAACGTCGAACCGCCTTGCAGCTGGGCCTGGGTGGCGGCGTTGTACGGCTCGGTGCTGAAGTCGCGGCCGCCGTACATGGCGAGGATCGCACCGTCTCCGGGTCGGATCGACACGAGACCGACCCGCACGTCGTCGGCCCGTCCGCCGCTGGGGCGGTTCTCCTGCACGGCCGTGATGGCGTCCGTCTGGGCATCGCGCGAGATCGTCGTCGTGATGCGCAGGCCGCCGCGGTCGATCTCGGCCTCCGACAGGCCGATCTTGCTGGACAGCTCGTTCTGCACCTGCTGCACGATGTAGCCATTGGGTCCGGAGGCCCCGGAGCGGGTGCGCGACTCGACGACCTGCGGGAACGTGACCCCCGCCCGCTGCGCCGCGGTGAGCCAGCCCTGCCCGACCATGCCGTCGAGCACGTAGTCGACGCGCTCACGCGCGTTCTTCTCGGCGTCCGGCCCCTCCGCCGGGTCGTACAGCGACGGCGCCCGGATGACAGACGCCAGCAGCGCCCCCTCACCCACCGAGAGCTGGTCGACGGTCTTGTTGAAGTAGGCCCGCGAGGCCGCCTGGATGCCGGAGGCGCCGCGACCGAAATAGATCGTGTTGAGGTAGTTCTGCAGAATCTCCTGCTTGGACTGCTGCTGCTCGACCTTGATCGAGATGATCAGTTCGCGCACCTTGCGACCGATCGTCTGGTCCTGGGTGAGGAAGTAGTTTTTCACGTATTGCTGCGTGATCGTCGAGCCACCCTGGGTCGGGCCGCCGCTGACCGCCGCCCACACCGCGCGGCTGATGCCGCTCAGCGAGAACCCGGGGTTGTCGTAGAAGTTGCGGTCCTCGGCGGCGAGCATCGCGTCCTGCACGTGCTGCGGCACGTCGGACAGCGGCACCGACTCCCGGTTGACCTCCGAGAACCGGTGCATCTCGGTCTGGCCGTCGCTGAAGTAGATGATCGAGGTCTGCGCCTGGGCCTGCTCGTTGGGGTCCGGAACGCGCACGACCGCGAACAGGATCGCGATCGTCAGCAGTCCGAGCAGGACGAGAATCCCGAGAATCCCCAGGATCCCCTTCGGGGTGCGCCAGACGGTCTTGAAGTCGATGCTCCGCAGCCTCTCCTTCACGGAGGGCTTGGGCGACCGCCCGCCGGACACATTCCCGCTCGGAGAACTCACGCACGCCTCCACATGGTCGAACTCTGGTCGGACTCGGAACGAATGGCTCGAAGCACCCGCCGGACGCCGGTGTGTCCCGCATGGCAAGTATGAACACTCCCCCTGGACCACGCCTGCATCAAAGCTTTACGAGTTCTTGTGAACCCGGTGGATCCGCGCTGACAGTTGGACCGTCGACTGAACACGTGTTTAGACTAGTGAACATGCGTTCAGCCGACCTGACCGCGCGGGCGCGGATCCGCGACGCCGCGATCGCGCAGTTCGCCGAGCACGGCTACGCCCGGTCGAGCCTGCGCAGCATCGCCGACCGGGCGGGCGTCTCGGCCGCGCTCGTCGTGCACCACTTCGGGAGCAAGGACGGGTTGCGGGCCGCGTGCGACGAGCACCTGCTGACGTTCGTGCAGGCGGAGAAGTCGGCGGCGCTGACCTCCGGGTCGCTGCCGGGGATGTCGGCGTACCTGGCCCGCAACCCGCAGGTCCGGCCGATGTACGCCTATCTCGTGCGGGTGCTCGCCGAGGGCGGGCCGGCCGCCGACGGGCTGTTCGACCAGATGGTCGACACGACGTCGGCCGTGTTCGCCGCGGGAGTGGAGGCGGGCAGCGTGCGGCCCAGCGCCGACCCGGCGGCCCGCGCGGCCGTTCAGACGGCGATCGCCCTGGGGCTGTTGATCTTCGACGCCCAGCTCGGTCGCCACCTCGGCGCGGCGAGCGTGCTCGATCAGCCGGCGCTCGACCGCTACGTCAGCGAGGCCATCGACCTGTACACGTCCGCGCTGTTCGTCGGTCCCCTCGCCCAGGAGGCCCGGCGGCAGTATCTGCGCGACAACCAGTCCGACCACCCATCCGACAACCGATCCGACAACTCAGGGGGCACCTCATGACCGAGACCACCGGCCCGGCTCCCGCCGTCGACCTGGAGGCGGTGACCAAGCGATTCGGCCGCGTGACGGCCCTCGACGAGTTGACGATGACCGTGCCCACCGGCCAGATCCACGGGTTTCTCGGGCCCAACGGCGCCGGCAAGTCGACGACGATCCGCGTGCTGCTGGGGCTGCTGCGCCCGGAGTCGGGCCGGGCCCGTCTGCTCGGCGGCGACCCGTGGGCGGACGCTCCGCGGCTGCACCGACGGCTGGCGTACGTGCCCGGCGACGTCTCGCTGTGGCCGAACCTCACCGGCGGGGAGGCCATCGACCTGCTCGGGCACGCCCGCGGCCACCTCGACACCGCTCGCCGGGACGAGCTCATCGAGCGGTTCGACCTGGACCCGACGAAGAAGGGCCGCGCCTACTCCAAGGGCAACCGGCAGAAGGTCGCGCTCGTCGCCGCGCTCGCCGGCGACGCCGACCTGCTGCTGCTCGACGAGCCGACCAGCGGCCTGGACCCGCTCATGGAGCGCGTGTTCACCGACTGCCTGCGCGACGAACGCCGGCGGGGGCGCACGGTGCTGCTCAGCAGCCACATCCTGTCCGAGGTCGAGGCCCTGTGCGACCACGTGAGCATCATCCGCGCCGGACGGCTCGTGGAGAGCGGAACGCTCGCGCAGCTGCGGCACCTGACCCGCACCCAGCTCGTCGCGCAGTTGCGCGACGACCCCCCTGCGGCGGCGCTGGCCGCCCTCACCGGTGTGCCCGGGGTGCACGACGCGCACGTGGACGGCGGCCGGCTCACCTGCCAGGTTGACGACGCCGCGCTGACCGCGGCACTCGGGGCGCTCGCCGCCCTCGGGGTTCGTTCGCTGGTCAGCTCCCCGCCCACGCTGGAGGAGCTGTTCCTGCGGCACTACGACGAGTCACCCTCGCCCGCGACGGCGGCGTCATGACCACGCTCGCGCAGACGCTCCGCGGCCGGGCCCGCCGCGGGGCCCCGGGTCGGGATGGCCGGGGCCGGGGGAGCTGGGGCCGCGGGAGCTGGGGCCGCCG
>NZ_BCNQ01000021.1 GCF_001515525.1 Piscicoccus intestinalis NBRC 104926 | reverse complement strand
AGCCAGGTTCAACGGCTTGTCGGGGCGGTCGGGGGCGTTCGGTCCGGGGTGGTCGATGGCCAGTGGTCATGATGTGGGCCTGGAGGTGGGCGCGTCGAGTGTGGTGTTCCGGGGCCCGTCGGGGTTCCGTGCGACGTTCACGGGGTCGGGGTCGTCGTGGACCGCGCCGTCGGGGTTGAACGCGACGTTGACCAAGAACGCTGATGGCACGTGGCGGGTGAAGCAGGGCTAGTCCTGGGCTCAACTCCCGCAGTTATCACCGGTTGGTACGGCGCCGTGTGGGTGGCAAGCTTGTCCTTCGGTGGCTACATGATAAGCAAGGATTGTGGCCCTGAATACCGACGTTGGCGAGACAGGACTTTCGGCTGATAATGATTTGGAACTGGGTGCTGATATGTATCGGAGTTGCCATGACGGTCTGGCTCGTCGCGGCTTCCATCTCTGGCGAGGCCAATTGGGGTGTGCCACTGACAACCTTTCTCGCAACGCTTTCGGTCATAGGTAGAGAGATCGCTCGGCGCAGAGGGAGGGGTGAGTAAAGCCAATGGCCAGACACTTCGGGGCCCTTGTGTGGTCGCCAACGTTTCCTACCACGTCAGCGCCTCGACTTAATCCCGCCCATAGCTGCAGATTTGGCACGAATCAGAGTAGAAGCCGACGGTGTTTGAACCCGATTCCTGCCACTTCTCGGGGGTCTCCTCGGTTTCGGGTTCGTGACGCGGGAGTCGGCTTTTCGGCGTCCGTTTCTGCTGACCTTGCTGCCGGCGGAGCGTCGGGCACGCTGGTCGGCTTGGGCATCAGGTGTGAGGACGGTCATACCGGCCGGCAGCGCCGGATTCGCGGTAACGGGGTAGTGTGCAAATGTCCGTGGTGGTCCGACGCGTTATGTGGTGTTTCGTCGTCCTTTCGACCGTCCATCTGTGTTGGGCGCTGGCGAATATTTCACAGTACGGCGCTACAAATTTTCGAGTGACTGCGTTCGTCTTGAATTCGTTAGTTTTGTTGTCTATCTGCGCATACAACCCCCGGGGCAGTACCTGTTGACGTGGGCCCATGGGGAGCAGATCGGGCATTCCCTGCTCGGGATCGCCTCCCAGGTCGACCCTGGCGGGTGGCCCAGAAGATCCTGCGGGGCCCGAACGGTAAACCCCGGCTGTGGTCCGTGGCAGCGCGGCTGAGCAGCGTGTCGGGTACGTTATCCCGACCGCCTGGGCAGCGTCATCGGCCTCATCGGCGCCAACATTGTCGGTGAGTCGGATCTCGCGCTCGATCACCAACTGCGCGGCCGATGTGAGGTGATCGTCGAGTCAGTCCAGGCCCAGGACGGCTAGGAGTGCCGTATCGACGGCGTGCAGCTCTGCGGAGTTGAGCCGTCCGGCGAACTCCCCGAGTCTGACCTCGGGGTCGATCACGGTGAGCTGCTCGACCATGACGCGAGTCGTGGTGCCGTCGATGTCGATCTCGGGTCGGAAGGACGCCTCGCGGCGCCCCGTGGACGTGGGTGCGACGAGCCAGGTCGACAGGGGGAGGTCGTCGGACTGCACGACGACCGCGAAACGAGCTCCCGACTGTTCGTGGCCTCGTGCGTCCTTGGGGGCACGAAGTCGGTAGACGTCACCGCGCACGGATGGCGTCCATCTGCGCTGCCAGCTCCTTGGATGCGGCGACATCCGCCGGATCGTTGCGCAGCGCCTCGGCCTCCGCCCTCAGGCGAGCACGGCGTTGGTTGCGCTCCGCGTCGAGGATGGCCTTGCGTGCGACGTCCGACCGCGACGAGCCTTCGCTGGTGAGCGCGGTTAGTGCGCGTTCGACGTCGGGATCAGTGCGAATAGTCAGCGTGGGCATACGACGTAGTGTAATACAGATCGCACGGTGGGAGCTCGCACGTCGGGCATGTCTGCGCCCCCGCCCACCTGATCTGACCGATTCACCCCGGCCGAGAGCCATGCTTTCGGCCGGGTTGAAGGTGACGCCGCATTGTCAGCGCAGCGTCGAACGGGACCGCAGCAGGTGCGAGCGCATGGCGGCGCGGGCGCCGTCGGGGTCGCTGCGGGCGATGGCGTCGCGGACCGCGGAGTGTTCATAGACGAGCTGGCGGTGGTGCTCGGCGTCGGTGAGATCGTGGCCTTCAGCCACGAGGGTGCGGTGCAGCAGGATCGAGCGGGCGCCGAGCATCGAGAGCACCTGCCCGAGATACGGGTTGCCGGAGGCGGTGGCGACCGCGGCGTGGAACGCGAAGTCGGCCTCGACGGTCTCCTGCGGGCTCGCGCGGGTGAAGGCGTCGAGCGCCCGGGTGAGGGAGCGGAGCTGGTCGGGGGAGCGGCGGGCGGCGGCCAGGGCCGCCGCCTCGCCCTCGATCCCGATGCGCAGCTCCATGACGTGCGCGAGGTCGCCGCGGTCGCGGATCGCGAACCCGTCCGCGGGCGCGGCCGGCTCCGGCGCCGACAGCACGAACGAGCCCCGGCCTTGGAAGGTCTCGATGAGCCCCGCCGCGCGCAGCCGCGTCACCGCCTCCCGCACGACCGTGCGGGACACGCCGAACTCGGCCTCCAGCTCGGTCTCCGTGGGCACCCGGTCGCCGGGCGCGAGGGTGGCGTCGAGGATGCGCGCCTTGAGCACGCCGGCCAGGGCGTGCGCGAGTCCGCGGGGATCGTCCCGGTCGAGGCTCATGAGCGCAACCTACGCGCTCACCGGGCCCCGACCTCGAAGGTGTCGACGGTCCACGCGCGCAACTGATCGGAGATCGTGACGCCCAGGCCCGGACGGTCGGAGACGATCATGCGGCCGTCGGCGATCTGCATGCGCTCGTTGAACAGCGGGTCGAGCCAGTCGAAGTGCTCGACCCAGGGCTCGATCGGGTAGGTCGCCGCGAGGTGGCAGTGGATCTCCATCGCGAAGTGCGGCGCGAGCTGCAGCCCGGCCTGCGCGGCGATCGTCGTCAGCCGCAGGAACTCAGTGATGCCGCCGACGCGCGGGCAGTCGGGCTGGATGACATCGCACGACTTGGTGTCGATGAGCTTGAGGTGCTCGGCGACCGAGGCGAGCATCTCGCCGGTCGCGATCGGGGTGTCGATGACCCGGGCGAGGTCGGCGTGGCCCTCGTAGTCGTAGGCGTCGAGCGGCTCCTCGATCCAGATGAGGTTGAATGGCTCCATCGCGCGGCACATCCGCATCGCGGTCGGGCGGTCCCATTGCTGGTTGGCGTCGACCATGAGCGGGAAGTCGTCGCCGAGGTGCTCGCGCATCGCCGTCAAGCGGGTCATGTCGACGTTCCGGTCCGGGTGGCCGACCTTGATCTTGATGCCGCCGATGCCCGCCTCGCGCGACCGGCTCGCGTTCTCGATGACCTCGTCGAGCGGGGCGTTGAGGAAGCCGCCGGAGGTGTTGTAGGTGCGCACGGAGTCGCGGTGCGAGCCGATGAGCTTGCTCAGCGGCAGGCCGGCGCGCTTGCTCTTGAGGTCCCACAGGGCGACGTCGATGGCGGCCAGGGCCTGGATCGCCACGCCGGAGCGTCCGACGGAGGCGCCGGCCCATTCGAGCTTGACGAACAGCTTGCCGATGTCGGAGGGGTTCTCGCCGATGAGGTTGTCGGCCACCTGCTTGGCGTGCGCGAATTGGGCGGGGCCGCCGGCGCGCTTGGAGTAGGAGAAGCCGACGCCCTCGAGGCCGTCGGCGGTCGTGATCTCCGCGAAGAGGAAGTGCACCTCGGTCATCGGCTTCTGCCGGCCGGTGAAGACCTTCGCGTCGGAGATCGCGGTCTTCAGGGGGAGGACGACGTGGCTGAGGTTGATGTGGCGGATGGAGTCGGCCACGGGGACTCACCTTCGAGTCGTAGTATCAGTGGATAACTCATCATATGACTAATCGGATCGTCAGGGAACGAGAACGGGCGGATGGGCCGCGCGGACCGACGCCGGGCCGGGCTGGGTGAGAATGTCGGGCGTGACCCGCGACATCGTGATCCTCGGCTCGACCGGCTCCATCGGCACCCAGGGCCTGGACATCGCCGCCCGCAATCCCGACCGCTTCCGGGTCGTCGGGCTCGCCGCGGGCGGCTCGAACGTCGAACTGCTCGCCCGGCAGGCGGTGCGTTTCGAGGTTCCGCACGTCGGGGTGGCCGACGAGGCGGCGGCGGCGCGCCTGGAGGAGGCGATCGCGACCGTCTCCCGGGAGGCGGGCCGGCCCGGTTCGGCGCCGACGATCACCGCGGGGCCGGACGCCTCGACCGCGATCGCGGGCCTGGCCTGCGACGTCGTGCTCAACGGCATCACCGGCTCCATCGGTCTGCGCCCGACGCTGGCGGCCCTGGGGGCGGGCAGCACGCTGGCGCTGGCGAACAAGGAGTCGCTCATCGTCGGCGGCGACCTCGTCACGCGGGCCGCCGCGCCCGGTCAACTGGTGCCGGTCGACTCCGAGCACTCGGCGATCGCCCAGTGCTTACGCGGCGGGCGGCGCGAGGAGGTGCGCCGGCTCGTGCTCACCGCGAGCGGCGGCCCGTTCCGGGGGCGTTCGCGCGAGGAACTGCGCCACGTCACCCCGCAGCAGGCGCTGGCGCACCCGACGTGGGACATGGGCCGGGTCGTCACGACGAATTCGGCGACGCTGGTCAACAAGGGGCTGGAGGTCATCGAGGCGCACCTGCTCTTCGACGTCGCCTTCGACGACATCGCGGTCGTCGTGCACCCGCAGTCGGTCGTGCACTCGATGGTCGAGTTCACCGACGGCTCGACGCTGGCGCAGGCGAGCCCGCCGTCGATGCTCATCCCGATCGGCCTCGGCCTGGGCTGGCCCGACAGGGTGCCCGACGCCGCGCCCGCCTGCGACTGGACGAAGGCGGCCACGTGGGAGTTCTTCCCGCTCGACGAGTCCGCGTTCCGGGCGGTGCCGCTGGCCTACCGGGTCGGCCGGGCGGGCGGCACACAGCCGGCGGTGTACAACGCCGCGAACGAGGAGTGCGTCGAGGCGTTCCACGACGGGCACCTGACGTTTCTCGACATCGTCGACGTCGTCGAGGGCGTCGTCGACGACTGGTGCGCCACCCCGGAGGCGGCGCGGCCGGTGCACGCGGTCGACGACGTGCTCGCCGCTGAGACCTGGGCCCGCGCCCGAGCGCAGGAGGTCATCGCGCGGCGCGGCTGAGTGCTCAGCCCGTGGCACACAGGGCGAGAACGAATCCGCCGGTCGCGGCGTTGAGAGCGCTGTGGCACTCGCCGGAGGCGGGGCTGTGGGCGGTTCGGCCCGGCCCGGGTCAGACTGGAGGCGGGTGGGTGTCGGCCCGATGAGGAGGCGCGGGAGGCGTGATGTATCTGCTCGGTGTGCTGTTCATGGTGCTCGGCGTCGGAATCTCCATCGCCCTGCACGAGATCGGGCACCTCGTGCCGGCGAAGAAGTTCGGCGTCAAATGCAGCCAGTACATGATCGGTTTCGGGCCGACGCTGTGGTCACGCACGCGCGGCGACACCGAATACGGCATCAAGGCGGTGCCGCTGGGCGGCTACGTGCGCATGCTCGGGATGTTCCCCCCGAAGGCCGAGACGGGCCTGAAGGCCAAGGCCAAGTCGGGCCGCTGGGCCGCGATGATCGAGGACGCCCGCAACGACTCGCTCGCCGAGGTCAAGCCCGGTGAGGAGCACCGCGTCTTCTACCGGCTGAGCACGCCGAAGAAGATCGTCGTCATGCTCGGCGGGCCGGTGATGAACCTGTTCCTCGCCACGCTCATCATGGGCGGCCTCATCATGGCCAACGGCCTGCCGATCGAGCAGCCGGGCGCCCGGGTCGGGTCGATCTCGCAGTGCGTGCGCCCGGTCGACGGGTCGGCGAGCGCGGCGAACAGCCCGTGCACCGCCTCCGACACCCCGTCTCCGGCGGCGGCCGCGGGCCTGCAGCCGAACGACCGGTTCGTCTCGATCGCGGAGCAGCCGGTGACGGAGCCGGGTGACATCGCCGAGCTCGTGCGGCCGCACGCGGGGGAGGCGATCCCGATCGTCGTGGACCGCGGCGGGCAGCAGCTGACGCTGACGGTGACGCCGATCGCCAACACGGTGCCGCAGATCGACCCGGGCACGGGGCAGCCGGTGCGGGAGAACGGGCAGGTCGTCACGACGACGGCCGGCTTCATCGGGGTGAGCGCGGCGCCGCTGCCGCCGGTCGGGCGCGACCACTCGCTGGCGCAGCTGCCGGGGGTCATCACCGACGCGGTCGTGCAGACGGGGCGGATCGTGCTCACGCTGCCGCAGCGGCTCGTCGACGTCTGGTACGCGGCGTTCGGCACGGCCGAGCGCGATCAGAACGGCCCGATCAGCGTCGTCGGCGTGGGCCGCGTGGCCGGGGAGGTGTCGTCGGGCCAGGTGTGGACCGACCCCGACACGGGCGCCGCGCTGCCGCTGCGCGACCGGCTCATCACGCTGTGGTCGCTGCTGGCCAGCCTGAACATCGCGCTGTTCGTGTTCAACCTCATCCCGCTGCTGCCGCTGGACGGCGGCCACGTCGCCGGGGCCCTGTGGGAGGCGGTCAAGCGCGGTTTCGCACGGGTGTTCCGCCGCCCCGACCCCGGTTATGTCGACGTCGCCAAGGCCCTGCCGCTGACGTACGGCGTGACGCTCGTGCTGCTGTCGATGTCGGTGCTGCTCATCTACGCCGACATCGTCAAGCCGATCCGGTTGTAGCGCCGCGCCCGCCGCGACTGTCGCGGGCCGCCTCAGAACGGCGGGTCGCCGGCGTCGACGCGGCCGTAGCCGCGCCCATCGACGTGGCCGGCGGCGCGGGCCTGCTCGTTGGCGGCCCGTTCGACGGCGAGGGCCTCGCGGAGGCGGTTGATCTCGCGGGGGTACACGAACGCGGCGTGGTCGATGGCCTCGAGGTCGGCGACGCTGATCCCGACGATGTCGGGCCTCGTCTCGTCCGGGTCGTCCGGCCCGTCGGTGCGGTACTCGGCGGAGTTGTGGGCGTCGGGGACGGGTGCGCCGGGTCTGTCGACCCCCTCGTCGGGGTGGAGGCCGAGTTCTCGGTAGTCCATCGGGTAGGTCGTGTAGGTGCGCCCGTCGGGGAGCCGCCATTCGACGACGCCGTCGGTGGTCATGCGCGCGGCCCAGTGCCGCCTCGTCTTCTTCGAGTGGTGCAGGCGGCACAGCCCCTGGAGTTGGTCGCCGGAGGTGTGCCCGCCGTCGCGTCGCTCGACGACGTGGTCGAGGTCGACGTGGATCGCCGGGCGGTTGCAGCCGGGGGCGCGGCAGATCCCGTCGCGCATGGTGACCGCCGCGGCCATGCGCGGCGGCGGCTGGTAGGAGTCGCTGACCTGCGCCATCGCGTACCCGGTGAGCGGGTCGGTGACGATGCGCTGCCACGTCGACCCGGCCGCGTGCGCGAGGTCACGCACGGTGTCGGCGGCGACCGGCTGGCCGTCGACGACGCCCGGCTCGTCGTTGAGCCCCAGCACCGAGGCGGCCGATACGACGACCTGGACGACCGCGGCGGGCCAGCCGGACTCGGCGGGGTGGTCGACGGCAGTCGGCGCGTCGGCGCCGGGCTGCCCGAACAGCAGCAGGTCGAGCGCCACGTCGGAGCGCAGCTGGTTGAGGGTGCGCGGGTCGCCGCCGGCGCGGACCGCCCGGGCGATCGCGTCGACGCGCCCATAGGCGGCGAGGCAGCGCACGTCGGCGCCGCTGACCCCGAAATCGGCGGAGCCGTCGTCGCGCGGGAGAACCCAGGCGGTGCGGGTGCGCAGCGCCCGGGCCCGGCGTGCGGGGGCACCCACGTGCTTGACCAGCTCCCGCCGCTTCTTGGCGTGAAACAGCCCTTGCCCCACCGGGGCGCCGGTCGCGGCGGCCTTCGCGGTGGCGTAGGCCACGACCGCGTCGCACACCTTCTGCCCGGCGTCGGGGGTGACCTCGGGATCGTCGAGATCCCGAATCAACGCCGCGCCCTGGTCGAACGTCATCGCCCGCTGCGCGATGGCCGCGCGCACCGGGGCGGCGACCGACTCCGGAGCCAGCCCGAGCGCGATGCGGCCGGACCAGGGGCCGCGCGACCCGCCCAGGGTGGCGACGGCGGTGTCGACGACGCAGACGCGCGCCTCGTCGAGGAGCTGCGCCGCCGGCTTGCGGTGGCGCTCGGGCAGCTCTCCTCGGTCGACCCGCTCGTTCTGCGCGGCGAGGTCGTCGGCGGCCTGCGCCCGGGCCAGCCGCTCCATGATCGCGGCGCGCTCCAGCTCCAGCGAGGTGCTGATCTCCTCGATCTCGCGCAGCCGCTCCCAGCCGCCGAGCAGGGGGTCACCGGGCAGGGGGTCGCGGGGCAGGGAGTGGCCGGGCAGGGAGTGGCCGGGCAGGGAGTGGCCGGGCAGGGGGTCGCGGGGCAGGGAGTGGCCGGGAAGGGAGTCGCCGGGCCGGGAGTGGCCCGGCAGCAGCTCGAGTCGCAGCAAGGGAAACCCGGCGGGGCCGGGCTCCGTGCCGACCACGGCGAGCCGGGCGCTCTCGAGGAGGCCGGTGCCGTCGCCACCCCGGGCGGCGTTGACCGACTCCATGATGCACTGCGCGAGGAATTGCGTGGGGAGCTGCGCAGGAACCTGCGCGGAAAACTCCGGGCCGTCCGACGGCACGTTCTCGGAATCGATGCCGGACATTGTCGAGCCCCCTTTCACGCAGCCTTGTGACGATTTATCCGCAGGACCTCAGTCTATATCGACGGGCCAATAAAGGCCAGGGTTTGGGAGGTTTTCGCCGTGGGCTGAACTGCGGTGATGCTGTCGGGACCCGCCGCGCAGGACCGTCTGAATGACCGCGCGACGCCCGCCATCAACGCGTCGCAACCTGAGCCTGTGGATAAATCAGAGCATCGCACCGGAAATGTCGAAAGAAACGGCCTGTGTCGTCCCAAAGAATGACACAGGCCGTTTCCATGTACTACGCAGGCGAGACAATTACGCCGAGCTCGGTCGCGAACTCGTGGGAATGGCGCCGGACGGCGGGGCACCCGGCGGAGTCCCGTCGCCGCCTCCGGGTGCGGCGGGAGCGTCGCCGCCGGTCGGCTGGGTGTTCGGGTCGACGTTCGCGGTGAGCGACACCTGGTAGCCGGAGGTGGTGTCGCCGGTGACGGTGGCCAGCTGCAGGGCCGCGGAGTCGTTGCCGAAGACGTTGTCGGTGGCCAGGCTCAGCTGCGAGAGGTTGTTCACCGAGGCCTCGTAGCCGCTCGTGGCGTAGACGGTCTCGCACACGTCCTGGGGAAGCGCGATCTGCGAGGTCGCGATCGCGTTGTCGGCGCTCGAGATCGAATTCTGGTCGGGGTAGACCTCGAAGTGGATGTGCGGCCAGCGGCCCGAGTAGCAGGCCGGGAAGATGCTCGTGAATGTCACCGTGCCGTCGGAGCCGACGACCTGTACGCCGCGCAGGTAGTTCTGGTCGGTGATGCCTTGGGAGTACAGGGAGTACTCGCCGTCGCGGTTGCAATGCCACACATAGACGGCCGCGCCGGTATAAGGCGCCGCGTCCTGCGCGAGGTTGGTGATCTTCAGGGTGAGCGTCATCGGGATTCCCTCCGCCGTGCCGGAGGCGGTGCCGAAGCTGGAGCGGATGTCGTTGCGCACGACGCCCGACTCGGTGAGCACGTTGGGGCCGTTGGAACCGTCTCCGGGGTAGGGGCCGGCCGTCTCGTCGGGGATCTCCTCCTCGCCGCTCGCCGCGGTCGAGCAGCTCGTGGTCGAGGTGGCGCTCGCGCCGCCGTCGGAGGAGCCCCCACACGCCGCGAGCGCGAAGGCGCCCACGCCGAGTCCGAGCCCGCCGAGCATCTGGCGCCGGCTCATCGTCGCGAGGTCGAACGACAGGCCCTGGTCGAAGAGGTCCTCGGCGGGGCGGGGCAGCGGCCGGCCCTCGTAACTGGGGGCGGGGCCGGAACTGCGGTCGGACATGAAGGCTCCTGTTCTCGGCCGATCGCGGTGGCCGATTCGACTATCGGTCCGATCAGTGTGTGGTCCAACGGCACCCGGCCAGTTCTCCGCCACCTGTGAATGGCATATGAAGCCGGGCAATTCGAGCGGGTGTCGGCCGGGTCGTGGGAGTTGTCGCGACGCGCGGGGCTGCGCACGGCACGATGCCTGCATGGAGATCCTCGTCGTCGGAGCCGGTATCGCCGGCTGCACCGCCGCCGCGCTGCTGGGGTGGGCCGACCATCGCGTCACGCTCGTCGAGCACGACCCGGCCGTGCGCGAGGGAGGCAGCCCGGTGCACGTGCGCGGCGGGGCGCTGCCGATCGCCGAGCGGCTGGGCATCGCGGGGCTGCTGCGCGAGGCGGAGACCGGCGTCGACCGCGCCGAGTTCGTCGACCCCCGCGGCACGGTGCGGGCCACGGCGCGGCTGCGCACCAGCGGCGACGACGTGGAGATCGGCCGCGCGGAGCTCAACCGGCTGCTGCTGGAACAGGTGCATCGGGTCGCGCAGGTCGTGTCCGGAGACGGGCCGCGCACGCTCACGGAACTGCCGGACGGCATCGAGGTCGGTTTCGAGCGCGGGCGCCCGGAACGCTACGACCTCGTCGTCGGCGCGGACGGCCAGCACTCCCAGGTGCGCCGGCTCGGCTTCGGCCGGGAGACGGCGTACGTGACCCCGTCGGGGATCATGATCGGCGCGGTGCCGATCGACCCTGACCTCGTCGTCTCGCCGCGGGTCGTGCGCACGTCGCACACGCCGGGCGCGACGACGATCATCCACCCCGCGGGCGGCCACCCGGTGGGGGCGGTCATCGTGCGCGAGGAGGAGCCCGACGTCGCCGACGACCCCGCGCACCAGCCCTCGCGCGAGGAGCGAATGGCGATCCTGGAGAAGCGCATCGGGCGCCGGATGCGGCCGTGGCACGGCACCGACATCCTCGAGGCCGTGCGCCGCTCGCCGGACGCCTACCTCGACTCGATCGGGCGGGTCGAGATGGCGTCGTGGTCGCGCGGCCGGGTCGTGCTGCTCGGCGACGCCGCGTGCGGGCTCACGCTGCTCGGCGACTCCGGCTCCGTCGCGATGACCGGCGCGGGCCGCCTCGTCGACGCGCTGAGCCGGCTCGACCGCCCCGGCGACCTCGCGCAGGCGCTCGGGTATTACGAGCGCGCCCACCGGCCCGAGGTCGAGCACCACCTGCGCGGGGTGGAGAAGGCCACCAAGCGGCTGCTGCCGATGACCCGGCGGGCCATCCGGCGCCGGCACCGCGCCGTGCGATTCACCCGGCGGGTGTGACGACCCGCGCCCGGCCGGCGGGTTGGGACCGGGCGCACCGGGCCGGGTGCGCAAGAGTGCCCAGGAACGCGTAGGTGCCCGGATGCGCCCAGGTGCCCAGGAGACGGTCAGGGCGCTGGGGGATACTGGCGGGCATGAGCGTTTCCCTCGGCATGCCGTCGGCCCCGCCGCCGTCGATCAACCAGCTGACTCCCCGCCGGGTCTCCCGCAAGATCAAGGTCGGCAGCGTCGACGTCGGCGGCGACGCCCCGATCTCCGTGCAGTCGATGACGACGACCCCGACGACGGACATCAACGCGACGTTGCAGCAGATCGCCGAGCTGACCGCCTCCGGGTGCGACATCGTGCGAGTCGCCTGCCCGAGCCAGGACGACGCCGACGCGCTCCCGGCGATCGCGAAGAAGAGCCAGATCCCGGTCATCGCCGACATCCACTTCCAGCCCAAGTACGTCTACGCGGCGATCGACGCCGGCTGCGCCGCGGTGCGCGTGAACCCCGGCAACATCCGCAAGTTCGACGACCAGGTCAAGCAGATCGCGCGGGCCGCCAAGGACGCCGGGGTGAGCATCCGCATCGGCGTCAACGCCGGCTCCCTCGACAAGCGGCTCTACGAGAAGTACGGCAAGCCGACGGCCGAGGCGCTCGTGGAGTCGGCCGTGTGGGAGGCGAGCCTGTTCGAGGAGCACGACTTTCACGACTTCAAGATCAGCGTCAAGCACAACGACCCGGTCGTCATGATCAAGGCCTACGAGCAGCTCGCCCAGCGCGGCGACTGGCCGCTGCACCTCGGGGTCACCGAGGCGGGACCGGCGTTCCAGGGCACGATCAAGTCCTCCGTCGCGTTCGGCGCGCTGCTGTCCGAGGGCATCGGCGACACGATCCGGGTCTCGCTGTCGGCGCCGCCCGTGGAGGAGGTCAAGGTCGGCAACCAGATCCTGCAGAGCCTCGGCCTCAAGCCCCGCAAGCTCGAGATCGTCTCGTGTCCGTCGTGCGGTCGCGCGCAGGTCGACGTCTACACGCTCGCCGACCAGGTGACCGCCGGGCTCGAGGGCATGACGGTGCCGCTGCGGGTCGCGGTCATGGGCTGCGTCGTCAACGGCCCCGGGGAGGCCCGCGAGGCCGACCTCGGGGTCGCCTCCGGCAACGGCAAGGGGCAGATCTTCGTCAAGGGCGAGGTCATCAAGACCGTGCCCGAGGCCGACATCGTCGAGACCCTCATCGAGGAGGCCATGCGCATCGCCGAGGAGATGGGGGAGCCCGTCGACGAGGAGGCCGCGGGCGCCCCGAGCGTCACCGTCGGCTGAGCCGTGAGGGTTTCGACACGAGTCGTTGACACACGGCGGCGCGAGCGCGGGCGCCCGTAATACGAGCCACACGACCGTGCAATCTGCCCCGGCGAGCATGCAGGCGTAGCCAGTTCATCTCGCCGGAAGGTTGCGCTCCATGTTGTCGAAGAACGTCTTCCTCCAAGGCATCTTCAGTTTTTCCGGGCAGGGCCTGAGCACACCGGAACTCATCGACGAATCCCTGACGCACCGGGTGCCCGACGGCGTCGTCAACCAGGCGCTGTACTTCCGCGGCGGCAACACCAGCGACGACGTCATCGTCGTCAGCCTCGTGCGCGACGGGGCCGTCATGCGGCTGTTCCCGATCGGCGCGCGCGCCGACACGCACGTGCCGCTGCGGGTCGTCGAGGACATCATCGGCGGCAGCGAGATCGCCCTGCACGTGGCGGCCCCTGCGGGCGTCGACGGGCAGGTCGTCGTCGACCTGGGGATGGTGGAGGTCTGATGACGGCGACCCTGGAGCCGGTGGCCACGCCCGGCGCGACCGACCACCCCGACTCCCGCAGCCGGCTCGTCGTCATCGGCAACGGCATGGCCGGGGCCCGGGCGGTCGAGGAGATCCTCGCGCGCGGCGGCGCGGAGAAGTTCGCGGTGACGATCTTCGGCGAGGAGCCGTACGGCAACTACAACCGGATCATGCTCTCCCACGTGCTCGCCGGGGAGCAGACCGACGACGACATCTACCTCAACGCCCTCGACTGGTATGAGGAGCACGGCGTCACGCTGCACGCCGGGGTCGCGATCACCCGTATCGACCGGTTCGCCAAGGCGGTCATCGGCTCCGACGGCTCGATCACGCCGTACGACACGCTGATCGTCGCCACCGGCTCCCGGGCGTTCATCCCCGACGTGCCCGGTATGCGCACCGACGACGGCGCCCTGCGCGACGGGGTGTACGCGTTCCGCACCATCGACGACACCCGCGGCATGCTCGCCCGGGCCGCGCGCATGACCGGTGAGCACAACCGCGCCGTCGTCATCGGAGGCGGTCTGCTCGGCCTCGAGGCCGCCCACGGGCTCAAGCACCACGGTCTCGAGGTGGTGCTCGTGCACAGTTCGGACCACCTGATGAACGCCCAGCTCTCGCCGGAGGGCGGCGCGATCCTCGCCCGCAAGATCCGCGGCCTGGGCATCCACGTGCTCACGGGGGCTCGCACGACCGGCGTGCTCCACGACGGGGACGACGGGCCGGTGACGGGAGTTCGCTTGCGGGACAAGGAAAACGTGCCGTGCGACATGATCGTCGTCGCCACGGGCATCCGCCCCGAGGTCACGCTCGCGCAGAGCAGCGGCCTCGACGTCGAGCGCGCGATCCTCGTCGACGACCGGATGCGCTCGCTGGACGACCCCGACATCTACGCCGTGGGGGAGTGCGTGCAGCACCGCGGCGAGGTGTACGGGCTCGTCGCGCCGCTGTGGGAGCAGGCGGGCGTGCTCGCCGACCACCTCACCGGCGCCGACCCCGAGGCGGCCTACCACGGCACCCGCACGGCGACGAAGCTCAAGGTCGCCGGCGTCGACGTCACGGCGATGGGTCTGAACGCGCCGGAGCGCGACGACGACGAGCAGGTCGTGTTCTCCGAGCCGCGGCGCGGCGTGTACAAGTCGGTCATCGTGCGTGAGGACAAGGTCATCGGCGCGACCGTGCTCGGCGACACCCGCAAGGTCGGATTCCTCACACAAGCCTTTGATAAGGGCTTGCCGCTGCCACAGGATCGTGTGGAGTTGCTGTTCGACCTCGGCGGTCCGAGCGAGGAGGCCGGGGTGGCCGAGCTCGCCGACGACGCCCAGGTGTGCAACTGCAACGGGGTGAGCAAGGGCGAGATCGTCGCCTCCGTGCGCGGCGGCTGCCGCAGTCTCGGGGCGGTCATGGACGCCACCCGCGCCGGCAAGGGCTGCGGCTCGTGCAAGGAGATGGTCGGCGAGATCGTCGACTGGGCGTGCGGGGGCGCGGCCGACGTCGACGAGTCGGCGAGCTGGTACGTGCCGGGGGTGCCGTTGGCCAAGCCGGAGCTCATGGCGGCGATCCGGGAGCAGCGGCTGCGGTCGGTCTCCGCGGTGTTCGCGGCGCTCGCGCCGCAGGGCGCCGAAGACGCGAAGTCGAAGATGGGGCTGGCCTCGCTGCTGCGGATGATGTGGGGCGCCGACTACGTCGACGAGCGCGACGCTCGGTTCATCAACGACCGGGTGCACGGCAACATCCAGAAGGACGGCACGTTCTCGGTCGTGCCGCAGATGAAGGGCGGGGTGACGAGCCCCGACCAGCTGCGGCGCATCGCCGACGTGGCGGACAAGTACCGCGTGCCGATGGTCAAGTGCACCGGCGGGCAGCGCATCGACCTGCTCGGCGTGCGCAAGGAAGACCTGCCGGCGATGTGGGCCGACCTCGACATGCCCAGCGGCTTCGCCTACGGCAAGAGCTTTCGCACCGTCAAGACGTGTGTGGGGCAGGAGTTCTGCCGGTTCGGCACGGGCGATTCGACGAACCTCGGTATCGCCCTGGAGTCGCGCTTCCAGGGGCTGGAGTCGCCGGCGAAGATCAAGCTGGCCGTCTCGGGATGCCCGCGTAACTGCGCCGAATCGCTGTGCAAGGACGTCGGGGTCGTCGCCGTCGAGGGCGGCCGCTGGGAGATCTACGTCGGCGGGGCCGCGGGCGCGCACATCCGCAAGGGCGACCTGCTCGCCACCGTCGACGACCCCGAGGCCGTGACGCGGCTGTCGGGCCGGTTCATCCAGTACTACCGCGAGAACGCGACGTGGCTGGAGCGCACCTACGCGTTCGTGCCGCGGGTCGGCATCGAGGAGCTGCGCGCGATCGTCGTCGACGACTCCCAGGGGCTCGCGGCCGGGCTCGACGCCCGTCTCCAGGAGTCGGTGGACGCCTACGTCGACCCGTGGGCCGAACGCGCGGCGCCGGTGACGCCCGGGCAGTTCCGCACGTCGCTGCCGCTGACCGTGCTGCCGCAGGTGCCCGACCGGGGTGGTGAGACGCCGTGACGACGACCGAGGTGGCGGTGGCGGCGCTGACCGACCTGGCGGTCGGGGAGGGCCGGGCGTTCGACGTCGGCGGGCGGCAGGTGGCGCTGTTCCGGTTGCGCGACGGGCGGGTCGTGGCGCTCGACGCCGTGTGCCCGCACCGCGGCGGACCGCTGGCCGACGGGCAGCTCGACGGGCGGGTCGTCGTGTGCCCGCTGCACCAGAACGCGTTCGAGCTGGAGACGGGTCACTGTGCGACCGGCGCCCCCGACACGCGCTCCTATCCGGTGCGCGTCGACGACGACGGCCGGGTGTTCGTCGCGACCGGCTGAGGCCGGTGTGGCGGCTCGGGCTCCGGCGTCGGTGCGGCACGGGCTCCGGCACGAGCTCCGACACGAGCTCCGGCGCGGGCTTCGGCGCGGGTTCCGATGCACCCCGGCTCCGATGCGGCAAAGCGGCGCGCGCCCAGGCACACTAGGCGCATGCTGCGGGCGAGTCGGGAGGTCAGAGCGCTGCGTCCGCACGAGCGGGGGCTGGCGCAGGAGCTGTGCGCCCGCGACCCGATCGCGTACGTGTACGTGGCCGCGCGGCTGGCCGAGATCGACCTGCGTCGCTCGCGGGGGCCGTTGCTGGCGTACTGTCCGCGCGGGGAGCCGGAGGCGCTGTGCTGGCAGGCGGCCAACCTCGTGCCGGTGGAGTGCCACGCGGCGGCCGCGGGGGCGTTCGCGGCCCGGCTCCGGCGGCAGCAGTCGCAGTTCTCCTCGATCTTCGGCATGGACGCGCAGGTCGAGGTGCTGTGGACAGAATTGGCCGACTGGTGGCACGACCCGCTGGACCTGCGACACGACCAGCCGTTGCTGGCGATCGGGCCGCGCGACGGGCTCGGCGCGCCGATCGACGAGCGGGTGGCGCCGGCGAGCATCGACGAACTCGAACTCATCGTGCCGGCCGCCGCGGCGATGTTCACCGAGGAGATCGGGTACGCGCCGTACGCCGACCGGCCGAGCCGGGCCGCCTACTGGAACACCAACCGCGCGATCATCGAGCGCGGCCACTGCCTGCGGATCATCGAGAACGGCGAGGTGCTGTTCAAGGCGGAGATCGGGTCGGTGGCGCTCGGCGCGTGTCAGGTGCAGGGCGTGTGGATCGACCCGCGGCAGCGCGGCCGGGGCCTGGCGGCGCCCGCGATGGCGGCGGTCGTCGCGTACGCCCGGGAGCACTTCGCGCCGGTCGTCAGCCTCTACGTCAACTCCTACAACGTGCAGGCGCTGGCCACCTACCGCCGCGTCGGCTTCACCCAGCGCGCCACGTTCTCCACGATCCTGCTCTGAGCGCTCGCCCCCCACTCGGCCGAAGGCTGCCCTTTCGGTCGAGGGCTCCGGCTACAGCCCTAGCCCCCGGCCGAAAGGGCAGCCTTCGGCCGGGGTGGTGCGTATAGCCTTCGGCCGGGGTGGGTGGGGGCCGATACTCTGGCTGGCGAATCGCCCGCGACCGACGAGGAGCACACGTGTCCGTCACCCGCATGTCCGCCCTGTTCCTGCGCACCCTGCGAGAGGACCCGGCCGACGCGGAGCTGCCCGGCCACAAGCTGCTCGTGCGCGCCGGCTACGTGCGCCGTGCCGCCCCCGGCATCTACTCGTGGCTGCCGCTGGGGCTGCGGGTGCTCACCAAGGTCGAGACCATCGTCCGCGAGGAGATGGACGCGATGGGCGCCCAGGAGGTGCGCTTCCCGGCGTTGCTGCCGCGCGAGCCCTACGAGGCCTCGGGGCGCTGGACCGACTACGGCGACAACCTGTTCCGCCTCCAGGACCGGCGCGGCAACGACATGCTGCTGGGCCCCACGCACGAGGAGATGTTCACGCTCGTCGTCAAGGACATGTACTCCTCGTACAAAGACCTGCCGCTGGCGCTCTACCAGATGCAGATCAAGTACCGCGACGAGGCGCGTCCGCGGGCCGGGCTGCTGCGCGGGCGCGAGTTCATCATGAAGGACTCGTACTCCTTCGACGTCGACGACGCCGGGCTCGAGGCGTCCTACCAGCGGCACCGCGCGGCGTACATCAAGATCTTCGACCGGCTCGGGTTCGACTACGTCATCGTGCAGGCGACGTCGGGGGCGATGGGTGGTTCGGCCTCCGAGGAGTTCCTCGCGATCTCCCCGAACGGCGAAGACACGTTCGTCACGTGCGACGCCAGCGGGTACGCCGCCAACGTGGAGGCGGTGCAGGTGCCGCAGGCGCCCGACGTGCCCGACGACGTCGTCGCGACGACGCCGCAGGCCGTCGAGCTGGACACGCCGAACACCCCGACGATCGAGACGCTCGTCGACGTCATGAACTCCGCCCACCCGCGCGAGGACGGCCGGGCGTGGACGGCGGCCGACACGCTGAAGAACGTCGTCGTCATGCTGCGCCAGCCCGACGGCGCCCGCGAGCCGCTCATCGTCGGCCTGCCCGGCGACCGGCAGGTCGACCTCAAGCGCCTCGAGGCGCAGGTGTCGCCGGCCGTCGTCGAGGACTTCACCGAGACCGACTTCGAGGCGCACTCGATGCTCGTCAAGGGCTACATCGGGCCCGCGGTCATGGGCCCCAACCCGGGCCTGGCCGACGACGACGCGCGGCGGCTGCGGTTTCTGCTCGACCCGACGATCGCCCGCGGCTCCGCGTGGGTGACCGGCGCGAACAAGCCGGGCGTGCACGTCGCCTATCTCGTGTACGGGCGCGACTTCGAGGCCGACGGCATCATCCACGCCGCCGAGGTGCGCGACGGCGACCCGAGCCCCGACGGTGCGGGGCCCCTGCGTACGGCCCGCGGCATCGAGATGGGCCACATCTTCCAGCTCGGGCGCAAATACGCGCAGGCCCTGGGGCTGCAGGTGCTCGACGAGCACGGCAAGCTCGTCACGGTGACGATGGGCTCCTACGGCATCGGCGTGTCTCGGGCGGTCGCCGCGATCGCCGAGGAGAACCACGACGAGGCGGGGCTGGTGTGGCCGCGGGAGGTCGCGCCCTACGACGTGCACGTCATGGCCACCGGCAAGGACGCCTCGGTCTTCGAGGAGGCGGGCCGGCTCGCCGACGAGCTGACCGCCGCCGGGCTCGACGTGCTCTACGACGACCGGCCCAAGGTGAGCCCCGGCGTGAAGTTCAAGGACGCCGAGATCATCGGGGTGCCCACGATCGTCGTCGTCGGCCGCGGCCTGGCCGACGGGGTCGTCGAGATCAAGGACCGCCGCAGCGGCGAGCGCCGCAACGTGCCGGTGGCCGACGCGGTCGAGGAGGTCGCCCGCGAGGTGCGCGGCGCGTGAGTGCGGCCGGACCTGCGGGCGATGCGGGCGGCTCGGCGGGAGGGTCGTCCCCGGTGGAGGCGGTGATCTTCGACTGGGGCGGCACGCTGACTCCGTGGCACACGATCGACCACCTCGCGCAGTGGGAGGCGTTCGCGGCCGGGTCCGGCGCGCCGCAGGAGGCGCGGCCCGGGCTCGCGACCCGGCTCCTGGAGGCCGAGGCGCACCTGTGGGCGCGGGCCCGCGGGGAGGGGCACCGCAGTGGCGCGCTCCCGGAGGTGCTGGCGGCGGTCGGGCTCGACCCCGTCTCCCCGCGCGTGGCCGCGGGGCTCGCCGCGTACCGGGAGTTCTGGGTGCCGCACACGATCACGCACCCGCAGGTGCGGCCGCTGTTCGAGGGGCTGCGCTCGCGCGGGCTGCGGATCGGGGTGCTGTCGAACACGCTGTGGAGCCGGGAGTATCACCGCGGGGTCTTCGAGCGCGACGGCGTACTCGGGTTCATCGACGGTGACGTGTACTCCAGCGAGATCGCGCACACCAAACCGCACCCGCAGATCTTCGCGGAGGCGGCCCGGCGCGTCGGGGTGCCCGCGGCGCGGTGCGTCTACGTCGGCGACCGCGCGTTCGAGGACATCCACGGCGGTCACGAGGCCGGCATGCGCGCGATCCTCGTGCCGCACAGCGACATTCCGCTCGACCAGCTCGTCGAGATCGACGCCGTGCCCGACGCCGTCGCGCACGAACTCATCGACATCCTGAGCATCCTGGATACCTGGGCGTCGCGGCGGTGAGCGCGCGCGCCGCCTCCCGGTGACGCGGCAGTCGCCGCCCGGGGCGGATCGAAGCCCCCCGTGGCGCTGCGAGGGGGCGCTGCGTCGTCTCGGGCTCCCGTGTGTGCCCGCGTGATCCGGGATTCCCGTCGAGCGCGCCTGTCGACCGTGCAAGACTTGTCTTGTAAGTAAGACGAATCGTGTGCGCGATGGAGATGGTGGAGTCATGGAGCATCGGCACCCGAACGACCCGAACCGCCGGTTCTACGGGGCGGTGACGGTCAGTGAGCGGGGGCAGGTCGTCATTCCGGCCGAGGCGCGCCGCGACCTCGGCATCGAGGTCGGCGACAAGCTGCTCGTCTTCGGCGATCTGCGGTTCGGCGTGGCGCTCGGCAAGGCCGACGTGGTCATCGCGCAGTCGCCCGGGCTCGAGGCGCTGCTCGCCGACGGCGGCCCGCGGGGCGGCTCCGGTGCTTCGGGGGCTGCGGGCGCCTCGGATGCCTCGCGCCCCTCGGATCCCTCGGAGGCCGCGACGCCGAAGCGTCGGCGAGAACCGTGACCGAGCGGGGCCGGCGCCTGCTGCCGTCGGTGTTGGCGCAGGTGTTCGCGCCGATTGTCGCGGTGCCGTTCGTCCTGCACGCCGGGTGGCCGTGGCCGGTGCTCGTCCCGGCCGCCCTCCTCGTCGGGACGCTCGGCTGGTTCGTCGGCACCGGTCTCGGGTACGCACTGGCGCGGTGGCTGCGCCGCGTCTCGTTCGCCCGGCCGGGGCGGGCGGTCTACCCGCTGCTGACACTGCCTCCGCAGGAGGCGGAGCAGGCGGGCGGCAAGGGGCGCTCGCTGGCCCGGCTGCGGCAGGCCGGCCATCCGGTGCCCGACGGGTTCGTCGTGCTCGCCCGGGCCTTCGGTGGTGCCTCCGGTGATGCGCTCAGCGAGGAGGCCGGCCGCGAGGTCGATGCTGAACTGAGGAAGCTGACGCGGCGGTACGCGGCCGCGACGTTCGCGGTGCGCTCCTCGGGTCTCGTCGAGGACTCGGCCACTGCCTCCTACGCCGGGGCCTTCGAGACGGAGTTGCGCGTGCCGGCCGACGAGGTGGCCGCCGCCGTCGTGCGGGTGCATCGGTCGCGGCACGCGGCGCGGGTCGGCGCCTACGTCGCGGCGGTCGGCGAGTCGTGCGGCGACGCGTCCGTCGTGAGCTGTCCCGACGGCCCGACCGGCGCGACCAACCCGGCCGGCGCGACGGGTTCCGGAGAGACCGACAAGCGCGCACATCAGGCACCAAAGGCGGCGGTCGTCGTGCAGCGGATGATCGAAGCCGAGCACGCCGGGGTGCTGTTCACGGCCAACCCCCTGACCGGTGACCTCCGCACGATGGTCGGCAATGTCGTTGCGGGCGTGGCTGAATCGCTCGTAGCGGGTGATGTCGACGCGCCGGAGTTCACGTTCGACCGGCCCGACGGGCGCTACCGGGGGCCCGACGGGCTGCGGCCCGCCGCGCGGCGACTGCACGCGGAGGCGCACGCCGTCGAGAACACCTTCGACGGCGCGGTGCAGGACATCGAGTGGGCCGCGACCGGCACGCGCGTGTGGATCCTGCAGGCACGGCCGGTGACGACGATGACCGGCCGGAATCCGCGCACCGCCGAGCGCAACGACTCGCTGGCCGGTGCCTGCCTGTGGTCGGCGACGAACCTCACCGAGGCCAATCCCGAGCCGCAGACGCCGCTGACGATCTCGCTGAAGACCTACCTGCAGGACCACGGCGGCCCCTCGATCAAGGTCAAGGGTCGCCAGATGGCCGGGTACATCGGAGGTCGTCCTTACGCAAACATCTCTGTGCAGATCAGTGCCCGGGGCCCGAAGGTCGCCGCCGACCCGCGCGCGGCGTACGCGACGCTGGAGCCGGTGTGGGGCCGCCTCCCGAACGGCATTCCCATCCCGACCCTGCCGGTGAGCACAGCCGACTGGAAGACCGAGGGCACCCGCCTCCTCGGCACCGTTGTCACACTGACCCGGCACAAGCGGGACATCCGCGCGTTCCTCGCGACCACCCCCGACCGCTGCCGCCGCGCCCGCGAACGCATCGCCGCCTGCGCCACGCCAGGGCGGCTGCTCACCGAGTGGGAGACCGAGCTGCGCCCCGGATCGCTGCGCGCCTTCTGGGCGGTCATCGCCGCCACCGGGCAGGACCAGGCTGACGTGGAGACCGAGCTGTCCGCGCTCGTCGGGCCGGACGACGCTGCGGCGCTCGCCGGCAATCTCGGCGGGTTGGCCGGTGGTGGGCTGGCGAGCCTGGGGCCGGCGCTCGGCCTGGCGGAGGTGCAGGCGGGGCGGATGACCCGCGCGGAGTACCTCGAGCGGTTCGGGCACCGCGGCTACGACGAGGTCGAGCTCGCGTGGCCGCGCCCCAGCGAGGATCCGGGCTGGCTCGACGAGTCCCTGAGCAGCCCGCCGGCGAGCTCGGTGGGCGCGCCTGCGGTAGACCGGCAGCGGGCCTACGACGAGGCGCTGGCCCGACTCCGCCGCGACCATCCCCGCGCGGCCCGGGGTCTGCAGCGGCGGCTGCGGCGACGGGCCCGGGCGGCGGCCACCCGCGAGTCGGTCCGCTCGGAGGCGGTGCGCTGGACTGGCGTCGAACGCGCCTTCGCCCTACGCGCCGGGGACCTGCTCGGCCTCGGCGACGACGTCTTCTTGCTGACCGCGGACGAGTTGTTCGCCGCCCTCGGCGGCGCCGAGCCGCGCGTCGATCTCGGCGCCCGGCGGGCGGCCTACGAGCGATCGCGGTCGCTGCCTCCGCTGCCCGGGTTCATCGTCGGCCCGATCGACCCGTTCGCCTGGGCCGCCGACCCGGCTCGTCGCACAGACGTCTTTGTGGCTCCCGGTCTCGGTGCCGACGGGCAGCCCACGCCGGAGTCTCAGCCCACTGCGCAGCCGGAGGCGGCGGTCATCACCGGCGTGCCCGGTGCGCTCGGGGTCGTCGAGGGCGTGGTGCGTCGCCTCGACCGGCTCGACGACCAGGCGCGGCTGCTGCCCGGAGAGGTGCTGGTCACCCAGCTGACGAACATCGGCTGGACGCCGGTGTTCCCGCGAGCCGCCGCCATCGTCACCGACCTCGGCGCGCCGCTGAGCCACGCCGCGATCGTCGCCCGCGAGCTCGGGGTGCCCGCCGTCGTCGGCTGCGGCGACGCCACGGCCCGCCTGCGCACCGGAGACCGAGTGCGAGTCGACGGCGCCCGCGGCACCGTCGAACTCCTCCCGCCGGAACGACCCTGACCGACCGCGACCGGCAGTGACAGCGGCCGCCCGCGACCGCGACCGGCAGCGACCGCGGCCGCCCGCGACCTAGCGCGCCCGACCGCCCCAGAACGACCGTGAAAACTGCGTGTCACGGTGAGAACTGCGACACGAACAGCAGTTCCGACCGCGACACGCAGTTTTCAGGGACGTTGAGCTGGGGACGTTGAGTCGGGGGCGTGGGGGCGGGGGCGTGGGGTCAGCGGTTGGTGAGCCAGTAGACGCCGTAGGGCGGGATCCACACGTGGCCGTCGCCGCCGCGGTGCACGGGCTCCCCGGAGAGCTGCTCGACGGAGTCGGCGAGGCCGTACTGGTGCAGGCGCCACCACGGCCAGCTGCGCCATTCCGGCGTCACGTTGTACAGGCCGACGAACGTGCCGATCGGGTGCTCGCGCACGGTGACGAGCACGCCCGGGTCGTCGACCTCGCCGATGTGCACGGGCACGCTCGCGTGCAGGTGCGCCAGCCGCTTGCGGGTCGCGATGATGTGCTGCAGGTCGCTGAACGCCTTGCCGGCCACCGTCGTCGGGTCCTTGCGCTGCGCCACCCGGGCCTCGTCGAGGGCGGGCCGGTGCGCCCACCTGTTGTCCTCCTCGTGGCCGGGAGTCTTCGCCCAGTCCGGGTCGTTCGTCATCGCCAGCTCGTCGCCGGACCAGATGACCGGCAGCCCGCCCCAGCCCATGATCAGCGCGTGCGCCAGCCGCAGCTGCGCGAGCGGCCCCTCGGCGTCGGCGGCACTGTCTCCGGGCGAGATGCCGAGCAGGCTCGCGGCGGTGCCGCTGATCCGCCGGTCGCGGGTGGCCGGGTTCTCCTGGAACACCAGGCCCTGCGCCGGGGAGTCGGGGAACACCCCGGAGTACCAGTCGGACAGGAAGAACCTGTGGTCGAAGCCGTTGAGGCCCACGGCCGCCGCGTCCTCGTCGGAAATCGCCCAGCCGATGTCGTCGTGGCAGCGGTGGTAGGTGATCCACGTCGACGTCGACGGCGCCACCGGCAGGTTCGCCAGCGCATGCGAGGCGAGCCCGACCTCCTTGGTCGCCAGCATCGACCAGATCTGCACCATGAGGCTGTTGTGGTAGGCGAGGTGGCTGACCTTGCCGGTGAACCGCGACGTGCCCAGGTACTGCACGAGCTCGCTCGGCGCGACGATCGCCTCGGCCTTGAAGGCCACCGTCGGGCAGGCCAGTCGGTTCAGCGCGCGCAGCACCTCGGTGATCGAGTGCACCTCGGGCTGGCCCTGGCAGATCGTGCCCATCCGCTTCCACATGAACGCGATCGCGTCGAGCCGCAGCACCTCGACGCCGTGGTTGGCGAGGAACAGGATGATGTCGGCGTACTCGACGAGCACGTTCGGGTTCGACCAGTTGACGTCCCACTGCCACTCGTTGAACGTCGTCCACACCCAGCCGTCGAGGTCGTCGTTCCACGTGAACGAGCCGGGCGCGAAGTCGGGGAAGATCTCCGGCAGCGTGCGCTCGTAGGCGTCGGGCATCGTGCGGTCGGGGTAGATGTAGAAGTAGTCGCGGTAGTGCTGCTCACCGGCGCGGGCCCGCCGGGCCCACTCGTGCTCGGCGGCCACGTGGTTGAGCACGAGGTCCATGACGAGGCTGATGCCGCGCCCCCGCAGGGTCTTCGTCAGGGCGCTCAGGTCGGCCATCGTGCCGAGGTCGGGGCGCACCGTGCGGTAGTCGGCCACCGCGTAGCCGCCGTCGCTGTCTCCCTCTCGAGGGGTCAGCAGCGGCATGAGGTGCAGGTAGGAGACGCCGAGCTCGCCGAGGTAGTCGAGCCGGTTCGCGATGCCGGGCAGGTCGCCGGCGAACCGCTCGGTGTAGCCGGCGTAGCCGACCATGCTCGGCAGCTGCAGCCAGTCCTGGCGCAGCTGCCGGCGCAGGTCGAGGGTGCGCAGCTCGGGGTCGCGCTCGACGTAGGCGCGCGCGGCCATCTCGACGAGGCGGATCGCGGTCTGCTCGACCTGCTCGGTCGTGTACAGGTCGGTGAGGCCGCTGATGACGTCGGGCCACCACCGCTCCAGGCGCAGCAGGAAGATCTCTTGGGTGTCCGCAGGGAGCGGGCTCAGGATGTCGGCGGCAGCGGTGCGCGCGTTCTCGGGGATGGCCATGACCCCATCTTTCTGCACGGCCGCCCGCCAGTGGGGCGTGGGGCCACCCGACCTCCGGGCCTGGTGCGCACGGTTTAGCCGCTTCTCAGCCGGGTGGCGCCACCGTCGCGTCGGCCTGCCCCGCGCGGGCCAGGGAGTCGGCGACGAACCCGCTCGCCTTGAGTTCCTCGACGAGGTCGCGCACCCACGCCGCCGTCGGCTCGGACAGGTCAGGGCGGGTGGCGACGGCCTGCGCGATCTCCTGGAACCGCTCCGGCACGACGCGGTGCCCGGGGTGCGCGTCGACCCACCGGGTCGCCGGCTGGCGCACCCCGGCTCCGGCCTCCAGGCCCTGCTCGAGATAGACGTCGACGCCCTCGGCGCCCCGCACGAGCTGCGCCAGGGTCAGCGTGCGGGTGAGGAACAGGTCGTACGCCGAGCCCTCCTTGACCCCGATGCGCACGCCCTCGCGGTCGGCGTCGCCGACGGAGTGGATGGGGGAGCCGGTCGCCACGACGTACACGCCCTCGATGAGCACGTAGGGGGCGGTGAACGCGACCTGCGCCGCCCGAGCCGGCTCGACCGCGAGGAAGGCGATGTCGGCCCGGTGCTCCACGAGCGCCTCGAACGAGTGCCGCGCCGCTTGCACGCAGGTGAACTCGACCGGCACGTCGAGGCGGGCCGCCGCCTCGGTGGCGAGGTCGACGGTGACGCCGCCGGGGTCGTCGGGGGTGCCGTGGGTGAGCACGGGGTTGCCGAGGTTGATGTGTGCGCGCAGCACCCCGGTCGGGGCCAGTTCGGCACGCACCTGCGTGAGGTCGCTCATGACGCCGTCATCGCGTTGTCCTTGACCCACGCGGCGATGAGGCCGCGGTAGTGCGCGATGAACTGGTCGTGCTCGTGCGGCGGGAAGGTCGCTCGGACCGTCTCGCGCAGGATCCGGTCGAAGTCGGGGCCGGCGAACCAGTCGTGCACCGCCTCCGGCAGGTGCGCCAGGTGCTTGTCGCACCACTCCCAGTAGCGGTCGTTCTCGAAGTGGGCGTCGGCCAGGGCGAGGTAGGCCTCGATCTTGTTCTCGTAGGAGCGGTCCGGGTCGTCGGCGATCGCGAAGTACTTCTTCGTGCGCAGGTCGATCTGGCCCTTGCGGTCGTTGGCGACGCAGTACGCCGACCAGCGCACCAGCGCCGTCATCGCCCACGGGAAGTAGTAGTGCAAGCTCGTGATCGCGACGTCGGGGCAGGCGTTGGCGTAGTCGATGGGGTACACCTCGTCGCCGGCGACGAGCATCTCCGCGGAGTTGAACTCCCACGCGAAAAACGCGTTGACGATCCGGTTGATCGCGTAGCACTCGTGCCCGGCCTTGGCCGAGAGGAAGTTGTGGGAGACCGCGTACCGGTCGTGCATCGGCCGGTCCGGCCGGTACTCCATGACCATCGTCTCCGGGCCGATCGACAGGGCCCGCGCGAACACGTCGTAGTCGACGGTGGCCTGCAGGTGCATGAGCATCTGGCCGGAGGAGTCGTACGCGCTGTGCAGGTCGTCGTTGGTGTTGATGCGGGAGACCCCGCGCCAGCCGCCGCCGTCGAACGGCTTCATGTACATCGGGTAGCCCAGCTCGTCGGCGATCGCGTCGAGGTCGAACGGCAGGTTGTAGTGGCTGGAGGTGTAGGCCCAGCGCACGTTGTCGACCGGGTTCTTGTACGGCACGAGGATCGTGCGCGGCACCTTGAGCCCGAGCCGCAGCATCGCGCAGTACGCGCTGTGCTTCTCCATCGACTGGAAGGTGAACGGGCTGTTGAGCAGGTACGTGTCGTTCATCAGCGCGGCCTTCTTCAACCACTCCCGCGGGTGGTAGTACCAGTATGCGAGCCGGTCGATGACCAGGCCGGGGCGCACCGGGTCGCGCAGGTCGAACGGGCGGATCTTGAGCCGCTCGCTGGTGATCTCGTGGCGGCCGCCGTCGAGGGTCAGCGGCCCGACGAGGCCGAGGATCGCCTCGAACGCCCGCGGCCAGTCGTTCTCCGCGCCGAGCAGGAGACCGATGAGGTGATGGCGGGTGCTGGTCATGACACGGCCTCCTGGCTGCGGGAACGGGCGCAGTCCGGTTCTAGCAGACACCGCTGGGGTCAGCGTGCGATACTCCTGCTCGTCATTACTGCCCGCGGCGGCGGAACCCGGTGAGAATCCGGGGCGGTCGCGCCACTGTGAGGCCCGTCAGGGCCGAGTCAGACCCGCGTCACGGGCATCTCGCACCAGTCGGGGACGCGTGATCCCCAAGGAGGTCGCATGCACATCGCCGAAGGTTTCCTCCCGCCGCTGCACGCCGCGGCGTGGACCGTCGCCGCCGCACCGTTCGTCGTCCACGGGGCCCGTCGCGTCGTCAAGCTCGTGCGCGAGGATCCGCAGTCGCGGCTGCTGCTCGGCGCCGCGGGGGCGTTCACGTTCGTGCTGTCGGCGATCAAGCTGCCGTCGGTCTCCGGCAGTTCCAGCCACCCCACGGGCACGGGCCTGGGGGCGGTGCTGTTCAGACCACCGGTCATGGCCTTCTTGTGCACGATCGTGCTGTTGTTCCAGGCGCTGCTGCTGGCGCACGGCGGGTTGACGACGCTGGGCGCCAACGTGTTCAGCATGGGCATCGTCGGCCCGTGGGTGGGCTTCGCGGCCTGGACGCTGCTGCGCCGCACGCCGCTCGTTGCGATCTTCGCGGCGATGATGCTGGCCGACCTGTCGACGTACGTGACGACCTCTCTACAGCTGGCGCTCGCGCACCCCGACCCGGTCGGCGGCTTCGCCGGCGCGGCCACGAAGTTCCTGTCGATCTTCGCCGTCACCCAGATTCCGCTGGCGATCGCCGAGGGCATCCTCGGGGTGCTCGTATGGCGCCTGCTCACCGGCGTGGCCGCCCCGGAGTTGGCCCGTCTCGGGCTGCCGGTGCCCGGCGCGCCGCGCCCGGCCGCCGCTGCCGCCGAGTCGACGACAGGCGGTGACGTGCGATGAAGCGCCGCTGGTGGATCGACGTGCTGCTCGTCGTCGCGCTCGTCGCGGTCGTCGCTGTCTCGTTCCTGCTGGGCCGCCAGTCCGGAGACGGGGAGTTCGCCGGCACCGACGCGACGGTCTCCCAGGTCATCGAGGACGAGGGGCACCAGCCCTGGTTCCAGCCGTTCTTCGAGCCCGGCTCGGCCGAGCTGGAGTCGGGCCTGTTCGCCCTGCAGGCCGGGCTCGGCGGGGTGGTGCTCGGGTACTGCATCGGGCGCCTGCACGGCCGTCGGCGCCGGGAGGCCGAACCGCCCGTCGCGCGCGAACCCTCGCCGTCGAGCCGGGCGGGCTGAGACGCGCGCATGAGCCGGGGCCTGGCACTCGACAACTCCGCGTGGGACAGTCCGTGGCGGCTGCGCGCAGTGCGCGACAAGGCCGTGCTGGCGGGCGGGCTCATCGCGGCGGCGCTCGTGCTCCCGGCGTGGCCGGGCAGCGTCGTCGTCGCGATCGTCGCGCTCGTCACCCTGCTCGGGCCCGCGCGGGTGCACCCGCGGCTGCTGGCCCGCTGCCTGTCCGGGCCGGCGGTCTTCATCGTCGTCGGCGCGGCCTCGGTGGCGCTCACCCTCACCTGGGAGGGCGGCCCGCGGCTCGGCATGAACGCCGAGTCGGTCGCGGCCGCCGGCTCGGTCCTAGGGCACGCGGTGGCGGGCACGCTGGGGCTGTTCGTGCTCGCCACGACGACCCCGATGGTCGACCTGCTCGCCGCGCTGCGCCGGGCCCGGGTGCCGGACGCGTGCATCGAGGTGGCGGCGTTGATCTACCGGATGCTGTTCGCGCTGCTGGAGTCGGTGCAAGCGATCCACCGGGCGCAGGAGCAGCGGCTCGGGTACGCCGACCGGCGGTCGGCGATGCGGTCGGCCGCCATGGCGGTCGGGGCGGTCATGATGCGCGCCTGGCAGCAGGCCGCCCGCCTGGAAGACGGGCTGGCCGGCCGCGGCTACAGTGACGCGATGCGCACCCTCGACCCGCCGCGGCACGCCTCGGCGCGTTTTCTCGCCGCGAGCGCGGCGGTGCTCGCCGGGGTCGTGGCCCTCACGCTGCTGCTGAGCGGCACCGGGGTCGCGGGGTGGTCGGCGTGAGTCACCTCAGCCTGCGCGCCCGCGGCCTGCGGGCCGGCTACGGCGAGCGCGACGTGCTGTGCGGCGCGGACCTCGACGTCGCCGGTGGCCGCCGGGTCGCGCTGCTCGGCGCCAACGGCTCGGGCAAGACGACGCTGCTGCTCGCCCTCGCCGGGTCGCTGCGGCCGACCGGCGGGCAGGTGCTGCTCGACGAGCGACCCGTCTCCTACAAACGCGACGGGCTGAAGACCCACCGGCAGGCCGTGCAGCTCGTGCTGCAGGACCCGGACGACCAGCTGTTCAGCGCCGATGTCGCGCGTGACGTCTCGTTCGGGCCGATGAACCTCGGGCTGCCGGAGGCCGAGGTGGCGGCGCGGGTGGCCGAGTCGCTGGAGCTGCTCGACATCGCCGACCTCGCCGACCGGCCGGTGCACCGGCTCTCGTTCGGGCAGCGCAAGCGGGTGGCGATCGCCGGGGCGTTCGCGATGCGGCCCTGCGTGCTGCTGCTCGACGAGCCGACGGCGGGCCTCGACCCGGCCGGGGTCGACGACATGGTCGCCGCGCTGGCCCGCCTCGAGGAGGCCGACACGACGGTCGTGCTCGCCACCCACGACGTCGACTTCGCCCTCGCCTGGGCGGAGTCGGCCGCGATCGTCGTCGACGGCGTCGTGCGCCAGGGCGATCCGGGGCAGCTGCTGCGCGACGACGAACTCGTCGCGCGGGCGCGGCTGCGCCGGCCGTGGGTGCTCGAGCTGGCCGCCCGTCTCGGGTTGGCGCACGACCCCGACCTGCCCCCGCTGCGCGACCTCGACGGCATCGCCGCGCGGCTCGCCGCGCCGGCCCGCCCGGTCAGGGGCTCAGGGCACGTGGGCTGAGTGGATAGGCTGCGGAAGATGTCAGCCAGCACCCCGGCAGAGCGGTTACGGACCGCTCTGGACATGTTCGAGCTGGGGGAGCAGATGATGCGTTCGCGCTTGCGGCGTGAGCGCGCTGACATGGATGAGGAGCAGCTCGAGGAGGCCCTGCGCCGCTGGCTGCACGAGCGGCCGGGCGCGGAATTCGGTGACTTCCCGGGTCGCGCATCGGCACGTGTGTTGCGCGGATCGCAGCGGGTGGCCAAGGCGTCGTCGTGAGCGGAGAGCTGTCGGGGGCAGCGGCGCTGGGGCGGCTGGGGCCGTTCGTCGCGATCGAGACCCACGGCGCCGACGAGAGACCGGAGCCGGGCTGGTCGCCGCTGAGCGTGCTGCTGCACCGGCCGGAGGTGTTCGAGGCGCGGGTCGAGGCTGTGCGGGAATCCTTGGCGCAGCGCCGCCCGGTCCGCCCGGGGGCGCCCGGTCGCCCGACGCCGCATCGGGTCGCGGCGTCCGTCGCGCACCTGGGGCTCGTCGCGCGGCTCCTCGCGCCGCAGATCGCGGGCCGCGCGCTCGGGCTCCGGGTGCGGCTCGATCCCGAGCAGG
>NZ_BCNQ01000020.1 GCF_001515525.1 Piscicoccus intestinalis NBRC 104926 | reverse complement strand
GAGGCGGTGGCACGGCTGACGGAGGCGGTCGCCGGCCGCCACGGGGTGGGGTCGCGGGTCGCGTGGGGCAACGTGGGGTCGGCGGCCAACGGTGCCGCCTCCCAGATCGCCGCGGCGCGACCGCGCCTGGCCCCGGCGGCCCGGGCCGCGGCCGATCGGGTGTTGGCGGACCCGCGCGTGGACGACGGGGCTCTGCGCACCGGCCCCGGGTTCCGCCGGCGCAGCTGCTGCCTCATCTACCGCGTGTTCGGGCGGCCCGAGGGGCTGTGCGGGGATTGCGTGCTCGCGGGCTGAATCCACCCGACGCCGCGATCCGTACGACGAGCGCCGCACGCCGAGCGTCATAGAGGTGGTACGTTTCCCGGCAGCGAAGCAGAACCGGGAAGTCGGTGGAAGTCCGACACGGTCCTCGCCACTGTGAACGGGAAGCCGCACCCCGCACGACGCCACTGGGCCGCACGGCCTGGGAAGGCAGGGGTAGGCGTTCGACCCGCAAGTCAGGAGACCGCCTGCCTCGCCATCCGTAGCGCCGATCCACGAGCGATGGAGTGGCTGTGCCCAGAGCGTGCACGTTCACGAGCCCCGGTGATTCACGCCGGGCCGTCTCGCGAACCCTGCCGACGACGGGCCGTGCCGGCCTCAAGGCCGCGAGCTTCCTGAACCGTGCGTGGACGGCGAGAACCCGTTGCCGAGGAGCCACGCATGCGCGCGAACCAGCTGACCGACCGTCTCGCCTCCGGACCCCTGATCTGTGCCGAGGGCTTTCTCTTCGAACTCGAGCGCCGCGGATACCTGACGGCGGGTGAATTCGTACCGGAGGTCGCGCTGGAGTTTCCGGACGCCCTGCGCACCCTGCACCAGGACTTCCAGCACGCGGGCTCGGACATCGTCGAGGCGTTCACCTACAACGGACACCGCGAGAAACTGCGGGTCATCGGCAAGGAAGACCTCCTGGAGCCCCTGAACCGGTCGGCGCTACGGATCGCCCGCGAGGTCGCCGACGCGGTGCCCGACAACCTGATGGCCGGCAACATCTCCAACAGCAACATCTGGGACCCCGCCGATCCGGCCCGTCAGCGCGAGGTCCGGGCGATGTTCACCGAGATGGTGGGTTGGGCGCTCGAAGAGGGTGCCGACATCATCATCGGCGAGACCTTCTACTACGCCGGCGAGGCCCTGTCGGCGCTGGAGGTGGCCAGCGCTAGCGGGTTGCCAGTCGTGCTGACGATCGCGCCGATGGCCGGTGACGAGATGAGCGACGGCGTGGGGATCGTTGCGGCGTGCCAGGAGCTGGAACAAGCCGGGGCCGACGTGGTCGGCATGAACTGCTTCCGTGGTCCGGACACGATGCTGCCGTGGCTGCGCCGCATCCGGGAGGCGGTGTCGTGCCCGGTCGCCGCGCTGCCGGTGCCGTACCGCACATCGCCGACCGAGCCGACGTTCTTCAACCTGCACGACGACCGCGCCCGCGTGCCCGCCCCGCACGGACGTACATTTCCGACGGCGCTCGACCCGCAGTCCGCGAACCGCTACGAGATTGGCGCCTTCGCCGCACAAGCGCACGCGATGGGGGTCGGTTACCTCGGGGTGTGCTGCGGGGCCTCGCCGATGCTCGTGCGCGAGGTCGCCGAGGCCGTCGGTGTGACCACCCCCGCGAGCCGCTTCTCGGAAAACATGCGCAATCACTTCATGTACGGCGACAACGAGCGGCTTCCCGAACACATCGTCGCCCTCGGCGACCGGGCCTGACACCCAACGGAAGGTATCGCCGTCATGAAGAAACGCTCATTGTGGTCCGCGCTCGCCCTGATGCTGACTCTTCTCGCAGGCTGCGCGGTCAGCGACGGCACCGCCGCCGGAGGCGGCGCTGCCACGGGTGACGGGCATTCGCTGCGGTTCATGACCGTCTACCCGGCCAACACTACCGACCCCCAAGTCGTGCAGTCCTCGTTCATCCTCAACTCCGGCGCCGTCGAGACCCTCGTCGGGCTCGACCCGAAGAGCCTCGAGCTGGCCCCGGCGCTCGCGCAGAGCTGGACGGCCACGGACCCGACGACGTGGACCTTCACGATCCGTGACGGTGTCACCTTCCACAACGGCAAACCCGTCGACGCGGAGGCGGTGCGTAAGAGCATCGCGCGGGTCATCGAGGTCAACCCCGGGGTGGCCAAGCTGCTGCCGATCGCGTCGATGAACGCCTCGGGGCAGACCCTGCAGATCCACACTTCCGCCCCGGCTCCCGGGTTGCCTTCGGAGTTCGTGCATTTCAACACCGTGATCGTCGACACCGACGCCGACGGCACGCTGCCGATCGGCACCGGTCCGTTCGCGTTCGAGGCGTTCGACATCCGCGGAGAGGCCCGGTTGTCGCGCTACGACGGCTACTGGGGTGGCCCGGCCAAGCTCGCCCACGTGACGATGACGGCCAACCAGGACGCGAACGCTCGCCTGCTGGCGCTGCAGTCCGGTGAGGCCGATCTCATCTACCGGCCGTCCACCGAGAGCCTGGACGCGCTCCGCGGCGACTCGCGCATGCGGGTCGAGTCCGTGCCCGGCACCCGCGTCTACCACCTGCTCTACAACTTCGACGGGCCGAACGCCACGCTGTGGGCCAACGAGGAGTTCCGTCGCGGCATCGACGCGCTCATCGATCGCGACGCGATCACCAAGACCGTGCTCAGCGGCGAGGGTCAGTCCACCGACAGCCCTTTCCCCACCGGCCGCATCATCACCCCGCCCGCCGGGCCGGCGCGCGAGCACGGCACCGAGGTGGCGCTCGCGCACTTCCGGGCCGCCGGGCTGGATGTGAGCGGCGGGCGCGTCACCCGCGGCGGAGCCCCACTGGCGATGAACATCGTCACGTATGTGGCGCGACCGGAGCTACCGGGCATCGCGCAGGTCGTCGAGAACGCCGCCTCGCACGTGGGCATCTCGTTGAGCATCGTCACCGCCGACAACATCGATGAGCACCTCGACAAGAACCGGAGCGGCTGGGACCTGGCGACGTACTCTGTCAACACGATCACCCGCGGGGACGGCTCGTACTTCATCAACGGTTCGCTGAGCCCGGGCGGCGCGCAGAATCACGGGCATCTCGACGTGGCCGCGCTCAACACGCTGAACTCGCGGTTCAACGCGACCTCGGGCGTCGGCCCCCGGGCGCAGGTCGCCAAGCAGATCGGCTCTATGGTGCGCGACGACTACCTGAACGCCTACATCGTCTCGCCGAACGAGACCGCCGCCTACGACACCTCGGTGACCGGCTGGACGACCCCGCCGAACGAGTTCGAGTTCCCCATGATCACCAAGGACCTCGATCGTGGGTAGGTGGGCGCGGGCCGCGTTGACCCGGCTCGCGGAAGTGCTGCTCATGCTGTGGACCATCACGGTCGCGAGCTTCCTCGTCGTGGCCCTCGCTCCAGGAGACTCCGCCCTGTCGGCGCTGCGGGTCGACACGGTCGCGCTGAGCCAGGCCGAGATCGACGCCTACCGCGCACAGTTGGGGCTGGATGACCCGATCGTCGTGCGCTACGCCAAGTACCTCGTCGGGCTGGCCCACGGCGACCTCGGCACCTCGGTGATGACCGGCCGACCGGTGGCCGCGGAGGTTGCCGGCGCACTGCCCGCGACGCTGAACCTGGCCCTCGCGGCTGTCGCGGTGACGATCGTGCTCGTTCTGGCCTTGGGCACGGCCGCCGCCCTGCACCGCGGCACCTGGATCGATTCCGCCGTGAGCCTGTTCTGCTATGTGGCCGCGTCGATGCCCACCTTCTGGCTCGGGCTCCTGCTCATCCAGGTGTTCTCTGTGAACATGCGGGTGCTGCCCGCCTCGGGGTGGCACCAGGGGTTGGGCCTGATCCTGCCGACGGTGAGCCTGGCGGCGGCCATCGCGCCTCCGTTCATCAAGATCTACCGGGAGAGCTACACGGAGACCCGGCAGCGTGACTTCGTGCGCTCCGCTCGCGCGCGAGGGATTCCGGACTCGCTCATCCGCACGCGACACGTGTTGCGCGGCAGCCTCATTCCGGTCGTCACCGTGATGGGGGTCAGCTTGGGCAGTCTGCTGTCGGGCTCGGTGGTCGTCGAGGCGGTCTTCGGGCTGCCCGGCATGGGGCAGCTGGCCGTCGAGGCGGTCACCCGCCGCGACTACGGGGTGCTGCAGGGGTTCATCCTCGTCATCGGGGTCGCGGTGCTCATCATCAACCAGCTGGTCGACCTGAGCTACCGCCTCATCAGCCCCGAGGTGCGCCTGAAATCGGGGACCGCGGCATGAGGCGCGGCACACAGGCCCTGCTGGTGGCCGCGGTGGCGCTGCTCGTCGCGATGCTCGCCGGCCCGTGGCTGGCCCCGCACGATCCCTTGGCGGTCAACCTCGGGGATGCGCTCGCGCCGGCGAGCTGGAGCCACCTGGCCGGCACCGACCAGCTCGGGCGCGACGTGTTCTCCCGGGTGCTCACCGGCGGCCGCACGACGGTGGGCATCGCGCTGGCGGCCCTCTTGGCCTCCATCGCGGTCGGGGTGCCGGTCGGGCTCTACGCCGGTTACCTCGGCGGCCGCCTCGACTGGGGGCTCATGCGCGTCAGCGACGCCTTCATGTCGTTTCCCGAGTACGTCGTCGCGATCGTGCTGACCGGGCTCATGGGACCGGGCTTCGGCAACCTCGTCATCGCCGTCATGGCCGTCAAGTGGGTCGCCTACACGCGCTTGGTGCGCAGCGTCGTCATCCAGGAAAAGACCCAGGACTACTACCTGGTCGCCCGGGTCAGCGGGTCGAGCACAACCCGGACTGTGCACAAACACCTGCTGCCGCACGTCGTGGGCCCCGTGCTGTCGCTGGCCACCCTCGACATCGGCAAGATCGTGCTGCTCGTGGCGTCGCTGTCGTTCCTGGGTCTCGGGGTGCCCCAGCCGTCCCCGGAATGGGGCGCGATGCTCAACGAAGGGCGCACCTACTTCACCCAGACCAGCCTGCTCATGCTCGCGCCCGGACTGGCGATCTTCCTCGTCGTCGTGCTCACCAGCGTTGCGGGAGACCAGCTCAGCACGCGATACTCCATCGACCCGAGGCTGAGTGAGAGCCGTGCTTGAGGTACAGAACCTGACGATCGGCGTTCGCGGCGGCCGCGAGCTCGTGCACGGCGTGTCGTTCGGAGTGGAGGCCGGGCAGTGGCTGGCCATCATCGGCGAAAGCGGCTCCGGCAAGAGCATCAGCGCTCATGCGATCGGTGACCTGCTGCCGCAGAACCTGCGCCGGGAGGCGGGCCGGTTGCGGCTCGGTGACGCCGACCTGCTGACGTGCGGGCCGCGCCGGATGCGCCGCGAGCTCGGGCAGAACCTGTGTTACGTCTTCCAGAACTACACGGGCGCGTTCTCTCCGTACTACCGGCTGGGTGAGCACATGCACGAGGCGCTGACGGCGCACACGGGCCTGGACCGGCATAAACGGCGTCGCCGCATCGCCGACGCGCTGGAGGAGGTCAACCTCGACCCGGATGCGACGCTCACGCGGTACCCGTTCCAGCTCAGCGGCGGTCAGATGCAACGCGTTGTGCTCGCGACGGCCCTCATGCTTCGGCCCCGGCTGCTCATCGCCGACGAGCCGACAACCGCGTTGGACGCCAAGACGCAGGCCGACGTGCTGGCGCGCATCGACGACCTGCGCCGCTCCACAGGGTGCGCCGTGCTGTTCATCACCCACGACCTGCGCTGCGTCATCGACCGTGCCGACCGGATCGCGGTCATGCGCGACGGCCGGATCGTGGAGACGGGGGTCACGGCCGAGGTGATCGCGGCACCGCAGCACGAGTACACCCGCAACCTGTTCGCCTCGGTGCCGGCGGTCGACCTCCGCCCCGACCGGCTGCCCGTGTTCGACGACGAGGAGGACAACACATGACGAGCGTCGCGGCCCTGCGCGCGGAGCACCTGACGCGGACCTACCCCAACGGACACACGGCCGTGGACAACGTGACCCTGAGTCTGGCGCCGGGTGAGTGCCTCGGCATGGTGGGTGAGAGCGGCTCGGGCAAGAGCACCTTGGCCCGTGCCCTGTTGGGCCTGGAGCCACTGGCCTCCGGCCGGATCTGGCTGGACGGCGCGGAGCTGACCGCGATGCGCGGCCGGGAGTTCCGGCGTCGGCGCGCTCGGATGCAGGTGGTGTTCCAGAGCGCCGCGGGCTCGTTCAACCCCCGGCTGCCGATCATCGAGTCTCTTCTCGAGCCGCTGGCGTGCCGCCCTGGTGGGCTCGCGGCGGCCCTGAGCGCTCTCGACGGGGATCGGCGCCTCTTCGCCGAAGAGCTGATGCGACGCGTGCGTCTCGAGCCGGACGTGCTCGACGCCCGGCCGAGCGCCCTGTCCGGTGGGCAGCTGCAGAGGGTCTCGATCGCGCGGGCGCTGAGCGTGCGCCCCGACGTGGTGATCCTCGACGAGCCGACCGCCAGCCTGGACGTCTCGATCCAGGCACGGGTGCTCAATCTGCTCAAGGATCTGCGCGATGAGACCGGCGTGGCGATGCTGTTCATCACCCACGACCTGGCCGCAGCCCGCTTCATGAGCGACCGCCTCGCCGTCATGCAGTCGGGTCGCATCGTGGACGAGTGCGACCAGGACGAGCTGTTCGACCCCGCGCGGCATCCGTACACTCGCGAGCTCGTCGAGCTGTTCCGAAGCGGAGCGGCGACGAATGCGGGGTAGGGGCGCTCGCCGCGGCTGAGGCGGGCGCGTCGGGTTCTCCCGGCGGCCGTGGTTGGTTCGGCAGACCGATGTCGTGTCGACGCAACAATGCGGGCACGGCCCCGGACGCCACCGCTGGAAAGAGGGCCAGGACGAGCCAGGGCGTCATCGCCGACAACCCCGGCTCCCGGGCCAGGTCGATGACCTGACCGACCGTCGCGCTGCCCGCAAGCACCGCGGCTCCGCCGATCGTCGACAGGGCCCCGAGATAGCTGCCGACCGCGCGGCCGGTGGCCATCACTCCGACGATGTCGCGGGCCATCGGCAACACGAGCATCTGCGCCACGTGCACCAGGGCGACGAAGGCGGCGGCGGGCAGGTACCGAGCCGGGCCGTGCAGCTCGACGGGAGCGAAGCCGGCCACCGGTAGAAAACAGCAGGCCAGCGCGAGGTAGCCCAGAGCGAAGGCGCGGGGAGGCCCCAGCCGACGCGCGAGCCGCGCGAGCGGCATCGCGCCGACGATCATCACCACCGCGGCGAGGAGGAAGTACCAGGAGATGGCGGCGGCCGGGGCCCCGATCCGGTCCAGCTCGGCCGGGAGCGCCAGATAGAGCTGGTTGTAGGAGACCAGGTAGCAGGAGTGCAGCACGGCGAACGCGAGGAACACCCGGTTGCGGCCGACGACGGCCAAGGCTCGCCCGACCGAGGTGTGCTCGCTGGCCCGGGAGCCGCGCGGCAGCCAGACCAGCTGCGCGAGCAGGATGAGTCCGAACACGCCGGCCGCGATCACGCAGGTGGTTTCGAACGGCACGACGAGCAGCACCGCGCCCAGCAGCGGTCCGACGACGGCGCCGACCTGGCTGACGATGCCCTCCAGCGCCCAGATCTCGGTGCGGCTCGGACCGCCCTCGCATTCGAGGCGCTCGCCCCAGCTGGAGACGGCGGACTCCAGCGCGGGCGAGAAGAGCGCGGCGGCCAGGCCGACCAGCACGACGCCGACGACCATGGCGACCACGCCGGTGGCTGTGGCCAGCGTGAAGAACCCGGCGATGCGCACGAGGCAGCCGATGACGATTGAACGCCACACACCCCAGCGGTCGGCGATCGCCCCGCCGACGAAGAACATGCCCTGCTGGCTGAAGGTGCGTAGCCCGAGCACCGCGCCGATGACCGCGCCCGTGAGTCTCAGCTCGTTCTCCATGTACGCGGCCAGAAACGGTACGACGAGGTAGAAGCCGATGTTGAAGCCCAGCTGGGTGAGCATCAGCAGGCGTAGCGGCGCGGTGAGCGCGCGAAACGTGCGCACGGGGCCTGCGGTCGAGCGGTGCATGGGGTGGCCTTTCGGAGCGGACCCGATCCCGAGCCCGCGGCGGAGGTGTGGGCCGCGGATCCGGTGGTCAACCGGATCGGGGTACCTCGCCCACGTCGGCCGGCGTGCGGACCGTCTCCCATTCGGGGCGGAACTGCGGGTGGGAGCGGTAGGCCAGCAGCAGCAACCGCAGCGTCGTGTCGTCCAGGTCCTGTCCCCGGATGAGTCGGGCGAGGGTCTCGTGCAACTCTCCAGAGCGCGCTCGGCGTTGACGGGCCGCCGGTAACTCCTCGAGCAGCCGGGCGCACAGGAAGTCCGATAGTTGGGGCTCCAGCCCGGTTCGGTGGGTGGTCGGTGCCGGGGGGTGCTGCCTGACGGCGGGCGTTGCGTAACGGTGCATCTGCTCATCCCTCGCGAGCTCGTCGATGACGGCCTGCGACCACGCCGATGAGCCGACGGGACGGGCGGGTGACCCGCCACCAGGACTCCACCCACGAGAGTCGCAGACCTCCGCGCCCGGCGGGCGCGGGCGTCGGCAGGTCTTCGGACTCGTGGGCGTGCTGCTCGTGTCTACGGCCGTCGCTTCCCAGGCCGCTGGGGCCCAGTGCGTCATGACGGCGTTCGTTCCCACTCACCGCTGCGGGGCAGTCCCGGAGTTCCACCGGGTTCCCTCTTGCGACGGCGCCACGCACGCGCGGCGCCGAACCGATGCAGCATCCAGAGTACGCGCCGACCCCGGTCGTGCTCGGAGTCGGCGGGTCTTTCTCGCGGGTCCGACCCCTTCGGGGTCGAGGAACGATTAGGTTGGGCTTGCTGGTTCTCCGGCCCCAGGCTTGCCTGCGGGTGCGGAGTCGTAAGAGGGAACCCGGTGAGAATCCGGGACTGCCCCGCAGCGGTGAGTGGGAACGACCGCCGTCACGTGCACTGGGACGACCACCTGGGAAGCGACGGCCAGTAGGAGTTCTCGACCTTCAGGGTCGGACGTGCCCGCGAGTCCGAAGACCTGCCAGTGCGCCGTGCGGCACCGTGCGGCGCGCCCTGCGTTCATCGCCTCGAGGGACGGCGCGAACGCTCGCCCCGGCGTTCGACGGTGCGGCGTTCTCCTCCCTGCAAGGCCCGGTTGGGGAGGTCCCCGCATGTCACAGTCATCGTTCACCGAGCAGTCCAGGCAGCCCTTGTCCGGGCATGTCGCTATGCCGCGGTTGTGGCGTTACGACGCCGCCGGTGCCGTCGGACTGGCCGATCAACTGGCCGCGATCGACGCCTCGCTGGCGGCCATGCCCGATCGCCTCATCGATGCGGGGCGGTTGCCCGGATTCGTGCTCGTCAGCGCGGCCATCGAAGCCCGACTCGTGGGATATGCGATCGGGTCGCTACTGGACGACACGGTGCGTATCGAGCCCCTCGCAGTGGTGTCCGCGCTGCCGGCCGCTGAGGCCGAGGCGATCGTCGGGTCGCTCGTTGAGGAAATCCTCGCCGTGCACAGCCGACCGTGGGCCCAGATCAGTCTGCCTGCCGGCTCATCCGCGCTCGCGCACCTGTTGCGCCGGGGTTGGCGCCCCACCTCGGGGCGGCCCACCACCGGCGACCTTGTGCTGTGTGGAGCGGAGGCTCGCCCGTGAGCACCGGCGTGCCGGCCGATGTGCCCGCCTCCCAGATCGACGTGCCGATGGCGCAGGTCGACGAGGATGAGCCGCGCGTGCTCCCGCTGGCCGACGGCTTCGCCGAGGTCGACCTTTCGGCATGGGAGGCCTCGGTCGCCAAGGTGCTCAACCGCGGCCGGCCCCAGGACAAGCAGCTCAGCGGCGACGCGGCCGTCGACCGGCTGCAGATCACGACCGTCGACGGCGTACCCATCGACTGCCTCTACAGCCCCTGGGGGCAGGCGCGGCCCATCGGACATCCGGGGGTCATGCCGTTCACCCGCGGCAGCGGACACCGCCCCACCGCCGTGCCCTGGGGGGTCCGCGGCCGCTATGACGACCCCGACGTCGGCGTGACTCGCCGCTCGATCATGACCGACCTCGAGCACGGGGTGACTTCGCTGTGGTTGGAGGTTGGTGAGCACGCGGTGCGCGCCGACGAACTCGGCCTCGTGCTCGCCGACGTGCTGCTGGACCTGGCCCCGATCTGCGTCGGCTCGGCGGGCGGCGTCGACGCGCAGGTCGAGGCCGCGCAGGCACTGCTCGGCGTGTGGCGCGACCGGGGGTTGGTGACCCGGCAGGCTCGTGGCCATTTGGGCCACGACCCCATCGGCGCCGCCGCCCGCACCGGCCGCCCCGCCGACCCCGACGCCATGGTCGATGCTGCCCGCGCCTGCGCGGCGAACTACCCGGGGGTCGGTGCCGTGTCCGTTGACCTGCGGCCGTATCACGATGCCGGTGCCGGTGACGTCGACGAGGTGGCCTTCGCGCTGTCCACCGGCGTGGAGTACCTGCGCGCCCTGGAGGCCGGGGGACTCGACTCCGCCACGGCAGTGCGGCAACTCGAGTTTCGACTCAACGCCACCACCGACCAGTTCCTCACCATCGCCAAGCTACGGGCGCTGCGCCGGGCCTGGGCGCGCGTCGCGCAGGAGTGCGGCGTGCCGGAGCCGGAGCGCGGGGCCCGGATCCACGCGGTCACCTCGTACCGGATGATGAGTCGGGACGACCCCTACGTCAACGTGCTGCGCGGCACCACGGCCTGCTTCGGGGCTGTCGTGGGTGGCGCCGACGCCATCACGGTGCTGCCCTTCGACACCGTCGCCGGCCTGCCGGAAGACCTGAGCCGGCGCATCGCCCGCAACACCCAGATCCTGCTGGCCGAGGAGTCCAACGTCGGACGCGTGCTCGACCCCGCCGGGGGCAGCTGGTACGTCGAGACCCTCACCGACGAGATCGCGCGGCGGGCCTGGTCGGCGTTCGGAGAGATCGAGTCCCGCGGCGGCATGTCGCGCGCCCTGGCCGACGGTGACGTCCAGGCCCGCCTGGCGGCCACGACCGCCGAACGCGATCGCCGACTGGCCCGTCGCACGCTACCGCTGACCGGGGTGAGCATGTTCCCGCAGGTCGACGAGCAGCCGCTGGTGCGAGTGGGCCGTCCCGAACACGAGGGCGGCGGACTACCCATCCACCGCGACGCCGAGATGTTCGAGCGACTGCGCGACCGATCCGCGGCCCACGCCGCGGTCACCGGCTCCCCGCCGGAGGTATTCCTCGCATGCCTGGGGGCTCGTCGCGACTTCGGCGCGCGCGAGACCTTCGCCAGCGCTTTCCTGGCCGTCGCCGGGCTGGCGACACCGCGCAGCGAGGGGGGCACCCCGCACGAGTTCGGAGAGCGCGCCGCGCAGTGCGGCGCGCGGGTCGCGGTGCTGTGCTCGTCGACCCCGCGGTACGCCGAGGAGGGCGCCCAGGTCGCGCAGGCGCTGCGCGCGGCCGGCGTTGTGCGGCTCTACATCGCCGCGCGGGCGAGCGAACTGGGCGAGCACGCCGATTGCGTTGACGACGCGATCGGGGTCGGCGTCGATGTCGTCGCCGTCCTGACACAGATCCTGGATCTGCTCGGCGCCCCTGGCGGCCGGACCGGCGCGGCGCACCTCGACGACGCGATCGAGACAAGCGGTACGAGCGACACGACTGACCACGGACAGGAGACGGCATGAGCACCATCCCGCGTTTCGACGGCATCGAACTCGGGTCTGGGGCGCCGCCCGCCGACTCCGAGCGGCGTTGGGAGCAGCTGGTCTCGGCCAACGCCTCCTACTCCACCGGCTGGCAGACCCCCGAGCACATCCTCGTGCCGCCGCTGTACACCGACACCGACCTGGAGGGCCTGGACTTCCTGCGCACCGTGCCGGGTGCCCCGCCCTACCTGCGCGGCCCGTACCCGACGATGTACGCCTTCCAGCCCTGGACGATCCGGCAGTACGCCGGCTTCTCCACCGCCGAAGAATCCAATGCGTTCTACCGGCGCAACCTCGCGGCGGGCCAGAAGGGCCTTTCGGTGGCGTTCGACCTGGCCACCCACCGCGGCTACGACTCCGATCACCCGCGCGTGGAAGGTGACGTCGGCATGGCAGGCGTGGCGATCGACTCGATCTACGACATGCGCACGTTGTTCGACGGCATCCCGCTGGACCAGATGAGCGTGTCGATGACGATGAACGGCGCGGTGTTGCCGGTGCTCGCGCTGTACGTCGTGGCGGCCGAGGAGCAAGGGGCCAGCCCGGACCAGCTGTCAGGGACCATCCAGAACGACATTCTTAAGGAGTTCATGGTCCGCAACACCTACATCTATCCGCCGCTGCCCTCGATGCGGATCATCTCCGACATCTTCGCCTACACCAGCGCGAACATGCCGCGGTTCAACTCCATCTCGATCTCCGGCTACCACATGCAGGAGGCCGGGGCGACCGCCGATCTGGAGCTCGCCTACACCCTGGCCGACGGGGTCGAGTACATCCGCGCGGGCCGCAGCGTGGGGCTGGACGTGGACGCGTTCGCGCCGCGGCTCTCCTTCTTCTGGGCCATCGGCATGAACTTCTTCATGGAGGTCGCCAAGATGCGCGCCGCCCGGTTGCTGTGGGCCCGGCTGGTGCGCGACTTCGCACCGAAGAACCCGAAGTCGATGTCGCTGCGGACCCACTCCCAGACGTCGGGGTGGTCGCTGACGGCGCAGGACGTGTACAACAATGTCATCCGCACGTGTATCGAGGCGATGGCCTCGACGCAGGGGCACACCCAGTCGTTGCACACCAACGCCCTCGACGAGGCGATCGCGCTACCCACCGACTTCTCGGCCCGCATCGCCCGCAATACCCAGCTGTTCCTGCAGCAGGAGTCGGGCACGTGCCGGGTCATCGACCCGTGGGGCGGCAGCGCGTACGTGGAGCGGTTGACCCACGACCTGGCCCGCCGCGCGTGGGCGCACATCGAGGAGGTCGAGTCCGCCGGCGGCATGGCGAAGGCGATCGAGGCCGGCATCCCGAAGATGCGTATCGAGGAGGCCGCGGCGCGCACGCAGGCTCGCATCGACGCGGGCCGCCAGCCGGTCATCGGTGTCAACAAGTACCAGGTCGAGGGCGACGAACCGATCGAGGTGCTCAAGGTCGACAACGCGTCCGTGCGCGCTAGTCAGCTCGACAAGCTGCGCCGCCTGAAGGAGGAGCGCAACGAGGAAGCCACCCAGGCCGCCCTCGAGCGTCTGACCAACGCGGCCGCGGACACGAGGGGCTCGGCCGGGGGCGGCGCCAACCTGCTCGCCCTGGCGATCGACGCGGCCCGTGCCAAGGCCACGGTCGGGGAGATCTCCGCGGCGATGGAAAAGGTGTTCGGGCGCTACACCGCGCAGATCCGCACGATCAGCGGTGTCTACCGAAAGGAGTCCGGCGGCGTGGAGGCTATCGAGAGGGCGCAGGAGCTGGTGGCGCAGTTCGAGAAGGCCCAGGGCCGCCGCCCGCGGATCCTCGTGGCCAAGATGGGTCAGGATGGGCACGACCGGGGCCAGAAGGTCATCGCGACCGCCTTCGCCGACCTGGGCTTCGACGTCGACGTGGGTCCGTTGTTCCAGACGCCCGCCGAGGTGGCCCGCCAGGCGCTCGAGGCGGACGTGCATGTGGTCGGCGTGTCCTCGCTGGCCGCGGGGCATCTGACCCTGGTGCCGGCCCTACGTCGCGAGCTCGATGCAGAGGGGCTGACCGACATGATGATCGTCGTCGGCGGTGTCATCCCGGCCCAGGACTTCGATGAGCTGCGCGCGGCCGGGGCCGACGAGATCTACCCGCCCGGCACCGTCATCACGCAGGCAGCGGTTGGGCTGCTCGGCAAGCTACTGGAGCGCTTCGACCCGAGCGTCGCCAGCGCCGCCAACACCAGCACCGAAGGCGCCGATGGCTGACCCCTACGACGTCGACACGCTGGTCGCCGGGGTGGGCCAGGGGTCGCGGCTGGCCCTCTCCCGGGCGATCACGCTCGTGGAGTCGACCCGGCCTGACCACCGTTCCCGCGCCCGGCAGCTGCTGGCCCAGTTGGCGCCGCGCACCGGGTCGGCGTACCGGGTGGGTATCTCCGGAGTCCCGGGCGTCGGCAAGTCGACGTTCATCGACGCGCTCGGCATCCGGCTCATCGAGGCTGGGCACAAGGTGGCCGTCGTGGCCGTCGACCCCAGTTCCACCCGCACCGGCGGCAGCATCCTCGGGGATCGCACCCGCATGGCGCAGCTGTCGGCCCACGACGAGGCCTTCGTGCGGCCCTCGCCGTCCGGCGGACACCTCGGCGGCGTGGCGCGGGCCACCCGCGAGTCGATGATCGTGCTGGAGGCTGCCGGCTATGACGTCGTCCTCGTCGAGACCGTCGGGGTCGGCCAGTCCGAGGTCGCCGTCGCCGAGATGGTCGACACCTTCCTCATGCTCGCCCTGGCCCGCAGCGGCGACCAGCTGCAAGGCATCAAACGCGGCATCCTCGAGCGGGTCGATGTCATCGCGGTCAACAAGGCCGACGGCGACAACGCCGGCGAGGCACGGGTATGCGCGCGGGAGCTGCGTGGAGCGATGCGCCTCATGGCCGACGACGGGCAGCGACCCCCGGCGGTGCTGACGTGCAGCGCCCGCACCGGCGCCGGGCTGGACGACGTGTGGCAGGCGGTGCAGGCGCACCGGTCCGCCCTCGAGCAGGAAGGGTCGCTCGCGCGCCGACGGGCCGGTCAGCAGGTCTCCTGGCTGTGGGCCCTGACGCAGGCGTCGCTGCTCGACGCCCTCCGGCAATCGGAGTCGGTGCGCTCGCTCGCCCCGCGGCTGGAGGCGCAGGTGGTCTCGGGAGAGGTGTCCGTTCCCGAGGCCAGCGAACGGCTCCTGGAGACGCTGGCGGGCGAGCTGCGGCCGTAGGTCACCGCCGCGCGAGCGGCCCGCCTCAGCAGAACCGGGCCAGGTGATGCGCGAGTTGGCGCTGCCACCAGGGCCAGTCGTGGGCGACGTCGTGGCCCCACACGTCGAGCTCGTGGGGGATGCCCTTGTCGCGCAGCAGCCCGGCCATGCGGTGCGTCGACGGCAGCGCCTGCGTCGGGTGCACCTCCCACGCGCCCTGGCCGACGACGAGCACGACGTGCAGCCGCGAGCGCAGCCAGTCCAGGTGCGGGCCGTGCAGCCCGGAGACGTAGTCGGTGGGGTTGGTGAAGTAGGCGGCGTCACCGCGCTCGCCCCAGGCGTGCCAGGTCGAGGGGTCGTAGTTGCCCGACAGGCACAGCGCCACCGGAAACAGGTCGGCGCGGGTCAGCGCCAGTTGCAGCGCGTGGTAGGCGCCCATGCTGGCTCCGGTGACGATGGCGTCGGTCGCGCCGGGGGAGTCGGCGTGGATCCAGTCGAGCACCGGCCCGGTCACCCACGCCTCGTAGGCGCCGTGGCGGCGGGCGCGTTCCTCCAGCGGCAGCCAGCGGTCCGACCACGTCTGGTCGTCGAAGGTGTCGACGCAGTAGAGCTTGAGGCGCCCGGCGTCGATGAGCGGGCGGACCGCTTCCACCATGCCGTTGTTCTCCCAGTCCCAGGCCCGGCCGGCCTCGCTGGGGAAGGCCAGCACGGGGCGGCCCCAGTGCCCGTACCGGATGACGGAGCCGGCGCGACCGAACCCGGCCGCGTCGAACTCGACGTAGGTGCGCTCCACGCGTGACTCACTTCCACCGGAAATCCGGGATCGTCGAGGGCCCCGGGCGCTGCGGGTGGCGGACCCGTCGCCGGAGCGGTTCGCAGCAGGTATAGCAGTGGGCCCCCCGAGCGCGGGGGGCCCACCGTCGTCGGTCGGGTCATTCCAGTCAGTCTGTTGCCTGCTCCCGGCGTGGCGCCATGCGTGACACCGGCGCCCCCGGTGTGTCGCGACGTGACCCTGCTCACGCGGGCTCGGTCTCCGGCGCGAACGTGGGTTTCGTGCCGGACCGACTCCCGGAGCCCGTGGGGCCAAGTGACCACTCGACGAGCGTCGAGTGGTCACTGCACGCAGTGGCGTGCGTTCACAGGTCCGTGAACTGCGATGTTGTGCGGCGCAACGAAGGTGTCCACTCGCGAGCGGTCACTCCAGATGACCCTGTGCCGCCGAATGGGCCGGGAGTGGCGGTTCGCCCGCCACCCGGGCGAGGAGCTCGATGAGGTGCGGGTCGAGCAGGTCGCGCCAGCAGGTGTAGCAGTGTCCGTCGCGCACGGTGCCCCACCCGACGTCGCCCCAGCGGCCCAGCGCGCCGCGCAACTCCTCGTTGTTCGCGAGGTTCTCCTCGGCCGTGCCGCACACCATCGTCAGCGCGGGCAGCTCGCGCGCGGCCGGCGCGTCCGGCGGCGTGGCGCCGACCTCCGCGACGAAGGCGGCGATGTCGTCGAAGAAGCGGTATCCCGACTCCTGCGGGTCCAGGTGCGGGGTGAAGAAGGAGCCGGAGGCGAGGAACAGCCCGCCGAGCGTGCCCGGGTGCCGCCAGTGGGCGTGCAGCGCGGCCAGCCCACCGAGGCTGGCGCCCATGAGCGTCGGCGGCCCCGACATCCGATACCCCTGCGCGAGTGCGGGGATCACCTCGCGGCACAGGGCGTGGGCGTAGTCGTCGTTGGCGGCGTACCGCTCGTCACGAGGCCCCGGAGCCAGCAGCGCCACCCGGTGCGCGGGCAGCCGCCCGGAGCCGATCGCGGCGCCCACCGCGTGGGTGAGCCCCGCGAGCATGTCGAATTCCGACCCGTCGTGCGCGAGCAACAGTGGAGCGGGGCAGTCGGACCCGAGCCCGTGCGGCGACCAGACCTGCAGATCGATCGGCCCCACCCGGGTGTCCAGGGTGTACTGGTGCCGATCCGCAGCGAGCGGCTCCACATTCAGCCACGCGGGCGCCTGGTAGCCGGGCAGTGCCAACTCGGAGTGGTCGCCGAACGCGCCCCCGACCCGGCGCGGGTTGCCCGGATCGAGCAGGTAGATCTCCGCGCCGAGCTCGGGCTCCGGGCTCGGCCCGTCCGCGCTCGGCTCGGGCTCCGGACCGGACCGCTCGCGGGCGACGAACTGGTACTCGAGGCGGTCGACGGGCGGCAGCGGGATCGACAGTCGCCAATCGTCGTCGACGCGGGCGAAGTCGAGGTCGGGGCGCGGCTCGCCGAGCACGATGTCCGTCCACAGCCGCACGGCACCGAACCGGCGGTGCGGGTCGGGCAGCTCGAATGTCACGCGGCCGTCGCGGATCGCAGGCATGCAGCGAACGATAAACGGCCGCCGCCCGGGGGCGACGGCCGCTTCGCGTACATCGGGTGTCAGCGACTCACGACAGGCTCACGACAGGCTCAGGAGAGCGCCGCGATCGCCGCGTCGTAGTCGGGCTCCTGGCCGATCTCCGGGACGAGCTCGGTGTAGGCCACCGAGCCGTCGGAGTCGAGCACGACGACGGAGCGGGCGAGCAGACCCTGCAAGGGGCCGTCGGTCATCGTGACGCCGTAGTCCTCGCCGAAGCTGCTGCGGAAGGCGGAGGCGGCGGTGACGTTGTCGATTCCCTCGGCGCCGCAGAACCGGCTCAGCGCGAACGGCAGGTCCTTGCTGGCGCAGACGACGGTGGTGTTCTCCAGGCCCGCGGCGAGCTCGTTGAACTTGCGCACGCTGGTGGCGCACACGCCGGTGTCGACGCTGGGGAAGATGTTGAGAACGACCCGGCGACCCGACAGGGAGTCGGAGGTGACCTCGGACATGTCGGCGCCGACGAGGTCGATCGTGGGGGCGGCGGAGCCCGTGGCCGGCAGCTCGCCGGTGGTCTGGACGGGGTTGCCCTTGAAAGCGGTAGTTGCCATGAGTTCTGCCTATCACGCCCCGGTGTCGCGCCGGTAGCCGCGCGGCGCCGCGGCGCCGCCCGAACGGCCCGATGTGACGGACAAAAGGGGCCTGTCATGGCAGAGTGACGGCCCGGTCATCCCACCCCGCGGACCGAACCTCACCGACACCAGACACCGACACCAGACACCGACACCAGACAACGGAGTGAGTCGATGCTGACGACACTGACCAGACCCCTCGTGCGCGCCGTCGAGCGCTTCCTGCCCGGCTCACTGTTCTTCGCCATCGCCCTGACGGTCGTCGTGGCGGCCCTGGCCCTCGGCCTCACCGACGCCGGGCCGCTGCAGATCGTCACCGAATGGGGAGACGGCCTGACCGGTCTGCTCGAGTTCATGACGCAGATGTGCCTGGTGCTGCTGCTCGGGCACACGCTGGCGCACACCCGACCGGTCCGCAAGGCGCTGGATCGTCTTGCGGCCGTGCCGCGCTCGGCGCCGATGGCGTACGTCTTCGTCGCCGTATGCACCTCGGTGGCGGCGCTGATCAGCTGGGGCCTGGGGCTCGTCGTCGCCGCGCTGCTGTCGATCGAGGTGGCCCGCGCGGCGCGCGAACGCGGCATCCGGGTGCACTACCCGCTGCTCGTCGCGGCCGGCTACTCGGGCTTCGCCGTGTGGCACATGGGCTACTCCGGCTCCGCGCCGCTGACCGCCGCCACCCCCGGCTCCTTCGTCGAGCGCCAGATCGGGTTCACCATCCCCATCGGCCAGACGATGTTCGCGTGGTGGAACCTGCTCGGCATCGTCGTCGCCATCGTCGTCATCGCCGCCACCGTCTGGGGGCTGCGGCCGCGGGAGGCCGACCCGGTCGTCGAACTGCCCGAGGGCGCCCACCTGGCCGAGGAGGACGACGCCGAGATCGCGCACGACGGCACGCCCGCCGACCGGGTCGACTCCAACCGGGGTGTCACCGGGCTGCTGGGGATCTTCCTGCTCGTCTACCTCGTCGTGTACTTCGCCGACGCCGGCTTCGCGCTGACCCTCGACATCGTCAACTGGACGTTCCTGTGCCTCATCCTGCTGCTCGTCGGCTCGCCGAAGGAGCTCGCCGGGCTCGTCGCGAACGCCGCCCGCAACGTCGGCGAGATCCTGCTGCAGTTCCCGCTGTACGCCGGGATCCTCGGCATCATGACCGGCACCGGCCTGGTCGCGGTGTTCAGCGACTTCTTCGTCTCGATCTCCACGCAGAGCACGCTGGGTCTGTGGGCCTTCCTCGCCGGCGGGCTGATCAACATCTTCGTGCCCAGCGGCGGCGGGCAGTTCGCCGTGCAGGCGCCGATCTTCCTGTCCGCCGCCGAACAGCTCGGCGTCGACCCCGGCATCGTCGTCATGGGCATCGCCTACGGCGACCAGTGGACCAACCTCATCCAGCCGTTCTGGGCGCTGCCGCTGCTCGCCATCGCCAACCTGCGGGTGCGCGACGTCATGGGCTACACGAGCGTCACGCTCATCACCAGCGGGCTCGTGTTCGGGGCCACGATGCTGCTCGCCGGATTCACGTCCTGAGCGCGAGGGCGGAGGGCTAGCGTGCTGTCGGTGAGCACCGACTCCCCGCCCTCCGCCGCCGGCCCCGCCGAGCCCACCGAGCCCACCGAGCCCACCGAGCCCACCGAGCCCACCGAGCCCACCGAGCCGACCGAGGAGCAGCGACGACCTCGCCGGCGCCGCCTCGGGCTGCTGCCCCGGGTGCTCATCGCGATCGTGCTCGGCATCGGGTGCGGGCTGTTCTTCCCGGACTGGCTCGTGCGGGTGTTCGCGACGTTCAACGCTCTGTTCAGCAACTACCTCGGGTTCGTCATCCCGCTCATCATCGTCGGGCTCATCACGCCCGCGATCTCCGAGCTCGGCAAGGGCGCGGGCAAGTGGCTGGGCGTCACCGCGGCGATCGCCTACGGCTCCACGCTGTTCGCCGGCTTTCTCGGCTACGCGGTGAGCATGGCGGTGCTGCCGAGCCTGCTCGCGGGGCGCAGCGTCGGCGCGGTGACCAACCCCGAGGACGCGCTGCTGGGCGCCTACTTCACGGTCGAGATGGCGCCGGTCTTCGGCGTGATGACCGCGCTGGTGCTCAGCTTCCTGCTCGGCGTGGCGCTGACGTTCCTGGACGGCAACGTCATCCACCGCTCGATGGTGGAGTTCCGCGACATCGTCAACATGGTCATCCGGGCCACGCTCATCCCGCTGCTGCCGCTGTACATCTTCGGGATCTTCCTCAACATGTCGGCCACGGGCGAGGCGTTCGCGATCATCTCGACGTTCCTCGGGGTGGTCGCCCTCGTGTTCGCGCTGACCGTCGTGCTGCTGCTCATCCAGTACACGGTCGCCGGCGTGTTCGCGCGCAAGAACCCGCTGGTCATGCTCAAGACGATGCTGCCCGCATACGCGACCGCGCTGGGCACGTCGTCATCGGCGGCGACGATCCCCGTCACGCTGCGCCAGGCGATGAGAATGGGCGTCTCGGAGCCGGTGGCCTCCTTCGTCATCCCGCTGTGCGCGACGATCCACCTGGCGGGCTCGACGATCAAGATCACGACGTTCGCGCTGGCGATCATGGTGCTCTACGGCCTGCCGATCTCCCCGGGGGCCGTCGCGGGCTTCATCTTCATGCTCGGCATCACGATGGTCGCCGCCCCCGGCGTGCCGGGCGGCGCGATCATGACCGCCGCCGGCCTGCTGTCGAGCATGCTGGGCTTCAACGAGGCCCAGGTCGGTCTCATGATCGCCACGTACATCGCGATCGACTCCTTCGGCACCGCCACCAACGTCACCGGAGACGGTGCCATCGCCGCGATCATGGACCGGCTCGTCACCAAGGGCCGCGGCGCCCGTGACCGGGCGGTGCCGGACGGCGCGCCGGCGTAACGCGGCCCGCCCCGGCACCCCCGGAGAATTCGCCATTTCGACGATCCCGATGGAGCCTGCTGGGGCGCGAGTCGGCGAATCC
>NZ_BCNQ01000019.1 GCF_001515525.1 Piscicoccus intestinalis NBRC 104926 | reverse complement strand
GATCGCCGGCACCGCCGCCCGGGCCCTCCGGGAGTTGCCTCCCGCCGAGCGGCTGAACGCGGCCCGTTATTGCCCGCCCGTCATGCCCGGAATGAACGGTGCTCCCTGGTCACCCGGAACAAGCCTGAGAAAAATCCTGTGACGGCGCAGTTACACGGTCTTCATGCTCGGGATCACGATGGTGGCGGCGCCGGCGTGCCCGGCGGCGCGATCATGACCGCCGTCGGCATCATCGGCTCGATGCTCGGCTTCAACGAGGCGCAGCTCGGCCTCATCATCGCCCTGCATATCGCGGTCGACTCCTTCGGGACCGCCACCAACGTCACCGGAGACGGAGCCATCGCCGCCGTTATGCACCGCCTCATCACCGGCAAGGGGTACGCCTCGGCGGCCGGCGACTCCACGGGGTCGGCCGACTCGACCGGCTCCAGCGAGCCGCGGGCCGTGCTCGCGTAACGGCCCCGCGGCTCGCGGGTCTGCCGCGGCTGGCGTGGCTCACGCGTCGGGCTGCAGGGCCTTGAGGAGACGGATGCGCTGCGACACCGTCTCCGCGTCGCCGGCCGCGGCCAGGTCGATCGCGTCGTCGACGGTGCGCACGAGCGCCCAGGCGCGAGACCGGTCTTCGTCGATTCCGGCGGCGTGGCAGAGCCACCCGAGGCGGCAGCGGATGCTCCAGCGCAGCTCGCCCTCGGAGCCGTCGGCGGCCTCGGCCCAGCGGTTGTGCAGCGCCGGCCATACGGCGAAGGCGGGCTCGGCCGCCATCGGCTTGGGGTCGATCGCGAGCGACTCGCGGCTGACCGGATGGGCCAGCACGTTTTCGTAGTGCAGGTCGGTGTGCACCAGCCGGGCATCGACGGCCTCCGCGTCGGAGGCCAGCTCGACCGCCAGCGTCCGGGCCTGCTCGACGAAGCGGCGGGGCAGGTGAGGGTTGCCCAGGGCGGCGCGGCCGGTGAAGCCCTCGACCCAGGCCGAGAGCGTGTCGAGCTGGGGGAGGGCGGGCCGGTCGAGCCGCCAGCAATCCCCCGATGATCTGGCACGCGTCGTACTCGTCGACGCCGGTCAGGTCGGAGTCGGGGTCGAGACGTTCCAGGAGCAGCGCGTCCTCGCTGGGGTAGGCGGCGAGCAGGCGGACCGCGCCGTCTCCCGACCACGCCCGCAGCGCGAGATGCTCGTGCCGGGACTCACGGTGCGGCCACGTGAGCTTGAGGGCCGCGGGCGTGCCGTCGCGCCGCGTCACCGGCAGCACGAGCGCGCACTCGCCGAACCGTGCGAGGGCGTCGTCGATCGTCAGCTCCCAGCGGCGCGCGGCGGTGTCGACGAGCCCGGGCAGGCGGCGCAGCCAACTGTCG
>NZ_BCNQ01000018.1 GCF_001515525.1 Piscicoccus intestinalis NBRC 104926 | reverse complement strand
AGGCCAAGGCGGACGAGTTCGTCGCGGCGACGCTGGCCGAGACCGGCGCGCCGGGCCACTGGGCGCAGTTCAACCTGGGGCTCGCCGCCGGCATCCTGCGCGAGGCCGCCGGGCTGACGACGCTCGTGCGCGGCGAGACGATCCCCTCCGACGTGCCCGGCAGCCTCGCCATGGCGGTCCGCCAGCCGGCCGGGGTCGTGCTCGGCATGGCGCCCTGGAACGCCCCGATCATTCTCGGCGTGCGCGCCCTGGCCACACCGCTGGCCGTCGGCAACACGGTCGTCTTCAAGGCCAGCGAGAAGTGCCCGCGCATCCACCGGCTCATCGTCGACGCCCTCCTGGAGGCGGGCCTGCCGGCCGGAGTCGTCAACTTCGTCTCCCACGCGCCGCAGGACGCCCCGGCGGTCGTCGAGGCGATGATCGCCCACCCGGCCGTGCGGCGCGTCAACTTCACGGGATCGACGCAGGTCGGCCGCGTCATCGGCCGGTTGTGCGGCGAGCACCTCACGCCGTGCGTGCTCGAGCTCGGCGGCAAGGCCCCATTCGTCGTGCTCGACGACGCCGACGTCGAGCAGGCGGTCGACGCCGCGGCGTTCGGCGCCTTCGCCAACTCCGGGCAGATCTGCATGTCGACCGAGCGGATCATCGTCGACGAGGCGGTCGCCGACGAGTTCGTCGAGGCGCTCGCCGCCAAGGCGGGCTCGCTGCCCGTCGGCGACCCGAGCGGGCACGTCGTGCTCGGCTCGGTCATCGACGCGGGCACCGTGGAGCGCTGCAACGAGCTGCTCGACGACGCGGTGGCCGCCGGGGCGCGGGTCGTCGCCGGCGAGCGGGCCGACTCCACGCTGATGGGCGCGACGCTGCTCGACGGGGTCACCGCGGACATGCGGATCTGGCGCGAGGAGTCGTTCGGTCCGGTGAAGTCGATCATGCGGGTCGCGGGCGTCGACGCAGCGGTGGCCGCGGCGAACGACACCGAGTACGGCCTGTCGGCGGCGGTCTTCGGGCGCGACGCGGCGCGGGCGCTGGAGGTGGCCGGGCGCATCGAGTCGGGCATCTGCCACGTCAACGGGCCGACCGTGCACGACGAGCCGCAGATGCCGTTCGGGGGCGTCAAGGCCTCGGGCTGGGGGCGCTTCGGCGGCGAGGCCGGGGTGCGCGAGTTCACCGACCTGCGCTGGATCACCGTGCAGCAGGGCGCGCGGCACTATCCGTTCTGACCCTCACCGGCCGTGGCGAGCCGGCGTTTAGCCTGGTCGGGTGGGTAACGACAGGGCTGGGGACGAGGGCGATCCGAACGGGCCGCTCGTGCTGCTCGTCGAGGACGACGAGACGCTGCAGGTGACGACGCGATTGGTGCTGCAGCGGCACGGGTTTCGGGTGGCGACCGCCGACGACGGCATCGACGGCCTGGAGAAGCTGGCGACGGTCGACCCCGACGTGCTGCTCGTCGACGTCGTCATGCCGCGCATGGACGGCATCACGTTCGTGCGGCGCGCCCGCGAGCGCCTCGACGTGCCCGCGGTCGTGCTCACCGCGCGCGACCTGCCGCACGACCAGCTCGCGGGCTTCGAGGCGGGCGCCGACGACTACGTCGTCAAGCCGTTCGACGGCGACGTGCTCGCCGCGCGGCTGCGCGCGGTGCTGCGCCGGGGTGGGGCGCCGCGCTCGCAGGAGGTGCGCCTCGGGGCGCTGCGCATCGACCGCCCGGGCATGGTCGTGCATCGCGACGAGGAGCGGATCACCTTGTCCAGCACCGAGTTCCGGCTGCTGGAGGCGTTTCTCGACCACACCGGACGGGTGCTCTCACGGCCACAACTTCTCGACCTCGTCTGGGGCGACGCCTCGTGGGGCGACCCGCACGTCGTCGAGGTCACCGTGCAGCGACTGCGCGCCAAGATCGGCGCCGAGCACATCGTCACCGTGCGCGGGGCCGGCTACAAGCTCGTCGGGGCCTGAGCCGACCCCCTCTGGAGCGGGCCCCGCGGCGGGTCGAGACGAAGTTGGCATACATACTCGTCCTGACGTGCGTCGCGCTCGCGCATCACCGCAGTTCACGAGCCCGTCGGCGGCGCGGCGACGCGAGTATGTCAGCGATTCTCGTCTTCGGCTCCCGGCCGGGCGGCGGCCGACGGGTCGTCGCGTGCTCAGCGACCATCAGGAGGGAACTCATGACGAACGTCCTCGGTCCCGAGGAGAAGATCGGCGTCGACGGCGAGCGCCTGTGGCGGTCGCTGCACGAGCTCGCCACGATCGGCGCCTACGACGACGCGGAGACGGGACTGGTCGGGGTGAACCGCCAGTCGCTCACCGACGCCGACGCCCAGGGCCGGCGGCTGCTCGTCTCGTGGCTGCAGGAGGCGGGCCTGCAGGTCAGCGTCGACGAGCTGGGCTCGATCTTCGGCCGTCGGGAAGGCACCGACCCGAGCCTCGCGCCGGTCATGGCCGCCTCGCACATCGACAGCGTCGGCACGGCGGGCGCCTTCGACGGCTGCGTCGGCGTGCTCGGGGCGCTCGAGGTCATCCGTTCGCTGAACGAGCAGGACGTCGCGACGCGCCGCCCGATCGTCGTCGCCGCGTTCACCGAGGAGGAGGGGGTGCGCTTCGGCACCGACATGCTCGGTTCGGCGGTGGCCGCGGGCCGGCTCGGCCTGGACTACGCGTACGGCCTCACCGACTCCGCGGGGTTGCGGCTCGGTGACGAGCTGGAGCGGATCGGCTTCAAGGGCAGCCGGCCGGTTCGGCTGGAGCCGCCGTACGCGTACGTGGAGTGCCACATCGAGCAGGGCCCGGTGCTGCTGCGGGAGGGCTACGCGGTGGGCGTCGTCACCGGCGTGCAGGCGATCTCGTGGCAGCAGGTGACGTTGCACGGTCGCGCCGCGCACGCCGGCACCACCCCGACCGAGCTGCGCATCGACGCCAGTCTGGCCGCCGCTCAGGTCGTCGTGCACGTGCGCGAGATGGTGGACTCGGGCCGGTACGGGCAGCTGCGCGCCACGGTCGGGCGGATCACCGTCTCCCCCGGGCTGCCGAACGTCGTGCCCGACCGCGCCGAGCTGACCGTCGACCTGCGCAACCCCGACGACACCCACATGGCCGCCGCCGAACGCGACCTCGCCGCCTTTCTCGCCGAGCTCCCCGACCGCCAGCCGGGGTTGCGCGTCGAGACCGCCCAGATGGCCCGGACGGCGCACGTGCCGTTCGATGAGTCGGTGCAGCGCGAGATCGAGGCGGTCGCGGCCGACCTCGGGATGCCGACGCGCCGCCTCATGAGCGGCGCCGGCCACGACGCGCAGGAGATCGCCGCGATCGCGCCGACCGCGATGGTCTTCGTGCGCGGCCAGTACGACGGGATCTCACACAACCCGCGGGAGTACTCCACGCCGCAGGACTGCGAGGCCGGCGTCACCGCGCTGGCGAACACGGTGCTGCGGCTGGCGCAGCGCCCCGATTGATAAATTGTTCGGGTGGCCATGGAACTCCAGGGAGTCAACCGACAGACGCTGCGCGAACAGGTGCTCGACCTCCTTCGCGCCGCGATCACCAGCGGCCGGCTCCCGCTGGGGTCCTCGCTCATCGAGACCGAATTGGCCTCGACCTACGGCGTGAGCCGCGGCACGGTGCGCGAGGCGCTGCGCGAGCTGCAGGCCGCGGGCCTCGTCGCCGGAGACAGCCGAGGCAAGCTGCACGTGCGCACCCCCGGGCGGCGCGAGATCGCCGAGCTGTTCCGGGTGCGCGGGGCCCTCGAGGGCCTGGCCGTGCGTGAGATCGTGCGCTCCGAACGGCTCGAGGACGCCGCCGCCGACCTGCGCGCGCACCTGCCCGCCGACAGCGGCGACTTCACCGAGCGGATGAACGCCGACCTCGCCTTCCACGAACGACTCGTGCAGCTCAGCGAGAACGCGACGCTGCTGACCCTGTGGAAGGGCCTGGAAGACCGCATGCGCATCATCTTCTTCGCCGGAGACGGCCCCGAGGACTCGCCCCTCATGACGTACGCCCAGCACGAGCCGATCGTCGACGCCATCGCCTCCGGCGACCTGCGCGCCGCCCACGACACCCTCCTCGCGCACATGGAGGACGCCGCCCACCGCTGGGCCGCCCAGCCGCTGTCCGCGGCCTCCGCCGACTGACGGCCGCCCACCTCGGCCCAGCCTCGCCCTCGGCTTCGCCTCACCTCGATTCAGCCTCACCTCGATTCAGCCTGGCCTCGGTTCAGCCTCGCCGCGGCTCACCTAGGCCTCCGGTTGCCTCGGCCTCGTGTCGCCCTCCCTCACACGCGCGCCCTCGCCTCTCCTCCCCCATTCGACGCCAATTCTCACCTACGCGTTGACTGTCAACAGTCAACACTGACATACTCGTCCTAGCCGATCACCGCAGATCGCAGGAAAGGACAGAGTGTGATGCAAGTGCAGTCCCCCGCCCGCCAACGCACCGCCGTCGTCACCGGAGCCGGGTCGCCGCGCGGCATCGGGCTCGCCACGGCGCGCCGGTTCGCCCAGGAGGGCTGGGCGGTCGTCGTCACCGACCTCAACGCCGAGGGCGTCGCCGCGTCCGCGCAGACCCTCACCGACGAATTCGACGTGCCGGTCCTGGGCGTCGCCAGCGACGTCGCCGACCCCGCCAGCGTGGCGGCGCTCGCCGAGCAGGTCGCCGCCTCCGACCTGCCGCCCGTCGGCGCGGTCGCCAACATCGCCGGAATCCCCTCGCCCTCCTCGTTCCTCGAGATGGGCATCGAGGAGTGGAACCGGGTCATCGCGGTCAACCTCACCGGCGACTTCCTCGTCGCCCAGGCCTTCGTGCCGCAGATGATCGAGAACGGGTACGGCCGGGTCGTCAACATGTCGTCGGTCACCGCCCAGCACGGCGGCGGGGTGTTCTCCAAGACGGGGTACGCCGCGGCCAAGGCCGGCGTCATCGGGCTCACCAAGGGCATGGCCCGTGAACTGGCGCAGTACGGCATCACGGTCAACGCGGTGGCGCCCGGCGTCGTCGACACCGACATTCGCGTCGGCTCCAGCGACGAGAACGAGAAGGCCCTGTCGGCCGCGGTGCCGCTCGGGCGCCAGTGCCGGCCCGAGGAGATCGCCGCCCTGTACGTCTGGCTCTGCAGCGCGGACGCCGGCTACATCACCGGCACCACGCAGAGCATCAACGGCGGCACGTACGTCTACTGACGCAGGAGAGACGATGAACGCAATCAAGGAAACCAACCGCGACAAGGATCTGCAGACCCGCGTCAAGGAACTCACCGACGCCGCCTACCGCGTGCGGATGGGCGTGCTCGACGAGGGCGAGGCGCAGGGCGAGGGCTACGTCGGGCAGGCGCTCGGCGCCGCCGACATCATGGCCGCCCTGTACGGCGACGCGATGCGCTACCAGCCCGGCGACCCCGACTGGGAGGACCGCGACCGGCTCCTCATGTCGGTCGGCCACTACGCGCTGCTGCTCTACGCCGGCCTCGCCGAGGCCGGGGTCATCCCGTTCGACGAGCTGGGCACCTACGCCGCCGACGACTCGCGGCTGCCGATGTCGGCCATGTCGACCTACACCCCCGGGGTCGAGATCTCCGGCGGCTCGCTCGGCCACGGTCTCGGTCTCGGGGTGGGCACCGCGCTCGGCCTGCGCCACCAGGGCAAGACCGACCAGAAGGTGTTCGTGCTGTTCAGCGACGGTGAGCTCGACGAGGGCTCGACGTGGGAGGCGGCGATGTCCGCCTCCAACTGGCAGACCGGCAACCTCATCGCCCTCGTCGACATGAACGGCATGCAGGCCGACGGCCGCACCGCCGACGTGCTCTCGATCGACACCGCCTCGCAGGCGAAGGCGCAGGAGCACCGCTGGGAGTCGTTCGGCTGGCACGCCCAGCGCGTCGACGGCAACGACCTCGAGGCGCTGCTCACCGCCCTCGACGCCGCGACCGACGAGGCCTCGGCCCAGGGCCGGCCGCACATCATCATCTGCGACACGAAGCTGGGCAAGGGCGTACCGATGCTCGAGTCCCGCGAGAAGCTCCACTTCATGAAGATCGCCGCCGAAGAGTGGCCCGTCTGCAAGCAGCAGCTCACGGACGGTTACGAGGGGAAGGATGCGCGATGACCTCCGCACCTGAGAAGAAGCAGCCGCCGCTGCGGTCGGCGGCGATGATCGCCTCGATCGCCGACCCGGGCATGCGCACGACGAAGGCCCCGTTCGGGGAGGCCCTCGTGGCGGCCGCGGAGCAGGACGAGCGGATCGTCGGGCTCTCGGCCGACCTCAGCAAGTACACCGACCTGCACATCTTCGCGCAGGCCTATCCGGAGCGCTTCTACCAGATGGGCATGTCCGAGCAGGCCCTGATGATGGCGGCCGCGGGCATGGCGCAGACCGGTCTCGTGCCGTTCGCCTCCACGTACTCGGTGTTCGCGACCCGCCGGGCGTACGACTTCATCTGCCTCGACATGGCGGAGCCGGAGCTCAACGTCAACATCGTGTGTGCGCTCCCGGGCCTGACCACCGGTTACGGGCCCTCGCACCAGGCCACCGAGGACGTCGCGATCCTGCGCGGCATGCCGAACCTGACGATCGTCGACCCGTGCGACGCCGTCGACCTCGAGCAGGCCGTGGCGCAGCTGGCAGCCACGCCCGGCCCGACGTACACCCGCCTGCTGCGCGGGGCGGTGCCGCGGATCCTCGACGACTACGACTACTCCTTCGAGCTGGGCAAGGCCAAGGTCGTGCGCCCCGGCGACGACGTCGTGTTCGTCTCCAGCGGGCTCATGACGATGCGCGGCCTGCTCGCCGCCGAGGAGCTCGCCAAGCAGGGCGTCGACGTCAGCGTCGTGCACGTCGCGACGATCAAGCCGTTCGACACCGAGGCCGTGCTGCGCGAGATCGACACGGACCGCGCGGTGTTCACGCTCGAGAACCACACGGTGGTCGGTGGGCTGTTCGAGGCGGTCGCGGGCGAGATGGCGCGCCGGGGCCTGGGCAAGAAGATCAACCCGATCGCGTTGCCGGACGAGTTCATCGACGCCGGTGCGCTGCCGACCCTGCACGACCGGTACGGCCTGTCGACCCAGGCGGTCGTCGACCGAGTCACCCGGGAGCTGCGGGGCTGACGCGCAGCCGGAACGCCGAACGGGCCGGTCGTATCGACCGGCCCGTTCGCCGCGTCTGCGGGAGCCACCGCTCGGACTATTATCACGCTCGCGCCGGGCGTCGGCTCAACGCTGTGACCAGGCCTTTCTTCGCCAGGGCCTCGGTCGGCCGGCCGCGGTGATGGTCCGAGCGGTGTCCACAGCCCTGTGGATAACCCGTCGGGGCTACGGCGTGATGATGACCTTGTTGGCGGACTTGTCGGAACGCACGGTGTCCAGGGCGGTGCCGTAGTCGTCGAGGCCGAAGCGGTGCGTGATGATGCCGTCGGTGCGGGCGCGGCCGGCGCGCAGGGCGGCCAGCGCCTGCGGGAACGACTCGATCTCGGCGAACGAGCCCTTGATCGTGATCTCGCGGCGGAACACGTCGTAGGGCGAGATGGAGATCGTCGCCGACTCGTCGGCGACGCCGTAGAACACGGCGGTGCCGCCGTTGCGGGTCATGGGCACGAGGGCCTCGGCGATGGCGGGCACGCCGGTGGCGTCGACGACGATGTCGTAGCCGGAACCGCCGGAGAGTTCGCGCAGCTTCTCCAGGTCGCCGGGAAGGTCGCCGCGGTTCATCGTGTACGAGTCGTCGACGCCGAGCTCCACGGCGGTGTCGAGCTTGAACTGGGTGGGCGCCGCGATGCGCACGTGCGAGGCGCCGGCGGCCTTGAGCAGCTGGGCCAGGATGATGCCCGTGGGGCCGGCGCCGAAGACGAGGGCGGTGGAGCCGTGCCGCGGGGCGATGACGTCGATGCCGTGGGCCACGCACGAGGTGGGCTCGGTGAAGACCGCCGTCTCGACGGGCAGCCCCTCGGCGGAGAACACCTGGGCGATGGGGGCGAGCACGAACTCGGCGAAACCGCCGGGCAGGGTGGAGCCGATGCCGCTGAAGTTGCCGCACAGCAACCGGCGTCCCTCGCGGCAGTATTCGCAGCTGCCGCAGGCGGCGTTGGGGTTGATGACGACCTGCTCGCCGACCTTGAAGTCGTCGACGCCCTCGCCGAGCGCATCGATCAGGCCGACGGTCTCGTGGCCGGGGGTCATCGGGTACACGGCGAGAAACTGGCCCTCGTGCAGATGCAGGTCGGTGCCGCACACACCCGCGGCGAGCACCTTGATGCGCACCTCGCCCGGGCCCGGCTCCGGGACCGGCACGTCGGTGACGGTGAAGCTGCGGGGTGCGTCGTAGACGACAGCCTTCATCTCAAACTCCCTTTGATTGTGGCCGGGCGCGTCATCGCGCACTGCCTCGGCTGGGTCCGACGCTAGTGGTGCCGGGTGGGCTCTCGGGGCGTCATCGAGGGGGTGACGAAGATTTGTCCCGCCGCGACGGCGGCGGCGACGACCGCGCGGCGGCGGGCGGGATCGACGAGCAGGTCGACCGTGTCGGTGAGCTGTTCGACGGAGCCGACCCCGGGCGGGAGGGTGGGCACGGTCGGCCCGCCCGGCCCGCTCGGCCCGGTGGGCCTGGTGGGTACGGCGCAGGTCGGTTCGGCCGAGGATCGCTCGGCCGCCAGGGCGGGGATGATCTCCGGGGCGATCTGCAGGTAGGGCCGGTCCCAGAACGCGGCGGTGGCATGCGGCGCCGGGCGGCCGAGGCCGGCGGACTCCTGCCGGTCGAGGAGCGCGTCGAGCGCACGGGCGCAGGCGGACTGCCGCTCGGGCCAGGCGTCGGCGTCGAGCATGGCGTCGACGTGGGTGCGCAGCGGTTCGACGCCGGGGAGGCGGTCGAAGAGGGTGCCGCGCCACTTCGAGTAGGGGGCCCAACGCTTGGAGAGCACGAACGCGAGGTGCGTGACGACGCCGGCCAGTCGCGCGGCGATGAGCCGGGAGCCGGTCTCGTCACCACGGTCGGCGGCCCGGCTCATCAGGGGCAACTCCTGGTCGAGGCGCTGCCAGCCGGCAGCGACGATGTAGCGCCAGATGTCGTCGGGGTACCACGCGAGGGCGTCCCGTCGGCGCGTCAGTTCCCCGGTGCGGTCGACGAAGACGGGTCCGGCGATGACCTCGAGGACGGCCTGTCCGGTGAGACTGAGCCAGTCGACGGGCCCCGGGTCGTCGACCGGGTCGAACCCGAGCCGATCGAGCACGAACCCGCGGGGGGTGTCGACATCGACGCGGTGGCGCGTTCGGCTCGACCCGGTGAACGTGAATCTCGTCGGCAAACCGAGGAATTCGGTCGGCAGGTCGGCCTCGAGCGCGGCGTCGACGGGCCCGCGCAGCTCGTCCGGAACGAACAGGCTCAGCCGCGGCCCCCAGTCGTGATCGCGCGACATCGCATCGTCGAGTCCGAGCACCTCCGAGCCGTGGCCGAGGCGCCCCGCCGCGTACGGCAGCCGCGGCCAGCGGGCGAGCAGCAGCGGCCGCACCGCCTCCTCGTGGAAGCGGCGCGAGAGCTCGCTGCCGGTGAGGCTGTGGGCGGCCGTCATTCAGCGCGACCCGATCGCGCCGGTGATGCCGACCCCTCCGTCGGGCCCTGCGTCGGACCCTCCGTCCGGCCCTGCGCCGGGCCCTGCGTCGGACCCTGTGTCGGGCCCGGCGTCGGGTGCTGCGTCAGCCCTTTCTGTCACCTGCTTCGGGCCCTGCCAACCGACGAGGTCGGGGTGGTGCGCGGCGGCGACGTCGGGGTGGGCGCGCAGCCGCGACTTCAGGCTGTTGGCGCCGTAGCAGTCGAACAGTCGGTTGTGCGCCTGTTCGCTGACCCCGCCGGAGCGCGCGGCGAGTTCGGCCAGGTGCGGCGGCAGCTCCAGCGGGACGAACCGCGCGGACAGGCCGGGCGCGTGGAAGAACGGGATCGAAAGGCGTTCGCGGTCGCCGGGGCGCAGCACGCGGTGCTCGGTGGCCTTGAGCAGGCCGCCGGTGGCCACCTCGAGCAGCTCGCCGATGTTGACGATGAACGCGCCCGGCAGCGGGTCGGCATCGATCCACCTGCCCTGGTGCTCGACCTGCAGGCCGCGCGTGCCCGGCTCCGGGAGCAGGAGGGTGAGCACCCCGGCGTCCTTGTGGCCGCCGACGCCCTGGCCCTGCGTGTCGGTGCCGGTGCCCGTGTCGGTGTCGGTGCCGGAGGCGGGGTAGCGCACGATCTTCAGCAGCGGAGCGGGGCGGTCGGCGAAGGCGTCGTCCCAGACGTCGGGGCGCTGACCGAGCGCGGTGGCCCACAGCCGCAGCGGCCGAATGCCGACCTGCGACAGGTCGCGTTGCCAGGCCTGCACGACCGGCAGGTCGTCGGCGAGGGCGGCGGGCCACAGGTTGGGACCCTGAAGCACGTACCAGGGCTCGTCGGCGGGCACGTCGATCGCGGGGCGCTCGATGCCGACGTCGATCTGCTCGCGCCAGTCGACGCGGCCGCGGGTCAGCTCGCCGCCGAGGCGGGTCCAGCCGCGAAAGTGCGGGCTGCGCAGCATCTCGACCTCGTGCTTGGCCGCCTCCGGCAGCGCGAACAGGCGCCGCGCGACGTCGAACATCTGCTCCTGCCGCTCGGGGCCGATGCCGTGGCCGACGAGGTAGAAGAAGCCGACCTCGTGGCTGGCCGCGAACAACTCCGCCCGCAGCGCCTCGACCTGCGCGGCGTCGTCGGCGCGCGCGAGGTCGATGACGGGCAGCGCCGCCTGCGCGGCGCCCGACACGGAAGCGGTGTGCTGGGCCATGGATTCAGCCTAGGACCGCCGCGACGTCGACCTCGCGGGCCTGCTCGACGTAGCGGCACAGGGCGTTGACCGCGCGCAGCTGCTCGGGGGTGGAGACAGAGGCGTCGAGGAGTGCCGGTGAGGCGACGACGATCGCGAGCGCCTTCGCGCGGCTGATCGCCACGTTGAGGCGGTGGATGTCGAAGAGGAAGCCGACGCCGCGGGGCGCGGTCTGCGCCGTGGACGACGCCATCGAGTAGATGACCACGGGCGCCTGCCGCCCCTGGAACTTGTCGACCGTGCCCGCGCGCACCCCCGGCGGCAGCACCGCGCACAGCCGCGCCACGTGGGCGTTGAAGGGCGCGACGACGAGCACGTCCGCGGGCGTCATCGGCCGCGTCACCCCGTCGGAGTCGGTGAACGTGCCGGTCAGCAGCCGCCGCACCAGCCGCGCGACCGCTGCGGCCTCGACCTCGCTGTCGGCCGAGCAGCCCTCGTGCCGGCACGGCGCCCACACCAGCCCCGAACCGGCCAGCGGGTCGGTGGCCGGCGCGTCGCTTCGCTCGTCAGCCGCCGGGCCGCCGCTTCGCTCGTGATCGACCGGGTCATCGCCCGGCGACGCCGTCGGCTCGCTGTCTGGCGACACCGCTCCGCTGTCGGGCGGCCCCGCCGCATCACCAGGCAGGTCGATGCGCTGCCGCTCCCGGTCGGGGGCACCGAGCAGCCGCTCCTCGTACGACAGCTGCGAGACGAACCAGGCGAGCTCGGGGTGCATGCGGTAGGTGCGGTCGAGGAACACCCCGCGGTCGGGCGGCACGGTGTCGTGCAGCACCCCGTCGACGGTGAGCAGGTGCTCCAACGCCGAGACCCCGCCTCCGTCGGGGTGCGCGGCCTGGGTGGGCTGGGTCAGCTGCTGCGGGTCGCCGAGCAGCACGAGGCCCCGGGTTGCCGCCGGGGCGACCGCCACCGCGTTGGCCAGCGAGAACTGCCCGGCCTCGTCGATGACGAGCACGTCGACGGCGCCGGCGAATTCCTCGCGCGCCCACAGCCAGGCGGTACCGCCGACGAGCGCGACCTCGCCGTCGCACAGTCCCCGTGCGATGTCGGCCGGCTGACCCACCCCGCGCACCAGGCCCGCCGGCTCGTCCGCGTCGGAGCCGGCCGCCGCGGCTGCGGCCCCCGCGGCGTCCACGGCGTCAGCGGCGTTCACGGCGTTCGCGGCCCCCGCGGCGTTCACGGCGTCTGCGGCGTTCACGGCGTCTGCGGCGTTCACGGCGTCTGCGGCGTTCACGGCGTCTGCGGCGTTCACAGCGTTCGTAGCGTTCACGGGGTCTGCAGCGTCCACAGCGTCTGCAGCGTTCACGGCGTTCCTAGCGTTCACGCCGCTCGCGGCATTCGCGGCGCCCGTAGCGTTCGCCGCCGCGGCAGACTCCGACGCACCTCCGCCGGTCGAGGCCGCCGCATCCGACGAGCCGTCGAGGCGCACCTCGCTGCCGCCTCCCCCGCGCGACGACGAGGTCTTGTGCCACGCGGGCCGCTCGACCTCCTCGAGCAGGTTGAGGATGACCGAGTGCGACTGCGCGGTCACCCCGACGCGCAGCCCGTCGTCGAGCAGCCCGCGGATCAGGGCCGCCGCAGCGGTCGTCTTGCCGGTGCCCGGCGGCCCCTGCACCGCGAGCACCTGCCCGTCGAGCCCGCGCCCGACGCGCACGACGACGTCACCCGCCGACTCCCCCGCGCGCCATCGCAGGACGTCGGCAGGCGGCACCGCCGGCTCCAACAGACGCGTGCCCATCGTCGACTCCCCCGCGAGCACCGCCCGGCCCGTGCGCTGGATCGAGTCGCGCAACACCTGATCCTGAATCGGGGCGGGCACCCCCGCGGCCCGCGCGCGCACCGGCTCCTTGCGCGCGGCTCGCTTGAACTCCGCCCACCCGGAGACGGGGTCGACGCGGTGCAGGGTGCCCATGCCCTCGAGCGTGTCGACGCTGGGCAGGCTGTCGCCGGGGCGACCGCCGTAGTCCTGCGGCGGCAGCGGATAGCGCCACACTTTCGAGGAGACGCGCCCGCGTTTGTCGAGCAGATCGGCGACGTGCACGGGCTCCCCGAGATCGGCGAGGGCCTTGGGATCGGCGACCAGCTCGTCGGTGGCCAGCTGCCCGAACCGGAAGTACTCCCACCAGGCCGGTCGCTGCTCGCGCCGGTGCCACCCGACGCACGCGGCGGCCAGCGGGTGGCCCGCCTCCCGCAGCCGCTGGGCGAGCTCATCTTCGGCCGCGACCCGCGCGAGCAGCTCGGAGTCGGGCTCCGGCTCGGCGTCGGCCGCTCGCGGCCGCGGCACCGCCCGACCAGCCGTCGTCAGCTCGGCGCGCCGCTCCTCCAGCCAGTCGTGCAACGCGAGCGTGGACAGCACGTCCTGCCGGTTGTACTCCGCGATCGAGTCGAGGATCGCCTGGTCGCCCGAGGCCAGCCAGCGCTCGTACTCGACGACCGAACTCAACGCGTCGGCCACCTCGCCCTGCGTGGCCGTGCGCGTGTGGTGCCAGTAGAACGCCTCGAGCTTCTTGATCGAATACGAGCCCTTGCTGATCCGCAGCCCCTGCCGCACCACCGCGTACAGGTCGACGAACACCCCGGCCCGCAGCAGCTCGTCGAACTCCGCCTCCCGCGTGCCGTAACGCGCGGTCATCCGCGCCAAGGCCGTGCGCTCGTAGGCCGCGTAGTGATAGACGTGCATGCCCCGGCCGGCCCGGTGCCGCGCGACGAGATCGTCGAGCAGCCCCTCGACCAGCCGCTTCTCCGCCTCGTCGTCGTGCGCCCACCACGTCACGAAGCGCTTGTCGCGATCGAGCAGCCCGGCGAGGTACTCCATGCCGCGCCCGCCGCCGGCCCACGGGTTGCCCTCGAAATCGAGATACACGTCGTGCGGATGCGGCTCCGGGAGCAACCCGAGCCCGAGCCCGGGGTGCGGGTCGAGCAGCTCGTACACCGGCTGCCCCTGCTCCCGCTCGGCCAGCTGGAGCCGGGCCTGCTGGGTGACCCGGCGCGCGGTACCCGGCGAGAGCACCCCCGCCAGCTCGGCCGGCTGCAGCCGGGCCAGCTGAGCGAGCGTGCGGACCCCGGCCCGACGCAGCGCCTCCCGGCGATCCCGGTGCACCCCGGCGACCCGGCCGACGTCGTCGGTCGACTCCCACACCCGCTCGCAGTGCCCGGCCCAACGGCACTGGCGGCAATGCGGGTTCGGCACCGCCTGCGTCGGCGCGCCGGAGGCCACCGCGCCCTGCAGGCGTTCGGCGACCCGCCGGGTGTACGCGGCCACGTCACGCGGCGCCCAGGCGTGCTGCTCCGCGTCGCCGGTGACGACGACGAGCCGCTGCGGCGGCACCCCCTGCACCGCGGCGAGCGGCTCGGCGTACGTGGCCATCTGCAGCAGCGCCGCGACCGTGAGCCGGCGGGCCAGCTTGGTGTCGGCGATGTCGTACCGCCACGGCCCCAGCGCGCTCGGCTCGTCGGGGGTGTCGACCCGCAGCAGGAAGTCGGCGTAGCCGAGCCACGAGCCCTGCGCGAGGCAGGCCTGGTAGATGACGTCGACGCCCGCACGCATCGCCGCCACCGTCTCCGCCGCGGCCCGTGAGCCGGACGACTCGATCGCCACGACCTCACGGCCCTGCGCGCGCAGCTGCTCCAGATAGGCGCGCTCGTGCGCGAGCCCTTTCGCGAAGATCAGATCGAGCGCCTCGTCGGGGGCATCGGGCACGGGCGCGTCGAGCGTGGGCTGCGGATCAAGGTCGCCCAAATCGAGCGTCGTCACGTGCGCGCAGGCGACGTGCTTGGTGAGGTCGGTGGCGCTGAGCACCAACCGCCCGTCGACTCGTCGCACCGTGACCACTCCTTTCGAAACACCCCTGCGATCAGCCTCTTTCGGCGCGCGATACCGGTCGTGCCCGGCCGGTCGTCGCCGTCGCAGGCCATCCTGACAGGCAGGTCCGACAAGACTCGGCAGGCACCGGTCGACCTGGCGGTCAACCGCCCGCCACCCGCCCGCACCCGCGACCCCGAAAGGGCAGTTGACAACGGGTTTCGTGGCGTGTCCGACCCGATCTCACCGGATCGACACCGGCCGTCGGCCACTCTGGGGGCATGCCAGCGAACGTCGGATTCCGCTCTCGCACGCGGTTGACCTGCACCGTGACGACCGTCCTGCTCACGGCGTCGGCGGTCTTCGTCGCTCCCGCCGCAGCCGACGAACCCGCGATCACCGCCCGCACTACCCCCGCCGCCGCATCGTCCGCGGCGACCGCCGGCGGGCCCCGTGCGGTACCCAGCACGGGCGGCGTCCGACTGGCCCCCACCGGAGGCGGGTCGCTCAGCGGCCGCGTCATCGTCGTCGACCCGGGCCACAACGGCCGCTACCTGCGCGCCGTCAACACCCGGCTCGTGCCCGACGGCCGCGGCGGCCGCAAGGCGTGCAACACCAGCGGCACCGCCTCGACCGGCGGCTACGCGGAGCACGCGTTCACGTGGTCGGTGGCCACCAAGCTCGCCGCGCAGCTGCGTGCCCGCGGCGCCACCGTCATCCTCACCCGCCCGAACGACCGTGGCGTCGGGCCCTGCGTCGACGAACGCGCCGCGATCGGCAACCGCGCGCGCGCCGACCTCGTGTTGTCCATCCACGCCGACGGGGCCCGCGCGCGCGACCGCGGGTTCCACATCATCCGCTCCACCCGCATGGCCGGGGGCACCGACGTCACCCGGCGCTCGGCCCGGCTCGCGACGATCACCCGGGAGTCGGTCTCCCGAGTCACCGGCATGCCCCGCTCGAACTACCTGGGCGGGGGCACCGCCATCACCCCGCGGGCCGACATCGCCGGGTTGAACCTCAGCCGCGTGCCGGCCGTCATGCTCGAGGCCGGCAACATGCGCAGCGCCGCCGACCTGCGGCTGCTGCGCTCCAGGTCGTTCCACACCAAGCAGGCGAACGCCCTCACGCAGGCCGCGGTGCGCTTCCTGCGATGAATCCTGCTGCGGGGCACTGACGCTCACGACCGCCTCCGGCCGCGCAGGCATCTTGTCGGTGCGGACCACTACGCTCCGCGACATGAACTACGAGATCGGCGGCAACATCCCTCAGGTCGACGGCGACGCCTTCGTCGCACCCACCGCGACCCTCGTCGGGCAGGTGCGGGTGGCGGCGGGGGCCAGCGTGTGGTTCGGCGCGGTCGCGCGCGGCGACGGCGACGCGATCAGCCTGGGCGAACGCAGCAACCTGCAGGACAACGCGGTGATCCACGCCGACCCGGGCTTTCCGGCGACGATCGGCGCCGACGTCTCCATCGGCCACGCCGCGGTCGTGCACGGCTGCACGATCGGAGACCGGGTGCTCGTCGGCATGGGCGCCACCGTCATGAACGGCGCGGTCGTCGGCGACGACACGCTCATCGGGGCCGGCACCCTCGTCTCCGAGGGCACCCAGATCCCACCGCGCTCGCTGGTCGTCGGCGTGCCGGGCAAGGTGCGCCGCGAGCTGACCGAAGCGGAGGTCGCGGGTCTGGCGGGCAACGCCGCCCGCTACACCGAACGCGCGGCCGACTACCGGGCCAACGGCCGTGCGCTGGCCTGATCCGGCGCGGCGGTGAGTGCCGCCGCGCCGCACCCGGCTCCCGATCCCGACCGCGACCTACCGGGCCCCGCCTGGGCGACGATCGCGCTCCTGGCGGCGCTGTCGATGTTCGGGCCGTTCACCATCGACACGGTCTTTCCCGCGTTCGCGTCGATGGCGGCGCAGTTCGGCTCCGACACCCTGGCGATGCAGCAGGTGACCAGCGTCTACCTGTTCTCCTTCGGCGCGATGAGCCTGTTCCACGGGCCGCTCTCGGACGCGGTCGGGCGCAAACCGGTCATGGTCGTCGGCATCCTCGCGTACGTGGCCGCCTCCATCGGGTGCGCGCTGTCGACGAGCCTGCCGATGCTGCTGGCGTTCCGCGCGTTGCAGGGCGCGACGGCCGGAGGCGGTCAGATCGTCTCCCGCGCCGTGGTGCGCGACCTGTACTCCGGGCCGCGAGCGCAGTCGGCGATGAGTCAGATCGTCATGATCTTCGCCGTCGCCCCCGCGGTGGCGCCGATCGTCGGCGGCTGGATCCTGGCGGTCGGGCCCTGGCCGTGGATCTTCTGGTTCCTCGTGGTGTTCGGCCTGCTCATGGCCACGCTGACGGCCACCCGGCTCCCGGAGACCCATCCGCCGCAGGCCCGCACGCCGCTGCGGGTCGGGCCGCTGCTGCGGGGGCTGTGGGAGGTCGGCCGCGACCCGGCGTTCCTGCGGATCGCCATGGCGGGCTCGCTCGCGTTCGCCGGGCAGTTCCTCTACATCGCCTCGGCGCCGATCTTCGTCGTCGACCTGCTCGGTCTCGGGGCGCAGGACTTCTGGGTGCTGTTCGTGCCGCTCATCAGCGGGATGGTGCTGGGCGCCCACCTCACTGGCCGCGCCGCGGGCAAGATCCTCCCGGGCCGGCTGACGTCGATCGGTCTGACGATCGCCACCGTCGGCGGCGCGCTCAACGTCGCCCTGCAGGTCAGCGGCGTGCCCGCCCTCCCGTGGGCGGTCCTCGGCCCGGCGGTCGTCGCGTTCGGCATCGCGCTCGTGTTCCCGGTGCTCCAGGTGGCCATGCTCGACCTGTTCCCGGCCCGCCGCGGAGCCGCCGCCTCGGTGGGCGCGTTTCTCACCCTCATGCTCAACGGGGTGCTCTCCGGGGCGATCGCGCCGCTGGTCACCGGCTCCCGGCTGCATCTGGCGCTGGCCAGTCTGGCGTTCGTGCTCGCCGGGTGGCTGCTGTGGCGGCTGCATCAGCGGGCCGAGTGGCGCGCGGCCGAGCACGAGTCATGACGACCGGTGGCTCAGGCCCCCGCGCCGCACACCGCCTCGTCGAGCCGCTGCAGACCCCCGAGCTGCGTGGCGAGCAGGCTCAGCTGCCAGTCCTGACCGAGGTCGTGGTCGAGACCCGAGCACTCCGGGCAGGCCCGCGTGCAGGTCTCGTGCGCGAGGTCGGCGGCGCAGTCGAGGCATATCAGGCCCGCGCACGTCTGACACGTCAGCCCCCAACCGACGATGATCTGCGCGTTGGGCGCACTCGTCGCGGTCTCGCGAAGCGCCGTTTCGGTGAAGCTCATTCACGTTCCCCTGTTGTCGATCATCCCGGTCCCCACGCCGGGTCAACTCACTCATCGACACTGGACACCCGGTCAACAGGAAAACGCGGAAGAAAGAAGTCGGACGTCCAACTTCTTTCTCGGGCGGGCACTGATGAGGGCGCGGAGAACCTTGCCGCACAGCCTAATTCGCCAACTCCGAGGATGCTCGGGTGTTCCGCGGAGTGAGCGGCGTCGCAGGCCCCGTCGGACCCGAGGTGACCTGACCCTCAGACCTGTCGCACGGCGTCGAAGGGGGCGTTGGAGGAGATCCGGGCCTCGATGCCGCGCGTGACGAAGTTCTTGGCGGCGCGGGCCGCCTCCAGGGGCGTGGCGCCCTTGGCGAGCTCGGCGGTGACCGCGGCGGCCAGGGTGCACCCCGCGCCGTTCACCGCGACCTCCCCGACCTTCGGGGTGGCGAGCACTTCGAGCGTCGTGCCGTCGTAGAACACGTCGACCGCGTCGGGGCCGCTGAGCCGCACCCCGCCCTTGGCGAGCACCGCCGCCCCGCACAGGTCGTGGATGCGCCGCGCGGCCTCGGCGAGGTCGTCGACGGAATCGATGCTCTCCATGCCCGAGAGCGCCATCGACTCGAAGTGGTTCGGCGTGACGAACGTGGCGAGCGGCAGGATGCGCTCCTTGAGCGCGTTGTCGGTGTCCAGCGCCGCGCCGGGCTCCTGCCCCTTGCAGATGAGCACGGGGTCGACGACGACGTGCCCCGGGCGCGCCTGCCCCAGGCCGCCGAGCGCGTCGGCCACGGTGTCGATGGTCACCGGGGTGCCGAGCATGCCGAGCTTCACCGCGTCGACCGGGTAGCACGCGAACTGCGCCTCGAGCTGGTCGGCGATGACGCCGGCGTCGACCGGCACGAAGCGGTGCGCCCAGTCGGCCTTCGGGTCGAGGGAGACGATGCAGGTCAACGCGACCATGCCGTAGGTGCCGAGGGCCTGGAAGGTCTTCAGGTCGGCCTGGGCACCGGCTCCTCCGGTGGCCTCGGAACCGGCGATCGTCAACGTGACCGGCGGCGTCTTGGTCGCCGAGGAGTCGGAGGGAACGGGGGCGGAAGCTGCAGACATAGGTGCCATCATCGTCCGTCGCCCGCCCCGGTGCGCAAGCGGTCCATCCGGGAGCCGGGCCCGACCTGCCCGTCCGACTTGCCGCCCGCACGGCCCGCCCGCACCACGGCCCGCCCGCCCGCACGGGGCCGGACGACGACAGGCCGGCGTCAGGAGCCGGCGCAGGCCGAGCAGGTGCCGAAGATCTCCAGGGTGTGGGTGATCCCGCTGAACCCGTGCACCTCGCCGGTGGTCTGGGCCCACTGCTCGACGGCGGGGTCGTCGACCTCGACGGTGTAGCCGCAGCTGCGGCACACGAGGTGGTGGTGGTGCGAGCTCGTCGAACAGAGCCGGTAGCGCGCCTCGCCCTCCTGGGTGCGCAGCACGTCGACCCGCTCGTCCTGGGCCAGCGCCGACAGGGTGCGGTAGACCGTGGCCAGCCCGATGGAGTCGCCGCCCTGGCGCAGGCGGGCGTGCAGGTCCTGGGCGGAGACGAAGTCCTCGGTGCGGCGCAGCCCGTTCTCCACGGCCTGGCGCTGGCGGGTGCTGCGACGCTCGGGCTCGCTCATGCCGACACCCCCGTGGATCGCGCTCCGGGCCGGTGTTCGGGCGCATGCCCGGGCGGGGCACCGTGCCCGCCGCCCGGGTCGTGTTCGTCGTAGTGATCCCCGTGCGGGGAGTGCAGGTGACCGTCGTGCAGGTAGTCGATGTGACCGTCGTGTTCGACCGGCTCGTGGCCGCAGTTGTCGCCGTGCTCGTGGGCGTGGTGTTCGGCGAACCGGTGGCTGCGCGCCAGGATCGCGTCGCGCACCGCGCTGAGCATCGCCAGCAGGGCGAACACGAAGATCGCGGCGAGCACGATCGTGCCGCCCGAGGGGGTCTCCAGATAGAACGAGCCGGCGACCCCACCGACGGCGCACGTCACGCCGATGAGCACGGCGAGCGTCATCGCCGACCGGAAGCTGCGGGCCACGAGCTGGGCGGCGGCGTTCGGCACGATCATCAGCGCGCTGATGAGCAGCAGCCCGACGACCCGCATCGAGACAACGACGGTGACCGCCGTGAGCACCGCGAGCACGATGTTGAGGCCGAGCACGGGCAGGCCCGCGGCCCGGGACCACTCCGGATCGTTGGCCACCGCGAACAGCCGGGGCCGCAGCACCGCGACCGTGACCAGCACGCCGAGCGCGAGCACCGCGAAGGTGACGATGTCGCCGGTGCCGGTGGTCGTGATCGCCCCGAACAGATAGGAGTTCATCGAGGCGGCGGCGCTGCCCGCACGGGCCATGAGCACGACGCCGAGCGCGATGCCGCCGTAGAACATGATCGCCAGCGCCTGGTCGGCGCTCGTGTGCCCGCGGGCCCGGACGACCTCGATGGCGACCGCGGCGCCGACGGCCGCGAGCAACGCGACCCACACCGGCGAGGTCTGCGTGAGGGCGCCGACGGCCACCCCCGCGAACGCGACGTGGCCGATGCCGTCGCCGATGAGCGACAGCCGCCGCTGCACGAGGAACACCCCGACGAGCGGCGCGGCGCAGCCGACGAGCAGCGCGGCCAGCAGCGCGCGGCGCATGAACTCGTAGTCCAGCAGCTCAAGCATGGCGAGCGGGCTCCTCTCGCGGGTAGGCGGTCTGGGTCGGCGGCACCGGTTCGGGCACGAGCAGCGAGCCGGTGTCCGGCTCCGCCGTGTCGTGGCAGTGCCCGTGCGACACGGGCGTCGCGCCGGTGGGCTGCGCCGACACGCCGTCCAGGCTGCCGTCGGCCACGATCCGCCCCGCGTGCATCGTCACGGCGCGGGCCAGCACCGGCCGCAGGGCCTCGAGTTCGTGGGTGACGACGAGCAGCGTCACGCCCTCGTCGACGAGCCGGCGCAGCACCCGCACGAGCACCCCTTGGTTGGCGATGTCGACACCCGCGGTCGGCTCGTCCATGACGAGCACCTGCGGCTGCGCGGCGAGCGCACGGGCGATGAGCACCCGCCGCTGCTGGCCCCCGGAGAGCGTGGCGACGTCGTGCCGGGCGAGCGAGCCGAGGCCGACGAGGTCGATGGCCTGCGCCACGATGCGGCGGTCCTCGCGACGCATCCAGCCGAGCAGCCCCTGATGCGGCAGGCGGCCCGCGGAGACGATCTCGGTGACGGTCGCGGTGACCGAGGCCGACAGGGTGTGCCGCTGCGGCACGTAGCCGATGAGGTACCGGCGGGTGAAGCGCTGCTGCGGCGTGCCGAACAGGTCGACGTCACCGCCGAGGTGGTCGGCGATGCCGAGCAGGCCCTTGACGAGCGTCGACTTGCCGCTGCCGTTGGCGCCGAGCAGCGCGACCGTCTCCCCGGCGCGGATGTCGAGGTCGACGCCGGTGACGACCCGCCGGTCGGAGTAGCCGAACGACGCACCGCGCAGCCGGATCACCGGCTCCCCCTCGTGGGTGGGCGAGAAGGTGGGTGAGACGTTCACGTGCACTGTTGCCCCTTCTGCAGGGTGGTGAGGTTGGCGCGCATGATCTCCAGGTAGTCCTGCCCCGCCGAGGAGTCGCTGACGCCCTCGATGGGGTCGAGCACCGCGGTGGTCGCGCCGGTCTCGGCGGCCACGGTCTGCGCCACCGCCGGGTTGACGAGCGTCTCCGTGTAGATCGTCGTCACGTGATGTGACCTGACGTAATCGGCGATCTGCGCGATTCGGGCGGGCTCGGGCTCGGCGTCGGGAGTGAGCCCGGCGATCGGCACCTGGTTGAGGCCGTATCGATCGGCGAGGTAGCCGAAGGCGGCGTGACTGGTCACCAGATCCTTGGAGGCGCACTGCCGCAGGCCCGCGGAGAAGTCGCCATCGAGCGTGGTCAGCTCCTTGGAGAAGGTGTCGAAGTTCTCGTAGAAGTCGCCCTTGTGCGCCGGGTCGAGGTTGCCCAGTTCAGTCGCGATCGCCTGCGCAACCTTCTGATAGCGGATCGGGTCGAGCCAGAAGTGCGGGTCGGTCGCGCCGGCCTCCGACGCGTGGTCGTGCCCGTCGTCGGGCGAGTGCCCGCCTCCGATCGCCTCCGGCTCGGTGAGGGTGAGGTCGGCGGACTCCGAGACGTCGAGCACGGTCGGCACCTGCTGTTCGGTGATCGCCGTGTCGACCGCCGGCTGCAGGTTCTTCTCGTAGACCGCCAGCCGGGCGGTGGAGACGGTGGCGACGTCTTGCGGAGTCAGCTCCAGGTCGTGCGGCTCGACGCCCGGCTTGGTGAGGTTGGTGACCTGCACGAGATCGCCGCCGACCCGCTCGACCGCATACGCCAGCGGGTAGAACGACGCGACGACCTCGATGCGCCCCGCGCTGGTGTCGGCCGCCGTCGGCGCCCCGGTCGCCGGCGCGCCCTCCCCCGACGGTCCACCGCAGCCGGCGAGGCCGAGTGCGAGGGCGGCGACGACGCCGAACGTGCGGGCGGTGCGCGCCCGGGGCGCGAGGGGTCGGTCCATGGCGACGATCCTGACAGCGGCTGATAATCATTGTCAAAAAGGGCTGATTTCTCAGCGTCCTCATAAGGTCGCGCAGGGTTCGTGACAGGCCCGGTGCCGACGGTGAGTACGTCGCCAGGATTCCGCCGGGATCCCGACGACCTCGTCAACCTCGAGGTCGTCGATGCAGACGTCGATCCGAACGAGAGCAGGCTGAGGAACCACATGATGACGAAGAAGGTTGCGACGGGCGCCGCCGCCCTTGCCGCTGCGGGGGCCATCGTCGCCGGAGGCGCCGCGATCTCCAACGCGTCCAACGAGACCGCCGGGAGCGGAGCCGGTTACGGCGGGTACGGCCAGAAGGCGCCGGAGGGCGCGGGCGGGGATCGCCAGGGCGACCGTCCGCAAGGACAAGGGCGCCACGAGCACACCGACGTGACCGGCTCGGAGAAGACCAAGGTCACCGACGCGGTCAAGGCCAAGGACTCGGCCGTCACCGTGCAGAGCGTGCGCAAGGACCCCGACGGCTCCTACGACGTGCTCGGCACCAAGGGCGGCGAGCAGGTCATGGTCGAGGTCAGCGCCGACCTGAAGACCATCGAGGTCCGCACCGGCGGGCCGGGCGGGCACGGCGGGCCGGGCGGACCGGGCGGGCACGGCGGACCTGGCCGCGGAGGACAGGACGGGGCCGGTGACAGCCAGAGCCGCCAGGGCTCCAGCGAGCAGGGCGGGCAGGGCCGCCCGGGCGGAAACGAGCAGGGCGGAAGCAAGCAGGGCGGCAGCGAGCAGGGCGGGCAGGGCAGCACGCAGGCTCCGTCGCAGGGCTCCAGCGCCACCTCGTCCTCGACCGCCTGACGCCCCGTCGGCCGCCGGGCCTCGCCTGAGCCGGCTGAGCCGGCCCGACCAGCCCCACCGGACTGAGTCGGCCCAACCGGACTGAGTCGGCCCGACCGGCCCCGCGCCCCGAGCGCGGGGCCGGTTCGCGCGGGCGATCAGTCTCCGGCTATGAACGCGCCCCAGCCACCGTCGGCGCCGATCAGCACGCGCCAGCCGAGATAGCCGCTGCCCTGGGCGCGCATGTCCCGGGCCTGGGCGCGGGTGAGCAGTCCGGCCGAGACGGCCTCGTCCCAGGCTTTCGGGTCGCCGGCGCCCTGGCTCGTCGAGACGCGTGGCCACACGTAGTAGCCGGAGAGCTTCTCGTACCCCGGGCGCGACTTCACGAGCGCGTCGACGAGATACCGGTACTTGGTCTCCTTCTCCGGCAACGCGAAGAACTCGCGCGGGGTGACGATCCCGAAGCTCAAGCGGGTCCTGTCACGCTCGGCCCGGCGGGCGAGTTCGCGCGACTGGCAGCGTACGGCGGCACCGATCAGGGCCCGGGCCGTCGTGCGAGTCGCTGTCGGCATGCCGCGCACGGTGACGAGCCGGCCCGGGCGGTTCTCGCCGGTGCAGCGCGGGCCGCGGGTGGCCTGTGACCGCGCTGCCTCCGATGCCCGCGTCGCCTCGGTGCCGGCACCACCGGCTGTCTCGGTGGTCACGGAACCGGCCGCCTGCGCGCTCGGCGCCGTCGTCGCAGGCGTCGAGGGCGTCGAGGGCACAGCGGCGGGGGCGGCCACCGCCGGCGCGGCGACACCTCCCGCCACCAGCACCGCGGCGATCAGGCCGGCCGACCCGGTGCGCCGCACTCGTGAACCCGGCCGGCCCGGCTCCGTGACCGGCGAGCGCCGCCTCCCCAGCGGCGATCCCGTCGAGCGCGTCGATCGCTCCTGCAGTGTCATCGTCGAATCCCCCAATCGCGGGCGAGTCGCGCCCGCCTCCGTGTGGATCGGCCTTGACCCACACGAGTCAGCGTGGCACCGCCGCAGCGGTGTTCGCGAGTGCAGGAATACTCAACCGGCGCGCGAACACCCAACCGGCGCGCGCCGCGACTCGATCGCGCCGCCGACCCGCGAGGCCAGTGGGCTCTCATACCCTGTCCTCGTGCCTCGGCTGCCCTTGTTCCCGCTGGCGACCGTCTTGTTCCCCGGCGCGGAGCTGCCGCTGCGGGTCTTCGAACCGCGCTATGTGGCGCTGCTGCACGACCTCACCCAGGCCCCGCCGCCGCGGCGCTTCGGCGTGGTGGCCATTCGCAGCGGTCACGAGGTCGGCGCCGGCAACGCGCGCGCCCTGCACCGGGTGGGCACGGCCGCGCTGCTCACCGACATCGAACGAGACGGCGACGGCACCTTCGCGATCCAGACCGTCGGGGAGCGCCGGTTCGCCCTGCGCGGCCTGAGCGACGACGCGCAGCACCCGTACCACGTGGGCAGCGTCGAGTGGCTCGCCGAACCGGTCGGCGACCGCGACGACGCGCTCGAGCGGGCCGGCCGGGTCGGCGCCCGGCTCGTGGACTACCGGCGTCTCTTCGGCGCGTCGCAGACCGACACGCTGACGCTGCTGCCGAACGACCCGACGGCCATGTCGCACCGCGTCGCCGAACTCGTCGCGTTGCCGCTGGAGGATCGCCAGGCGCTGCTCGCCTGCGAGCGCACCACCGACCGGCTCGCCCTCGCCGGGCACCTGCTCCGCCGCGAGACGACCCTCGTCGAGGCGCTGCGCGCGGTGCCCGGCGCGGTGCAGTCGCCGCCGTTCAGCGCGAACTGAATTCGCGCCCCTCAGGCGGCGCGCAGGGAGTCGGCGATGGCCTGCGCCATGACGCCCATGTCGTCGGCGGTGGCGACGAGGGGCGGCGCGAGGCGGATCGTCGAGGTGTGGGCGTCCTTGGCGAGCACACCGTGCTGCGCCATGCGGGTGCACAGCTCGTACCCGGTCATCAGAGCCGGGTCGATGTCGAGCGCGGCCCACGCGCCGCGCACCCGCAGCGCGATGACGCCGTGCCCGAGCAGCGGCTCCAGCCCGGCGCGCATGTGCTCCCCGAGCCGCCGGGCGTTCTCCTGGAACTCACCGGTGCTCAGCATCGCGACGACCTCGTGGCCGAGCGCCGCGGCGAGCGGGTTGCCTCCGAACGTCGAGCCGTGCGAGCCCGGGGTGAAGACGTCGATCACGTCGGCGTCCGCAGCGATCGCGGAGACGGGCGCGATGCCGCCTCCGAGCGCCTTACCCATGATGTAGATGTCGGGCACGACGCCCTCGTGGTCGCACGCGAACGTGCGTCCGGTGCGCGCCAGCCCGGACTGCACCTCGTCGCCGATCATGAGCACACGCTGTTGTGTGCAGATCTCCCGCACGCGCGTGAGGTACCCCTGCGGCGGGATGATGACGCCCGCCTCCCCCTGGATGGGTTCGAGCAGCACCGCGACCGTGTTCTCGTCGATGGCCGCGGCGAGCGCGTCGGCGTCGCCGTAGGGCACCGAGCGGAACCCGGGGGTGAACGGGCCGTAGCCGTGGCGCGCGTCGGGGTCGGTGGAGAAGCTGATGATCGTCGTCGTGCGGCCGTGGAAGTTGCCGGCCATCGTCACGATGTTGGCCTGTTCGGGCGCCACGCCCTTGACCTCGTACCCCCACCGGCGGGACACCTTCAGCGCGGTCTCCACGCCCTCGGCGCCGGTGTTCATCGGCAGGATGCGGTCTTTGCCGGTCAGTCGCGCGAGGTCGGCCACGAACGGGCCGAGCTGGTCGCTGTGAAACGCGCGGCTCGTGAGTGTGAGCCGGTCCAGCTGGGCCTTCGCGCGCGCCACGAGCCGAGGGTGGCGGTGCCCGAAGTTCAGCGCCGAGTAGCCGGCGAGGCAGTCGAGATAGCGGCGCCCCGCGACGTCCGTGACCCAGGCGCCCTCGCCGACGGCGAGCACGACCGGCAGCGGGGAGTAGTTGTGCGCGGCGTGCTCATGCACGAGGTCGATGTGCCGAGCGGCGTCGAGCGCCTCGATGGTCTGGGCATCGACCGATCCACCGGAGGGGGACTGCATGATCGTGGCTCCTTTCGAGCGTGGGAGGGGACGGGCCGTGCGCCCAGCATGACTCACGTCGTCATCGCGAATCGGACAGGTCCCGCCGCGCGGCGAGCCGCAGCCACCCGCGTGACACCGACTGCCACCCCGTTGCCACCCGCCGCCACCCGCCGCCACCCGCCGCCACCCACCGGTTACCCCGCGGCCACCCCCGGCCACCCAGGGCGAGGTTGGGGACCGCCCTGCGCGTGGGCTGCTCGCGCACGTAACGTCGGGGGTAATCCCGCTCGACCATGGTGACCATGGGCCGCTGACTCCGCCGACCCGAAGGACCGCGATGACCGACCGCACTCCGCTGGCCCCCTACGACGGGCTGTTGCTGCACTCCTTCGGCGGCCCGGAGGGGCCCGACGACGTCATGCCGTTCCTGCGCAATGTCACCGCCGGGCGCGGCGTGCCCGACGACCGGCTCCGCGAGGTGGCCCACCACTACGACAAGCGCGCGGGGCGCAGCCCGATCAACGACGAGAACCGCGCGCTGATCGCCGGACTGACCAGGGAGCTGACCCGCCGCGGCGTCGACGTGCCGGTGTTCTGGGGCAACAAGTTCTGGCCGCCGTACACGCACGAGGCGCTGCAGCAGGCCCGCGACGCCGGGGTGCGCCGGCTGCTGACGGTCGTCACCAGCGCCTACTCCAGCTATTCGGGCTGCCGCTCCTACCGTGAGGACCTCGCCGCGGCGCTCGAGCGCGTCGGCGGTGGCCTGGAGATCGACGTGCTGCGCCCGTACGGACACACCCGGGCGTTCCGGGAGCCGACCCGGCGGCACATCGTCGAGGCCTTCCGCACCCTGCTCACCAGCAGCGCCCTGCAGCCGAGCGAGGTGACCGTGCTGTTCGTCACCCACTCGATCCCGGTCGCGATGAACGACTCGTCGGGCCCGCCCGGCGAACCGGGCGTCTACCAGCAGCAGCATCTGCAGGTGTGCGACGACGTCATGTCGGCCGTCCGCGCGCAGTGCGGCGTCGACGTGCCGTGGCAGCTGACGTACTGCTCGCGGTCGGGCCCGCCGAGTCAGCCCTGGCTCGAGCCCGACGTCAGCGACGCCATCGCCCAGCTGGCCGGCACCGGCGTGCGGGGCGTGCTCATCGCCCCGATCGGGTTCGTCTCCGACCACATGGAGGTCGTGCACGATCTCGACGAGGAGGCGGTCGAGGCCGCCCAGGAGCGCGGGCTCGCCGTGGCGCGGGTCAGCACGGTGCGCGACGACCCCGTCTTCGTCGCCGGACTCGTCGACCTGCTGCTCGCCCGCGCCGCCGCCGAACGCGACGCCCGGCCCACGCCCGGTCTGCGCTGCCCCGTCGGCTGCTGCGCCGGGCGCGGCCCCGCCAAGCCGACGGTCAGCGAAGAGTCCTGAGTTCGGACGCTGCCCGAGTGCTGGGCGTGCGCTCGACGGGCCCCTGACCAGCCGGAGGCTGTGTCCCCCGGCCGACTGACCCGCGGCACGGGTGCGAGAGTGAGTGGGGCCCGACGCGTGGCCCGACTCCCTCGAGGCAAGGAGACCGCGGTGCTGGGTGCGCTCACCGGGTTCGTGACGATCGGCATCGTCATCGCCGTCGGCATGCTCGTCGCCCACATCGGTCTGTTCGACATGCCGGCCCAGCGGGTGCTGGCCCGCCTCGCCTTCTACGTCGGCAGCCCGTGCCTCATGCTGCTGACGATCGCGGAGGCCGACGTGCACCGGCTGCTGTCGGCCAACCTCGTCGCGAGCTTCACGGCGGTGGTCGTCGTCTGCCTCATCTGGGTGCTGCTGGCCCGGTTCGTCTGGAAGCTCGACGTGGGGGCGACGACGATCGGCGCGCTGTCCAGCGCCTACGTCAACGCCGGCAACCTCGGCATCCCGATCGCGGCCTACGCCCTCGGCGACGCCGCGCTCGTCGCCCCGACGCTGCTCATGCAGTTGCTGTTCCTGCAGCCACTGGCCCTCGTCGTGCTCGACCGGCACGTGCGTGGCGGAGGCGGGGTGCGCCGCGTGCTCGTCACGGCCGTCACCAACCCGTTGACCGTCGGCTCCCTGCTCGGGTTGCTCATGGCGATCTTCGGGGTGCGGCTGCCCACCCCGATCCACGCGCCGATCGAGCTGCTCGGCGAGCTCGCGGTGCCGGCGATGCTGCTGGGGTACGGCATCGCGCTGCGGCTGGGGCCCGGACTGGGTGCGGGCATCGGCGGGCAGCTGTGGGCGACGTCGCTGCTCAAGCTCCTCGTGCAGCCGCTGGTCGCGTGGGCCGTGGCCGCCGGGCTGCTCGGCGCCGAGGGGCTGCCGCTGCTCGCGATCGTCGTCACCGCGGCGCTGCCGACTGCGCAGAACATCTTCGTGCACGCCACCCGGTACGACGTCGGCACGGCGGTCTCCCGCGACACGATTCTCATCACGACGCTGGGGTCGGTGCCGGTCATCCTGCTCGCCGTGCTGCTGCTGTCGTAGCCGCCCGTGACCACGGTTGCGGCGTGCCCGATGCTTGGATGCATGCCCCTGCCCTCGCTGCTGCTCACCGGCGTGCGGCTCGTGCCGTTGGGCACCCCGATCGCGGCCGGGCCGGCCCCCACCGGACACGCCACACCCACGGATGTGCGCATCATCGACGGCCGGGTCACCGAGGTCGCGCCCGGTCTCGTCTCGCGCGGCGAGCCGGTCGTCGACGCCGGCGGCGTGTGGGCCATGCCCGGCCTGTGGGACCAGCACGTGCACGCTCTGCAGGCGGGCGCCGACCGGGAGCGCCTCGACCTGTCGGGGGCGACGAGCGCACCGGCCGCCGCCGCCCTCATCGGGGCGCACGCCGCGGCGCTGCCCGACCCGTCCTCGCTGATCAGCGCCTCGGGATACCGCAGTGTCGCCTGGCCGCGGCTGGGCAGCGTGGCCGACCTCGACGCGGTCAGCGGCGCGCACCCGGTGGTCGCGATCAGCGCCGACTGCCACAACGGCTGGCTCAACTCCGCGGCGCTGCGGCTGCTCGGTCTCCCGCCGCGCGAGGGCCCCATGCAGGAGTCGGAGTGGTTCGCGGTCATGGGCCGGCTGCGCGACCTGCCCGGGGTGCGCGAGGCCGGGGAACGCGGGCTGCGCGGCCTGGTCGCCGACCTGCAGGCCCGCGGCGTCGTCGGCATCGTCGACATGGAGCACTCCGCCGCCTACCGGGACTGGCCGGCCCGGGTGGGCGCCCTGTCGCCGTTCCGCGTGCGCGCGAGCGTCTACCCCGAGACGCTGGCGCAGGTGGAGGCGGCCGGGCTGCCCAGCGGCGCGGCGCTGGCCGGGCCGCTGGTGACGATGGGGCCGCTGAAGATCATCAGCGACGGGTCGCTGAACACCCGCACCGCCTGGTGTTGCGAGCCCTACCCGGCCGCCCACCCCGACTCCCCCGTAACCGCGAATCCGCTTGGGGTACAGAACTATTCGCGGCAGGAGCTGCTGGCTTTGGCGGGGCGGGCGCGCGCGGCCGGCCTGGACGTCGCGCTGCACGCTATCGGCGACGCGGCCGTCGCGCAGGCGCTCGACGTCATGGCGGCGACCGGTGTGCGGGGCTCGATCGAACACGCCCAGCTGGTGCGCTGGCAGGACGTGCCGCGGATGGCGGCGGTGGGCGTGCGCGCCAGCGTGCAACCGGCTCACCTGCTCGACGACCGTGACGTCACCGACCTGTGCTGGCCGACCGGGGCGCCCCGCTCGTTCGCGCTGCGGGCGATGATCGACGCGGGGGTCGACGTGCGGCTCGGCTCCGACGCCCCGGTGGCGCCACCCGACCCGTGGCTGGCGATGGCCGCCGCGGTGCACCGCAGCGCCGACGACCGCGACCCGTGGCACCCCGAGCAGGCGCTCACCGTGCCGCAGGCGCTGGCCGCGAGCACCGACGGCTGGGGCACGATCGCACCCGGCCACCCGGGCGATGTCGTTCTCCTGCAGGAGGATCCGCGCGGCGCGCCCGGCGAGGGGTCGGCGCAGGCGGCGGCGCGACTGCGCGCCACCCGGCCGGTGGCCACGGTCATCGCGGGCCGCGTCGTGGCCTCGCGGTGAGCCTCGGGGCGGGCTCCTGCAGTCTGAGGCCGCCCCCAAGCCGCCCCCGGTCCGCCTCGGGGATCGCGCCCGGTCACCCCGTCGCGGCCTCCCGTCGGTGGGCCTAGCGGGGCCGTCCCGAGTGGCGAAGACGAGAATGGCTCACACACTCGCATCCAGGCTTCGGGGGCGCGCTCGTGACCTGCGGTGATGCCCGGCCTCGGCGGCCGTGAGGGCGAGTGTGTATGCCAACGTCGTCTTCGACCCACCGACTGCCGCTTTCCTTGCGACGGAAATGCGCCGCTTGAGCGGGTGGAGCAGTCGTCGGGACGCGTCGGCACGGCGGCGCGTTCGACGAACGCTCGAGCCCGGCCTGGCCCGGCGGTGCTGGCGCGAGTCGGCCCGGCCGCCGCTCCGGTAGCGCGAGTCGGCCCGGCCGCCGCTCCGGTAGCGCGAGTCGGCCCGGCCGCCGCTCCGGTGGCGTGCTTGCGCGAAGCGGTGCACACACTCCTCGCAGACTCCACCCTCGATATCTGAGGTTCAGGCGCGCCTCGGGTGATGATGTCCTAGTCGAACGTCAGGAGGCACGCATGGTCGGACGGACACCTCAGCCGCTCAACCCGTGGTCGAGCGAGCAGGTCATCACGTGTGCCGACGAGACCGTCGGGTTGCGCGCGGTCATCGCGATCGACGACACGTCGCTGGGTCCCGGGCTCGGCGGCGTGCGCTTCTCGGAGTACCCGGACGCCTCCGCCGCGCTCATCGAGGCTCAGCGGCTCGCGCGCGCCATGACGTTCAAACACGCGCTGGCCGACCTGCCCTACGGCGGCGCGAAGGCCGTCATCGTCACCGACGGGCCGGCCCCGGCGGGAGCCGACCGGGAGCGGCTGTTCACGCGGTTCGGCGAGTTCGTCAAGCGCGTCGGGGTTTTCATCCCCGGCATCGACATGGGCACGACCCGCGCCGACATGGTGACGATGCGGGCGGCGGGCGCCAAGGTCTACAGCGCCGACTTCGATCCCTCGCCCTGGGGCGCGCGCGGCGCGTACGCCGCGCTGCGGGCCGGTGCGGTGCACGCCCTCGGCACCGACGACCTGCGCGATGTGCGGGTCGCCGTGCAAGGAGTCGGTCACGTGGGCGCCGCGCTGGCGCGGCTGCTGGCCGCGGACGGGGCGCGCGTGCTGGTCGGCGACATCGACCACGACGCCGCCCAGCGCCTCGCCGACCAGATCGGCGGGCTGGTCATCGATCCCGCGGACGCGCCGTACGCCGTGTGCGACATCTTCTCGCCGTGCGCAGTGCCGCAGGTGCTGCGGGCCGACTCCGTGGGACGGCTGCAGTGCCGCCTCGTGGCGGGGGTCGCGGCCGACATCTTCGACGACGACACGACCGCCGACGCGCTGCACGCCGCGGGAGTGACCGTGGTGCCCGACTACATCGTCAACGCGGGCAGTGTCATCCACGAGCACGCCCGCGCGATGGGCTGGGACGAGGAGCGCCTCAGCAAGGACGTCGACCGCATCGGCGCCCGCGTGGCCGACCTGCTCGAGGAGTCGGCTCGGGTCGACGAGGCCCCCACTCGGGTGGCGCAGCGCCGCGCGCGGGAACGGCTCACGCAGGAGCTGTGACCCCGCCTCCGCGCTGAAGCGGAGGACGCTGCGGCGGAGTCGGTCAGCCCACGGCGGGCGAGACGAAGCCCTGCACCTGCACGACGAACGGCCGTGTGCCGTCGGTGTGCTCGGCGGCAGCGCCGTCGACACCGTCACCGGTGGTCTCGTCGGTCTGCGGGGCCGCGTCGGTGCTCTCGCGCCCGGCCTCGTCGATGAGGTGCGCGATGTCGCCGAACAGCCGCTCGGCTCGCTCCGGCGTGAGGTTGACGATGTGCGTGCTGAGGTCGCTCACCTCGCTCCACTCGCGCCCGAGGCCGTGGTGGGCCTCGATCGCGGCCTGGGCCGCGTCGGTCTGTTCGACGAGCCGGGCCTGCAGGTAGGCGGAGCGGGCCTCGACGTCGCCGACGGGGCCGCGCTCGGGGCGGGCGGTCGGGGTGGGGGCCTCGCCGCCTTCGGGCACCTTCCAGTAGCGGTCCCGTCGGTTGCCCAGATCGTTGGCCTCGACGATGAAGCCGTAGGCCGCCAGCTGCCGCAGGTGGTAGCTGGTGGCGCCGGAGTTGAGTCCGAGCTGTTGGGCGAGCGCCGTGGCGGTCGAGGGGCCGGCGGTGCGCAGCGCGGCGAGCACCCGGACCCGGACGGGATGCGCGAGACCGCGCAGACGGTCCGGGGCTGGCACGCGCTGCCGGGCGCGAGCGACCCCTGAGCGGGAGTCCATTGTCTTCGAGTCGGTCACCATAACTGCAAACTTATCTTTGGTCGTCAACTTCGGGCAAAACAGACGCGCCGTCAGTCTGGACTCGTTCAGGCCGCTGACCTGCACATATCAACGGTTATGGGTCGTGAGCACCACCGTGGAGGGCCGAAAATGGGTGCTGACACGGATCGGTTCTGAGCGCGATAACTGGTGCACAATGGGGGTCTTGGCTCAGAACTCCCCGGGGGAGGATCGACCCGCACCCGAACTTTCCCGGTGGAGGGTCGGCACGAGGGCGGCATGCGGGCACCACCGCGGCCGCCCTCGTCACATCCCCGAGCCGCCTCCCTGCCGGTGATCCCGCGGGCGTCCGCGGCTCGCCTCGCCCGCGCGGCAGGCTCCCGACGTCGCCGCCTGAACCTACCGGGTTATCCGCTCGAACGCGTGGGCCCGGTGCAGTCGGCTACCGATCGCGCCGCCGAGGGCGACGAGCACGAGCACGGTGACGGCGAGCAGCGCGTCGGGCCACAGCCAGCCGTCGGAGGCCTCGTGCAGCAGACCGAGCGCCACCGGCCCGGCGGCCGCGGCGAGATAGCCGATCCCCTGAGCCAGCGCCGACACCGCCGGCACGTCGTGCGGGTCGGGCTGGTCGGCGATGAAGGTCAGGGCGATGGAGAACCCGGCACCCTGGGTGAGCCCACAGATCAGTGTGCCGATGAGGGCCGCGGTCGGCCCGACGAGCAGCAGCAGCGTGGCCAGGGCCTGCAGCCCGTAGGCGCCGGCGATGTAGGCCCTGGCGTGACGCCCGGTGGCGAACTGGGGCGAGATGAACGCGCCGGGCAGCCCGAGCAGGGAGAAGGCTCCCAGCGCGAGACCGGCGGCGTGCGCCGAGATGCCGTGCGAGGTCAGCTGCGCGGGAATCCACGTGAGCAGCGCATAGAACACCCCGGCCTGCAGCGCCAGGAAGAGCGTGATGGCCCACGGCATGCGGCGCCCGACGACGTGCCCGAGCCCCACCGGCAGGCGCCCGGAGGCGGGCCCGCCCGGCCGGCGGGCGATGACGAACCACAACGGCAGCAACGCCAGGACTGGCACCGCCCACACGGCGAGCGCGCCCCGCCAACTCCACCCCAGCACCTCCTGCAGCGGCACGGTGAGCGCCGACCCCGCGGCACCGGACAGCTGCAGCGTGGAGACGTAGACGCCCATGACGACGGCGACCTGACCGGCGAATCGGGCGCGGATGAGCGCGGGGAGCAGCACGTTGCCGACCGCGATCCCGACTCCGAGGAGCACGGCCCCGAGGAAGAACGCGGCCGCGCCGGCCGCGCTGCGCAGCAGCAGGCCGAGGAGCAGGGGAACGAGCAGCAGCAGGGCGGTGCGTTCGAGGCCGTGACGGGCGATGAGCAGCGGCGCGAGGAAGGCGAACACCCCGAAACACACGAGCGGCAGCGAGGTGGTCGCTCCCGCGGCGGCGGCGGACAGCTGCAGGTCGGCGGTGATCTCCGCGAGCGCGGGCGGCACGGCGGTGATCGGGGCACGCAGCAGGGCGGCCACGGCGATCACGCCGACGATCATGAGCGCACCTGCGCCGAACCGTCTCATGGCACCTCCTTCGGCTCTCGGCGACGTCGCGCAGGGTCGGGCTCCGCGCTGAGCTGTCACTGTAGGGCAGGGCACCGACAGGGTTCGCCGCACTCGGGATGGCAGGTGCGGGCAGGCGCGGCACCATGGAGGGATGCGGTACGAGAGCTGGGTCGAGCGGCAGATCCGGGAGGCGACGGAGCGCGGCGAGTTCAGCGGTCTGCGCGGGTCGGGCAAGCCGCTGAACCTCGGTGATCCCGACGATCCGGACTGGTGGGTCAAGCGTTTCCTCGAACGCGAGGGCCTCGATCGGTCGGCCGCGATGCCACCGGTCATGCAGTTGCGCGCCGAGGCCGCGTCGTTTCCGGAGTCGCTGCTCGACGTGACCCGCGAGGAGTCGGTGCGCGAGATCCTGCGCGACTACAACCGCCGGGTGGTGGAGGACCGGCGGCGCCCCGCCGTCGGGCGCGCGATGCCGGTCGTCGCCCCGCGCGTCGACGTGGACGCCATGGTCGAACGCTGGCGGCATGCGCGCGAGGCACAGCAGGCGCACCAGGCGCAGCAAGCCCAGCAGGCTCGGCTGGCACAGCAGGCGGCCGCCGCCGACCCCGCCGGGGAGGCGGTGTCACCGCAGCCGTCGAAACCGCCGAACCGGGGCGGGTGGTGGCGGCTGTCGTGGTGGTCCGGGCTGTGGGCGCCGCGAGGTGGCCAAGGTCGCGCGGGCGGCCGCTGAAGAAGCTCAGGCCCAGGGCAGCCCGACGAGCTTGCCGACGTGCCGGCCCGACTCCAGATCGGCGTGGGCCTGCTGGATGCGCTCGAGCGGGTAGGCATGCACCGGGCCGAGGGTCACCGTCTCGTCAGCCATCCGGTCGAGGTACTCCTGGAGCACGGCCGGAGGCAGATCGGCTGCCTCGCCGGCGTAGGCCGTGAGCCGGACACCGTTGGGCAGGTAGTCGATCGGGTAGAAGTCGCGCACCGTCCACTCGTTGGAGAGCATGCCGGCGAAGCAGACGGTGCCCTGAACCCGGGTGGCGGCGAGGGTGTCGGGCAGCGTGGGGGTGCCGACGAGTTCGATCGCGGCATCGACCCCGTCGGGCAGGAGCCGGCGCACCTACGCGGCCACGTCGCCGTCGTCGAAGAGCGGGTGGTCGACGCCGTGCCCGGCGAGTTCGTCGAGGCGGCTGTGGCTGCGGGTGGTGGCCAGCACGGTGGCGCCTTCGCTCGTGGCGAGGGTGGCGGCGGCCAGCCCGAGCGCCGAGGTGCCGCCGCGGATGAGCAGGGTCTGGCCGGGCTGCAGGTCGAGGCCGACGGTGAGGCATCCGTAGGCGGTCTGCAGGGTCTCGGGCACGGCGCCGAGTGCCGCCCAGGGCAGGTCGCTGTGAAAGGCGATGACGTTGTGCCGGGGCACCACCGTGTACTGGGCGTACCCGCCGTCGAAGGTGCGCCCCATGCCGCCCATCATCGCGACCACCTGCGTGCCGTGCGCCAGCACACCGTCGGGGTCGAGGTCGACGGTGCCGGTGGCTTCGATGCCCAGGACGCGCGGAAAGGTGACGCCCTCGGCGAGCCCGAGGCGGGTGTGCAGCTCGGAGCGGTTCATGCCGAACGCCTTCACCCGCACCCGCACCCACCCGGGTGGCGGCTGCGGCACGGCGACCTCGCGCACCCGCAGGTTCGTCACCGGGCCGGGCCCGTCGAGAACCGCCGCGCGCATGGTCCGCGGCGGCGCAGCTTCGCCGTCGGTGCGGCCGTGCGTCGCGCCGCTGCTCTGTGATTTGGTCATGGTCGACCTCCCTGTGGTGACGCCCACGCTCGTGCCCGGGCTCGCTGCCGAGAACCCTAGGGTCGAGCACCGACAAGGCGAGGGCGCGCTCGTCTCGAAGGTCTTGTCGGTGCCGCCGGGTAACGTCCGGCGTGCCGGTCTTCGGCAACGGGGCGAGGAAGGAGACGACCATGGCGAGCACGCGCATCGATGCCGGCCGCGAGGAGGTCGCGGCCTCGACGGGCGGTGCGTCGCAAGGCAGCTCGCAGGAGGGGCCGGCGCAGGCGTCGAGGGCGCCGACGCCCGCCGGGGCGCGCATCGGCACCGACTGGGCGGCCTCCGACGAGCCCGACGGCTCACCGCGCCAAGCGGTCGTGCTCATCCACGGCCTCGGCGACCAGCCGCCGATGCGCTCGTTGCGCTCGTTCACGGTCGGCATCGGCCTGCCGCGGTTGTTCTCGAGCCCGGATCGGGTCACCGACTCCACGGAGCTGCGTCGCCTCTCGGAGCCGCCCACGCCGCACCTCCGGGCGCACACCGACTTCTTCGAGCTGTATTGGGCACATCTGGCGCCGGACGCCGACCTGCGCACCAGCCTGAGCTGGGGTCTTCAGCTGCTGCTGAGCCGGCGGTGGTGGAGCGTGGGCGGGGCCGCGGCCCGCCTCGTCATCGCGTTCCAGATCGCGATGGCCGTGCTCGCGGCGCTGCTGCTGTGGGGGCTGGTCGACGCGATCGTCTCCGGGGGCCTGCCCGGGCTACGTGAACTCCTCGCCACGTGGCAGGTGTGGTTGGCCCTCGCGCTGGCGGTCGGCGGAGGCTTCATGGGCCGGCTCGTGCGCGCCTATCTCTCGGACGCCGTGCGCTATCTCGCGCCCCGGCCGGCGAACATCGAGTCGCGCCGCCGCATCCGCGAGGAGGGTCTGACGCTGCTGCGCCGGCTGCACGCGGGGCGCTATGAGCGCATCATCATCGTCGGGCACTCGCTGGGCACCGTCATCGGCCTCGACCTGGTGCGCAGCCTGTGGGACGAGTTGCGTCACCCCGACCCGTGCCGGGCGGGGGATCAGGCGTACGCGGCAGTCTTCGACGAGGCCTGCGACCGACTCGATCCGGGCGGTCCGGCCGACGGGGCCCAGCCGGTACCGGCCGTCTCCACCGCCGAGCTCGACGCCTTTCAGGCGGCCCAGTTCGACCTGTGGCGGGCCGGGCGGGCCGCCGGGGTGCCTTGGCTCATCAGTGATTTCGTCTCGACGGGCTCCCCCTTGACGTACGCTCCGCTGCTGCTCGACGAGGCCGACGTGCCCTTCGGGGGCCGGCCCGGGCTCACCCTCGCCGACCTGCAGAACCGCAAGGAGGTGCCGCGCTGCCCGCCCATCCACGACGAGTTGGAGGACTCGCGGTTCTACCGCCGCCGCTACCGCTATCCGGGCGGGGAGCGTTGGCTTCGGGTCGGGCACACGGCGGCGCCGTTCGGGCCCACCCGCTGGACCAACCTCTATCTGCCCGCCGGGAGTGTGCTGCGCGGCGACTTCTTCGGCGGCCCCATCGCCCGTCATTTCGGAGCCGGGGTGCGTGACGTGCCCGTGGCGGTCACCTCGCACGGCCGATGGTCCGGGCTGCGGCGCCATTTCCCGCTGGCGCACCTGAGTTACTGGTGGGCACCGGGCGGTGGCCCGCCGGCGATGCCAGACCCCGTGCCGTTGCCGTCGGCCTCCGGCGCCGCGCCGGTCGACGCGCCCGACACGATCGCGGCGCTCGTCAGCGCGCTGCGGCTCGACGACATCCAGCGGGTGCCGGCCCCGGGGCCGGACGCGCGCGAACAGCCGCCGTGACGTCCTGACGCCGTGACGCTCCGTGTCGTCCTGCGCCTCGGATTACCGTGGCGTCCATGAGGCCGACACCACCGGCGGGCGGCGAGGCCCGGCTGACCGCCTCGGAGCCGGTGCCGGGCACGATCGGGAACGCCGGGGGCGCCGTGCGCGCAGGGAATTCAGGGCGCCCGGCCAGCACCGCACGCTCGCGCGCCCACGCCCGCCACCAACGCATGACGACGTATTACGCGGTGGCCTTCCTCGTCTTCCTGCTGTTCCCGCTGGCGCAGATGTGGTCCGAGGGCGGCATTCGACGGTGGGGCGGGGTGGTGCTGCTGGCGCTGTTCTCGCTCGTCTACGCCGGCGGCTACCTGGGGGGCTGGCTGGGGGTCCGGCCGTTCCGGGTGTTCCGGCGGATCATGCCGGTCGGGTGGCTGGTCGGCCTCGGGGTGCTCACCGCGCTGACCGTCGCGGTGGCCGGACCGATGGGGTTGACGTGCCTGACGTACATCGCCGCCGGCGCGGCCGCCACGCTGCCCACTCGTCGGGGGCTGGTCGTCGTGCTCCTGTGCGGCGTGGTCATGACCGGCGGGGGCCTGTTGCTGGGGGTGGATGCGGCCTGGGCGATCGGCCTGGGGCTGTGGGCCAGCGGCATCGGGCTGAGTGTCTGGGGCGGGGTCGTCGGCGAACGCAACCAGGACGCGCTGACGCGAGAACGGGAGGAGAAGGCCGAGCTCGCGGTGGAGCTCGAGCGGGCCCGCATGGCCCGGGACCTGCACGACATCCTCGGTCACAGCCTCACGGTCATCACCGTCAAGGCCGAGCTCGCCGGTCGACTGGTCGACGTCGACCCACGGCGCGCGAAGACCGAGATCGCCGACCTGGAGCGTCTGTCCCGGGACGCGCTGGCCGAGGTGCGCGAGACCGTCTCCGGCTACCGGCAGCTCTCGCTGCCCGCCGAACTGGTCCGGGCGCGACGGGCGCTGGACGCCGCCGGGATCGAAGCTCGGCTCCCGGGCGCGACGGACGACGTCGATCCAGGGCTGCGGGACCTGTTCGCATGGGTCGTCCGCGAGGGCGTCACCAACGTCGTGCGCCACTCCGGGGCGCGCCGCTGCGAGGTCGAACTCACGGCGACCACGGTGCGGGTCTGCGACGACGGCGTCGGGGTCCGGGACGACACCGCGATCGAAGCGGGCAACGGGCTGACCGGGCTGCGGGAGCGGGCCCGCAAGGTCGGGGCCGTCGTCGGCGTCGCCCGCGAACCCGGCACCCCCACCGCCGGCGGAGCGGGCGGAGCCGGCCCGGACCAGCGGCGATTCGTGCTGAGCGCCCGGGCGCGGGAGTCCGCATGATCCGGTTGCTGCTGGCCGACGATCAGGCGCTGGTGCGCGGCGCGCTGGCCGCGCTGCTGTCGATGGAGTCCGATCTGGAGGTCGTCGCGGAGGTCGGACGCGGCGACGAGGTGCTCGACGCGGCCCGGGCGCATCGGCCCGACGTGGCGCTCCTCGACGTCGAGATGCCCGGCATCGACGGCATCGAGGCGACCGCCGCGCTGCGTTCCGCCCTGCCGGCGGTGCGGGTTCTCATCGTCACGACCTTCGGGCGCCCCGGTTACGTGCGGCGCGGGCTGCAGGCGGGGGCAGCGGGATTCGTCGTCAAGGACACGCCGGCCCGGCAGCTCGCGGAGGCGGTGCGGCGGGTGCACGGGGGGCTGCGGGTCATCGACCCCGCGCTCGCGGCCGACTCGATGACGGCCGGCGAGTCTCCCCTGACGGCCCGGGAGACGCAAGTACTGCGCACGGCGCTCGACGGCGGCTCGGTGGCCGACGTGGCCAAGGCGGTGTTCCTGTCCGAGGGCACCGTCCGCAACCATCTGAGCAGCGCCATCGGCAAGACCGGAGCCCGAAATCGCGCCGAGGCAGCCCAGATCGCCCAGGCCAACGGCTGGCTGTAGTTCGCGCCGTTGTCATTCGGGCTACGCCCGTACGTCGGGCTGCCGGTAGTTCGGCCTTCCCCGGTAGCGCGCGCTGCGCCGGCGCCTCAGCGCAGCGGCACGAACCGGTAGGCGCCGAACTGCTCGAGGGTCACGTCACCGGCCGGGGCGCGGCGGGCCCGCACCATCCGCCCGGCGACCGGCGCGAGCAGCACCCCGCCGGCGGCCAGCTGCTCGACGAGCGCGTCGGGGAGCCGACGCGCCATGGCCGACACGAGGATCCGGTCGTAGGGGCCGAGTTCGGGCCGCCCCAGGACGCCGGGGGCGGCCGCCTCGATCCGCGCCCAGGGCCGCCGCATGCGGTCGAGGCGGTCGCGGCCGAAGGTGACCAGTTCCGGCTCGATCTCGACGCCGATGACTTCCCCGTCGGGTCCGACGAGGTGGGCGAGCAGCGCGGTGGTCCAGCCGGAGCCGGAGCCGACGTCGAGCACGCGGGCGCCGCGGCGCACGCCGAGCAGCCGCAGCATGTCGCGCACGGTGCTGGGCTGGGAGTTCGTCATGCCCGCCGCGAGCGGAAGCGGCCGGTCCTCGGCCCAGCGGGCCCGCACCGACTCCGGCAGGAAAGCGGTTCGCGGGGTCGCCTCGAAGGCCTCGTCGAGCCGTGCGTCCTCGGTCTCCCCGCGCTCCCCGGGCGGCTCGTCGGTCATGACCTCCAGTCTGACGGCGCCCGCCCCGAACCGCATCATCGCAGGTCAGGCAAGCCTTTCCTGCGATGACATCAGGTGCCTGACGGGTTACCTTCAACGCGCGAAACGATCAGGACCACCCAGGAGGACATCGTGAGCGAGCACCCGAACGAGCCACACGGCGGCTCGCTCAGCCAGCGCCTGAACGCCCTGCGGGCGGCGGTGCTGGGCGCCAACGACGGCATCGTCTCCACCGCCGGAGTGGTGCTCGGCGTGGCCGGCGCGACCACCGACCACCAGGCGATCATGGTGGCGGGCGTCGCGGCGCTCGTCGCCGGCGCCGTGTCGATGGCCCTCGGCGAGTACGTCTCGGTGAGCAGCCAACGCGACAGCGAGCGGGCGCTGGTGGAGAAGGAGCGTCGCGAACTGGCCGACATGCCCGACGAGGAGTTCGCCGAACTCGTCGCCCTCTACGTGAACCGGGGCCTGTCGCAGTCGACCGCCACCGTCGTCGCGCGCGAACTCACCGACAAGGACGCGCTGCGGGCCCATCTGGACATCGAACTCGGCATCGACCCCGACGAGTTCGTCAGCCCGACCGTCGCCGCCGCCTCCTCGGCCGTGTCGTTCGTCGTCGGCGGCCTGCTGCCCGTGGCCGCGATCCTGCTGGCCCCCGCGGCCTCCCGCGTGATCATCACCTACCTCGGCGTGCTCGTCGCGCTCGGCATCACCGGGGCGCTGGGGGCCCGCATGGGCGGGGCCCCAGCCGGCCGCGCCTCGCTGCGCGTGATGATCGGCGGCGCGATCGGGCTCCTGCTCACGTACGGCATCGGCATGGCGTTCGGCACCACGCTCGGCTGACTCGTCCGCGCGTGCACCGCTGACCTCACACATCGGCGACGTCAGGCGTCTCCTTGATATGACAGCCTGCATCGCACCGATCCGTGAGCCGAGGACTTCGATGAGCACCACCGCCGACCACCGCACCCGGCATGCCGTCGTGCGGTCCGCCCTCGGCGAGTTGCTGTTGACCGGCACGGGTGACTCCCTCACCGGCGTGTACTTCGAGGGGCACCGGCACCCGCCGGCCCCGCAGCACCTCGGCCCTCGGGTCGAGGTCGGCGACGACCCGAGGGCCGAGGTGCTGCGCGCCGCCACCCAGTTGGGCGAGTACCTCGCCGGCGCGCGGACCGTCTTCGACCTTCCGTTGGCGGCGCGCGGCGAACCGTTCCAACAGCGGGTGTGGCACCGACTGCGGCAGATCGGCTACGGGCAACGGGCCACGTACGGCGCCATCGCCGAGGAGCTCGGAGGCCGTGACCTGGCCAGGGCGGTCGGCGCGGCTGTAGGGCGCAATCCGATCTCCATCATCGTGCCCTGTCACCGCGTGGTCGGGCGCAACGGCTCCCTCACCGGCTACGCCGGCGGCCTGGACCGAAAGGCGCGGTTGTTGGCGCTGGAAGCGAACGACGTTCTCTTCTAAGGCGGTTCGCAGCCAGCCCCGCGGTCGCACGGATCTTGTCGGTGCTCGGTGGCAGGGTTCGCCCATGACGCAGAACCCGCTGAACCCCGACCTGATCGTCGGGCCCGATGGCCTGGCCCGCCCGACCTGGGCGGCCACCGACCCACTGCTGCGCGCGTACTACGACGGCGAGTGGGGCATGCCCGTGCGTGACGAACGCGGGGTGTTCGAGCGCCTCTCGCTGGAGGCCTTCCAGTCCGGCTTGTCGTGGGCCACGATTCTGCGTAAACGCCCCGCCTTCCGGGCCGCGTTCGACGACTTCGACCCCGACCGGGTGGCCGGCTACGGGGAGGCGGAGGTCGCGCGCCTCATGGCCGACGCCGCGATCGTGCGCAATCGCCGCAAGATCGAGTCGACGATCGCCAACGCCGCGGCCACGGTCGCTCTGCGCGACGACGGGGGGCTCGCGCAGCTCGTCTGGTCGTTCCGGCCGAGCCACACCCCGGCACCGCGTCGTCGGGCCGAGGTCCCCAGCAGTTCAGCGGAGTCGGTCGCGCTCACCAAAGAGCTCAAGCGGCGCGGGTTCCGCTTCGTCGGGCCGACCACCGTGTTCGCGCTCATGGAGGCCATCGGCATCGTCGACACCCACCTGGTGGGCAGTCACCGGCGCGGCTCCTCGGGGGTGTGGCCGGCATGACGACCGCCCGGCGGGCGCAGCCCCGGCCACCGGATGACAGGGGTCCGGTCGGCGGCCGGTTCCGGTACGGGCCGGGCCTGGTCGACGGCGCCCGCTGCCTGGCGGGCCGCCTGTTCCTGGGCGCGGGCCGCATCCTGCGCGCCGTCCTCGGTGTCGACACGCAGGTCGTGCACGACGAGCCCGTGGCCGACCACGCTGCGATTGCGCGTCAGCGCGGTGTGGGCGATGTCGAGTTCCCAATCCGGCAACGCCATGAGCCCGTCCTCGCGCAGTCGGCTTCCGGGCAGGATCGTCGCCGCCAGGGTGAGGTCGCGCCCACCGAATCGGGCCAGCGCCAACAGGCCCGCGAGCCGCTCGGGGTCGCGCTCGCCCACCGCCCGCAGGTCCACCCGCTGCCGACGCAGGGCCGGCATCCGCGCAGCCTGACGCACGATCCCGGGCGTGCGCGCGACATACAGGTGCAACAGCGCCGCGAGTTCACCGACCACGTCGGTCTCGGCCGACGCCTGCCAGAGCACCCCGGGCGGGTCGTCCATCGCCTGCGACGGCAGGTCGGCGCCGCTCAACTGCAGCCTCAGCAGCTGCCAGGCGTAGCCGCGATCCTCGTGCAGCAGAGCCAGCCAGCCGGGCCGGATCCCGGGTCGAGATCGGTCCCGACGGCCCACGAGGATGCTCGCGGTCACGGCGCTCATGCGTCGCCACCTCCCACCCCGAGCACGCGGCTGCTGCGTTCCGTGCTCCACATCGGCCGCGCGGCCACCGGAGTTAGCGCTGTCGACTGTGTACCCCGTCCTGACCTGCGCCTTCGCCGCGCTCGGTCGGGTGGCGACCTCGTGAGTCGGGTCCGCCGCGGGCGGCGCGCCCGGCCCGCCCAGTGGACACCGGGGGCATCGGAGGCGAAGTTGGGGCAGCCTCTCTCGGGTGCCCGGTCGGTCGAGGGGCACGGGACCGCCCCGCGACCGATGCGTCCGAGACCCGGAAGGGGACCCCTCCGTGACCTTCACCAGGATCACGTCCGACACCAGCACACCCGATTCGCCGACCGCCCGCGGCACCCGAGCCGGGCGCGGCTCCCGCAGATCCCGGCAGGCCTCGGCAGCCCTCACGCTGTGCGCCTTCGTCGCCGCTCCGCTGGCCGTCGGCGCCCAGGTGAGCGCCCCCACGGCTGTCGCGCCGGCAGCGGCATCGGCTCCGGCACCGGCGGCCTCCGGGTCGTCCGCGTCGTCCGCGGCGTCCGCGGCGTCGTCGTCAGCGTCGTCGTCAACGGCAGACACCGCCTCACCCGCATCCGCGGCGTCAGGGGATGGATCGGTGCCGACGCCCTCGACCGGAGCCGGTGGCGGGGCGCTGCAGGCCGGCGGTTCGGGAGCGGTCACGGCCGCCGTCGGGCGAGGCAACCCCAAGTCGGTGGGGTACCTCACCACGCCCCCGTCGAAGTGGGATCCCTGCACGACGATCCGGTACCGCGTCAACCTCACCGGGGCCCCGAAGGGCGCGGCCGCCGACGTCGACACCGCGATCGCGCGCATTGCCGCCGCCAGCGGCCTGCGCTTCCAGAAGGTCGGCACCACCAGCGTCGTGCCCGGCTCCAAGGGCAAGGACGTCCTCGACGACTACCCGTCCGGCACCGACCTCGTCGTCGCCTTCGCCCGCCCGAACAACCCGGCCAAGGCTCGTCGCTCGGCGTACCTGACGGGCGGCGCCGACACGGTCGGAGTCGGCGGTGCCTTCTACGACCTCGACACGGCGCGCGCCGGCACGCGGTCCTGGCACCGCATCGTGCAGGGGTACGTCGTCCTCGACCGCACGAAGTCGATGCCGTCCGGATTCGGCGCCGGCAACACCACGGGGCTCATCGGCACCTGGGGTCAGGTGCTCATGCACGAACTCGGCCACGTCGTGGGGCTGGACCACCCGAAGATCTCCGACCCCGCGCAGATCATGTACCCCGCCACCACCCGCAAGCCCGCCGTCTGGGGAGCCGGGGACCTCGTCGGCCTCAAGACGGTCGGCAAGCCCTCCGGCTGCTTCAGCTCGGCGAGCGGGGCGATGACGGCGCTGACGGTCCCGACGGCGCAGAAGCAGCCGAACGACGCAGCGGTGAGGGTCCTCCCACGCAGCGGCCACTGAGCCGATCCGTTCGGCCAGGTGGGGTGTCGCGAGCAGCGCCTTTGGGTGATCCTGGGCGGATGGAGCCGACACCGCAGACGGAACCAGCCCACCTCGCCGGGCGCCGCCCGAGCGAGACCGTCGCCTCCCCGGCCGATCTCGGCACGCGACTCGAGCAGACCGGTTACCTCGCCGACGGGGCGCTGGCGACGATCGCGTGGCTGGCGGTGCGGATGGGCCGCCCCCTGCTGCTCGAGGGCGAGCCCGGCACGGGCAAGACTGCGCTCGCCGAGTCGCTCGGGCGTGCGCTGGACCTGCCCGTGCTCCGGCTGCAGTGCTACGAGGGGATCGACGCGAGCCAGGCCCTGTACGACTGGGACTTTCCGCGCCAGATCCTGCACCTGCGCGCCCTCGAGGCGACCCGGGCGGCCCCGGCGCCGGGCCCGCCCGAGGCCCGGAACTCCGCCGCGCCCGGCCTGCCCGAGGCGGGCCTGACCACCGCGCCCGGCTCGGCGGGCACCGATCTCGCCGCCGTGGAGGACCAACTGTTCACCGAGCGGTTCCTGCTCGCCCGCCCGGTGCTGCGCGCGCTCCGGGACGCCCCGGTCGTGCTGCTCGTCGACGAGATCGACCGGGCCGACGACGAGTTCGAGGCGTTCCTGCTCGAGGTGCTCTCGACGTGGCAGGTGAGCATCCCCGAGCTCGGCACGGTCCGGGCGCCCACCCCGCCCGTCGTCGTCCTCACCTCCAACCGCACCCGCGACCTGCACGACGCGCTCAAGCGGCGCTGCCTCTACCACTGGATCGACCACCCCGGCCTGGAGCGCGAACTGCAGATCGTGCGCCGGCATCTGCCGCACATCCCCGACCTTCTCGCCGAGCAGGTCGTCCTCGCCTGTCAGCGGCTGCGCGAGGGTCATCAACCCGCCGGTGACCTGGTCAAACCGCCCGGGGTCGCCGAGACCATCGACTGGGCCCGCGCCCTTCTCGAACTCGGCGCCGTCGACCTCGACGTCGAAACCGCCGCGGCCACCCTCGGGGTCGCCGTCAAGCACCGCGACGACGCCGAACGGGTCCGCGCTGCCCTCGACCGGGTGCTGACACGATGACCGGCCCCACCGCGCCCGGCCCCACCACGGCCGGCCCCACCGCGACCGGCCCCACCGCGACCGGCCCCACCGCGAAGGGCCCCGCTGCTCCCACGGGCGCGGCCGCGTCGACGTCGCCGGACCCCAACCCACGTGCGAATCACCGACCCGAGGCCGCGTTGCTCGGGTTCGCCCGCGCGCTGCGCGCCGCCGGCGTGACCGTCACCGCGGACCGTGAGCGCAGCTACCTGCAGGCGGCCGCGCAGGTCGGGCTGACCGACCCGACCGGGGTGTTCTGGGCCGGGCGCGCCACCCTGTGCTCCTCCCCCGACGACCTGCGCCGCCACGACCAGGTGTTCGCCGCGTGGTTCGGGCGGCAACCCACCGGACCGCGGCAACAGCGATCCACGGTGACGCACCCCCAGGCCGCCCTGCAAGCCACCGACCGCGACACCGACACCGGCGGAGCCGACGACACCCACGCGCAGGACGTGCGGGCCCGAGCCAGCGACGACGACATCCTGCGCCACCGCGACGTCGCCACCCTCAGCGCCGCCGAGCGCGCCCGGATCGCCCGGCTTTTCGGGCAGCTGAACCCGCGCCCGCCGCGCCGCCGGACCCACCGGCACACCCCGTCCCGCTCCGGCGCCGTCGACCCGCGACGCACCCTGCGCGACCAACTGCGCCGGATGGGCGAATCCGGCCCGATCCGGCGGCGGCGACGCGGCACCAGGCCGCGGCGCATCGTGCTGCTCATCGACGTGTCCGGGTCGATGTCCGCCTACGCCGACTCCCTGCTGCGGCTCGCCCACCAGTTCGTCACCGGCCCGGGCGCCCACGGCACGCACGACGTCGAGGTGTTCACGATGGGCACCCGCCTCACCCACATCACGCGGGCGTTGCAGCACCGCGACGCCGAGCGGGCGCTGATCGCCTGCGGCGACGCGGTACCCGACTGGTCCGGCGGCACCCGGCTCGCGCAGAACATCGACGTCTTCCTGCGCCGTTGGGGCCGGCGCGGCATGGCCCGCGGCGCCGTCGTCGCGGTGTTCAGCGACGGCTGGGAGCGCGGTGACCCCCGCGACCTCGGCGACCAGATGCGCCGGCTGCGCGCGGTGGCCCACCACGTCGTCTGGGTCAACCCGCACCGGGGTAAAGCCGGGTACGAGCCGGTGCAGGGCGGCATCGCGGCCGCCCTCCCGCACGTCGACGACTTCGTGGCCGGTCACTCGCTGGCCGCGTTCGAGCACTTCGTGAGGGTGGTCCAGCATGCGTGACGTTCTCGACGAGCTCCTGCAATGGTGGCGCGCCGGCGACACCGTCGGGGTGGGCACGGTCGTCGCCACGTGGCGCTCGGCGCCGCGCCCGGCCGGGGCGTCGATGCTCGTCGGCCCGGGCGGTCAGGCGGTCGGTTCGGTCTCCGGTGGCTGCGTCGAAGGGGCCGTTTACGAGCTGGCCCAGCAGGTCGTCGCCGACGCCCGCCCCGAGCTGCAGCGGTACGGGGTCAGCGACGACGACGCGTTCGCCGTCGGCCTGACCTGCGGCGGCATCCTCGATGTGTTCGTCGAGCCGGTCAGCAAGCGGACCTTTCCCCAGCTGGAGGCGGTGGCCGCCGACATCGCCGCCGGCCGCCCCGTCGCGGTGGCCACGATCATCGAGCACCCCGACCGCGAGCGCGTGGGGCGCCGGCTCGTCGTGCATCCCGCCGAGCACGACCCACCGACCGGCAGCCTCGGCAGCGAGCGCATCGACGCCGCCGTCACCGACGACGCCCGGGGGCTGCTCGCCGGCGGACACACCGGCACCCTCACCTACGGTCCCGACGGGGAGCGTCGCGGCGAGGGCCTGCGGGTGTTCGTCGCCGCCTACGCCCCGCGTCCGCGGTTGATCGTCTTCGGCGCGATCGACTTCGCCGCCTCCGTCGCGCAGGTCGGCGTCTTCCTCGGGTACCACGTGACGGTCTGCGACGCCCGGCCCGTCTTCGCCACCGCGAGCCGCTTCCCCGATGCCGACGAGGTCGTCGTCGACTGGCCGCACCGCTACCTGAGCGCCGAACGCGACGCGGGGCGCCTCGACGAACGCACAGTGGTCTGTGTGCTGACCCATGACCCGAAGTTCGACGTGCCGGTGCTCGAGGTCGCGCTGCGCACCCCGCTCGCCTACGTCGGCGCGATGGGCAGCCGCCGCACCCACACCGACCGAATGGCCCGTCTGCGGGAGGCGGGCCTGAGCGACGCCGAGCTCGACCGGCTGGCCAGTCCCATCGGACTCGATCTCGGCGCCCGCACCCCGCAGGAGACCGCGGTCAGCATCGCCGCGGAGATCATCGCCCAGCAATGGGGCGGGCGCGGCGACCGCCTGTCCGAGCGTGACGGCCCCATCCACCACCACGACCCGAGCGACCCCAGCGACTCGAGCGACCCCAGCGACTCGAGCGACCCCAGCGGCCCGACTCCCCCGGACCGCACGTGATTCCACCCACGTCGACGGTGACGAGTGCGCACCCCGGCGCGGCGCTGTGTCGACACGGTGGTCGGACACCTGTTGTCACCGGCGCGGCAACAGGTGAGGATGCCTCCACGGGCCGGTGCGTGCCGGCGGACCGACGGGCGATCACGCCACAGCCGCAACCGACACGAAGGAGTGACGGATGACCCGCATCAACGTCAAGGTCGACGGCGTCGACCACAGCGACGAGGTCGAACCGCGGATGCTGCTCGTGCAGTACCTGCGCGAGCGCCTCGGCAAGACCGGCACCGTCATCGGGTGCGACACGAGCAACTGCGGCGCCTGCACGGTGCACCTCGACGGGCGCAGCGTCAAGTCGTGCAACATGCTCGCCGTGCAGGCGGACGGGCACGAGGTGACGACGATCGAGGGGCTGGCCGTCGACGGCCAGCTGCACCGCATGCAGCAGGCCTTCCACGAGGCCCACGCCCTGCAGTGCGGGTTCTGCACGCCGGGCATGATCATGCAGTCCGTCGACCTGCTCAACGACAACCCCACGCCCAGCGAGAGCGAGATCCGCCACGGGCTGGAGGGCAACCTGTGCCGCTGCACCGGCTACCAGAACATCGTGCGGGCCGTGCAGCAGGCCGCCGGAGTGGGTGAGCGGGCATGACGAGCACCACCGAGCACCAGACCGAGACGGGCCGCGAGGTCGGCAGGGCCCGCCGCCGCAAGGAGGACCAGCGCCTCATCACCGGCCGCACCCGCTGGACCGACAACATCGTGCTGCCGGGCATGCTGCACCTGGCGATGGTCCGCAGCCCCTACGCCCACGCGACGATCACGTCGATCGACACGAGCGCCGCCGCGAAGGCGCCGGGCGTCGTCACGGTCTTCACCGGCCAGGACGTCAAGGACGTACAGGGGTCGCTGCCGTGCGCGTGGCCGATCACCACCGACCAGAAGGCGCCCGACCACCCCGCGATCGCCGTCGACCGGGTCGCGTTCTCCGGCGAGGTCGTCGCCGTCGTGGTCGCCGCCACCCCGGCACAGGCGCGCGACGCCGCCGAGCTCGTCGACGTCGACTACGAGCAGCTGCCGGCCGCGCTCGACCTGAAGAAGGCGGCCGCCGACGAGACCCTGGCCCACCCCGATCTCGGCACGAACAAGAGCGCGTTCTGGCAGTTCGACTCGGCCACCGCCGGCACGGGAGGCAGCGTCGACGAGCTCATCGAGCAGGCCCGCGCCGACGGTGTCGTCGTCGAACGCGAGTTCCGCAACCAGCGGCTCATCCCCAGCTTCATGGAGCCGCGCTCGACGGTCGTCGACCCCACCGGCGAGCAGCTCGTCATGTGGTCGGCCACCCAGGTGCCGCACATCCTGCGGCTCATGCTCGCGATGACGCTCGGCGTGCCCGAGTCCAAGGTGCGGGTCGTCGCCCCCGACGTCGGAGGCGGTTTCGGCGGCAAGCTGCAGGTCACCCCCGAGGAGGTCATCACCTTCCTCGCCGCGCAGCGCACCGGCAAGCCCTGCAAGTTCACCGAGACCCGCAGCGAGTCGCTCATGGTCGCCCACCACGGCCGCGACCAGTGGCAGAAGCTGGTGCTGGCGGCCGACAAGGACGGCCGGGTGCGGGCTCTGAAGGTCGACATCACCACCGACATGGGCGCCTACCTCGGGCTCGTCACCGCGGGCACGCCGATCCTCGGCGCGTTCATGTACAACTCGATCTACAAGTTCGATGCGTATCAGTTCAACGCCACCAACGTCTTCACCAACAAGACGTGGACCGACGCCTACCGCGGCGCCGGCCGCCCCGAGGCCACCTTCGCCATCGAGCGGATGATGGACGAGCTCGCCGCGCAGCTGGGCCGCGACCCCCTGGAGGTGCGCGAGCAGAACTGGATCGCCCACGAGCAGTTCCCGTTCACGACGGTGTGCGGGCTGGAGTACGACTCGGGCAACTACGAGGCCGCCACCGCGCGCGCCAAGGAGCTGTTCGACTACGACGGCCTGCGCGCCGAGCAGCGCGAGCGCCGCGAGCGCGGCGACCGGGTGCAACTCGGCATCGGCATCTCCACCTTCACAGAGATGTGTGGATTGGCGCCGTCGCGGGTGCTCGGGGAGCTCAACTACGGCGCCGGCGGCTGGGAGCACGCCAACGTGCGGATGCTGCCGACCGGCAAGGTCGAGGTCGTCACCGGCTCCAGCGCGCACGGCCAGGGTCACGAGACGGCCTGGAGCCAGCTCGTGGCCGACAAGCTCGGCGTCGCCTTCGACGACGTCGAGGTGCTGCACGGCGACACCCACATCTCCCCCAAGGGCCTGGACACCTACGGCTCCCGGTCGCTGGTCGTCGGCGGGCAGGCTGTGCTCAAGGCGGCCGACAAGGTCATCGAGAAGGCCAAGCCGATCGCGGCGCACCTGCTCGAGGCCTCCGCCGACGATCTCGAATTCGACGGCGGCGCCTTCGGCGTCAAGGGAGCCGGCGAGGGCGGCAAGACCGTCTCCCTGCCCGAGATCGCGCTCGCGGTGTTCGCCGCGCACGACCTGCCCGACGGCGTCGAGCCGAGCCTGGACAGCGAGGCCACGTACGACCCGAGCGCCTTCTCCTACCCTCACGGCACACATTTGTGTGCCGTCGAGGTCGATACGGAGACGGGGCAGGTCAGCCTGCGCAAGTACGCCTGCGTCGACGACGTCGGCACGATCGTCAACCCGCTCATCGTCGAGGGTCAGATCCACGGCGGCCTCGTCCAGGGCATCGCCCAGGCGCTGTGGGAGGAGGCGGTCTTCGACGAGCAGGGCACGCTCGTCTCCGGCTCCTTCGTCGACTACACGCTGCCGACCGCGGCCGACACGATCAGCTTCGACACCGACAACACCGTCACCCCGTCGACGACCAATGACATCGGCGCCAAGGGAGTCGGTGAGGCCGGCTGCATCGCCTCGACCCCCGCGGTCGTCAACTCGGTCATCGACGCGGTGCGGCACCTGGGCGTCGCCGACATCCGGATGCCGTGCACCCCGCAGCGGGTGTGGACGGCGATCCAGACCGCGGGCGCGCAGGCCCATGAGACGACGACGGCGCAGCCGACCTCGCACTTCGACCCCGACCAGCCGAACCAGGACCCGCCCGGACCGGCCGGTGAGCAACCGCCTCCCGCGTCCGGTGGCGAGCAGGACGGAGCCCCGCGATGATCCCCGCATCCTTCGACTACGTCGCCCCGACCTCGCTGGTGCAGGCCCTGGAGGCGCTGCGCGACCACGGCGACGGCGCGAAGATCATCGCCGGCGGGCAGAGCCTGCTGCCCATCCTGCGCATGCGGATGGCCGCGCCGGAGGTGCTCATCGACCTCGGCAACGTCGCCGAGCTGCGCGGGGTGTTCGACGACGGCGAGGGCATCGTCGTCGGCGCGATGACCCGCTACGACGAGTTCCTGCGCGACGAGCTGGCCCGGGAGCACGCGGGGCTGCTCGTCGAGGCGGTCAAGACCGTCGCCGACCCGCAGATCCGGCACCGCGGCACGATCGGCGGGGCGCTCGCCCACGCCGACCCGGCCGGCGACGTCGGCGCGCCGGCGCTGGCGCTCGACGCGGAGTTCGTCATCGTCGGTCCGTCCGGTCAGCGGGTCGTGCCCGCCGCCGAGTTCTTCGTCGACCTGTTCACGACGGCGGTCGGTGACGACGAGATCCTCGCGGCGATCCGCATCCCCAAGCACACCGGCTGGGGCGCGCACTACGAGAAGTTCGTGCGGGTCGTGCACCAGTGGTCGATCGTCGCGGTCGCCGCGACGGTGCGTGTGGAGGACGGGCGGATCGCCGAGGCGAAGGTCGGCCTGACGAACATGGGCCCGACTCCGTTGCGGGCCCGTTCGGTCGAGGGCGCGCTCGCCGGGTGCGAACTCACCGAGGAGGCGGTCGGCGCGGCCTGCGCGTCGGCGGCCGACGGCACCCATCCCCCGGAGGACCTGCAAGGAGACGCCGACTACCGCCGCCACCTGGCGACGGTGCTGACCCGCCGCGCGGTGCTCGCGGCCGCCGGAGCGTGATCGCATGGAACTGACCCACTCGTTCGCCGTCCCCGCCTCGATCGACCAGGCGTGGGCCCTGTTCATGGACCTGCGTGAGGTCGGCGAGTGCTTCCCGGGCGCGACCGTCACGGAGGTGACCGACGAGGGCTTCACCGGTCAGGTCAAGGTGCGCCTCGGGCCGATCGCCATGGTCTACGCCGGCACCGGGCAGATCACCGAGCGTGACGACGCGAGCCACCGGGCCGTCATCGACGGCCGCGGCAAGGACAAGCGCGGCAACGGCATGGCCGGCGCGACCGCGACCATTCAGCTCTCGCAAGGCGATTCGGGCCACACCCAGGTCGACGTGAGCACCGACCTGACCATCACCGGCAAGCCCGCGCAGTTCGGCCGCGGCGTCATCCAGGACATCTCCGACAAGCTGCTCGGGCAGTTCATCTCCTGCATCGAGGGCAAGCTGTCGACCCCGCGCTCGGCGGACGCGCCGGCCGGCACGCTCGGCGCTGGCGACGCCGGCGGAGCCGGGGCCGCTGGGG